>DASYPO010000362.1:0-34411 GCA_036006545.1 Bryobacteraceae bacterium
GCCAGCAACTGCTGGATCAGTTCAACTCGATTCTGCAAACGCGCGACACTGCGCGCGGCTTGATCGTGAACATGTCGGACGTGCTGTTCGATGTGGGTCGGTACACCCTGCGCCCGGGCGCGCGAGAGAAGCTGGCCAAGGTCGCGGGCATTATTCTGGGCCATCCTGGACTCAGGATTGAAGTGGAAGGTCACACCGATAGCACGGGTGGCGACGAAATGAACATGAAGCTCTCCGTGAATCGCGCCCAAGCTGTTCGCGAATACCTGGTGGCCCAGGGCGTGCGTTCGGAAAACGTAACCTCGAAGGGCTTCGGCAAGACCATGCCGGTGGCCGATAACGGCAACGCGGCCGGTCGCCAGATGAACCGTCGTGTTGAGTTGGTGGTTTCAGGCGAAGTAATCGGCACGCGCATTACTTCCATTCGAACTTCTAGCAAACCTCAGGAATAACTTGCGAGGGTTGCTGGCAAAGGGGCGCGGTCCCTCTTCACACCGCGCCCCTTAAGTACATCCAGAAGAAGCAACATCAGTAGCGCTGTGTGCCACGGGTTGACACGCAACGCCCGAATCCCTACGTTAAAGGCATGGAAGTACAATTGCGGCCCGAGTTGGAAGAGAAGCTCAATGAATTGTCGTCACGGACCGGCCGGCCGGCTGGCGAGCTGGTGGAAGACGCGATCACGGGTTATCTTGACGACTTGGCGGGGACGCGAGAAATGCTGGACAGCCGCTACGACGATTTAAAAAGCGGACGCGTGAAGCCCGTCGACGGTGAGGCGTTCTTCGAGAGCCTCCGCTGCCGCGAGGACGAACTGCTGAAGCCGCCGCGCAAATGAGTCGTGGCTTCGAGCTGCACCCGGAGGCCGCGCGCGACATCCTCGAGCTTTGGAAGTACATTGCTGCGGATAGTCCGCAAGCCGCCCGCCGCGTTCGCGAAGAAATTCTTGAGACGATCCGTAATCTTGTTCCATTCCCCCACCGCGGGCATCGCCGACCCGATCTGACGTCTCGTCCTCTGCGCTTCACGCTGGTACGGGATTACCTGATCGCCTACGCACCGGACGAAAAGCCGCTGTGGGTAATTGCCGTCATGCATGGGCGTCGCGACCCTCGCGTGATGGCCGCGATCCTTAGAGACCGAGAAAGCCGTTAGCGAAGAGCCCGCTTCGCGGCCAGCCAAACCGCGAACCCACCTATAATAGACACTGGCGATCTTGCGGCGTCCATTCCACTTTCGCAACCTCGCGGCCTTGGTGATCGGGGCTGCATTCGTCGTGTACGCGCAGGTTGCCAGCCCGTCGCAGCCGCCCGTTTTTCAGACTTCAAAACCCGCGGTTTTCCACGTGGAAGTAGTCGCCCGGAGCACCCAGGCGGTCAATTATCTGCATCGCGGCGGAGCGACGCGGATCGATTTTCAAGGCACTCCGCTGATGGCGTTCGCGCGTGGATCGGCACGCGTTGAAAGTGTGCGCGGCGTGATCCACGTGTCGGCCGAGTTCAAGAATTTAGTCCAACCCTCGAGCTACGGGCCCGAGTATCTGACCTATGTATTGTGGGCGATCTCACCCGACGGCCGGCCGGTCAACCTGGGTGAGCTGACGCTGGACAGTTATGGCGCGGGCTCGACCAGCAAGCTCGACACCTCCTGTGAGATTCAGACCTTTGGGATGATCGTCACGGCCGAGCCGTATTACGCGGTCACTCTACCAAGCGACGTGGTGGTGCTGGAAAACTCGGTGCGCGCCGACACGCGCGGTGTGATCGAAGCGGTCAACGCGCGGTACGAGTTGCTGCCGCGGGGCGTTTACACCTTCCAGGGCAAGGCCGCGGGATTCGCCCAGGTGCAGGTGAACAAGAAGAATCCGTTCGAGCTGTATGAGGCGCAAAATGCGGTGCAACTGGCGCAGGTGGCTCGCGCCGATCAATACGCGCCGGAGAGTTTTCAGAAGGCCAACGAAGCGCTGCAACAAGCCCTGCGCTATCAGCAACAGAAGCCCGGTCAAAAACCGGTAGTCACCATGGCGCGCGAAGCGGTGGTGCGCGCCGAAGACGCGCGCGTGATCGCGATTCGACGGCAGCAGGCCGAAGAGCAGGACAACGAGCGAAAGGCCTCCATCGCGCGCGAAAACGCCGAACGTGAAAAAGCCGAAGCCTCCCGCTTGAAGGCGGAAGATGAGAATCGCCAGCGAGTGCGGGCCGAGGCGGATCGCGCTGCCGCGGAAAAAGCTCGGGCAGACGCGCTGGCCTATGCCGCTGAAGCCGACCGCCAGAAACGCGAAGCGCAGGCAGCGCGCGCCGCGGCGGAAAAAGCCATGGCGGAAGCGCAGGCCGCTCGCGCCGAAGCGGTGGCGGCACAGAAGCAACTGGCGATCGAGGCTGCCAAGTTTCGCGAAGCCGCAGCCGAAGCCGACGGGTTCCGCCGCAAGGCCGAGGAAGACCGGCAACGACTCCGCCAGCAGCTCTACGACCAGTTCAACGCGATTCTCCAGACTACGGACACGCCGCGCGGGCTGGTGGTGAACATGTCGGACGTGCTGTTCGATATCGGCAGCTTCACGCTGCGGCCCGCGGCGCGCGAAAAGCTGGCGCGCATCGCGGGGATTCTGCTGGGACACCCGGATCTGCGCGTGAAAGTGGAAGGACACACCGACAACCTGGGCGGCGATGACGTGAACCTGCGGCTGTCGGAGAACCGGGCCGCCGCGGTTCGCGATTATCTGATCACGCAGGGCGTGGGTCCGGCGTATATTACAGCGCAGGGTTTCGGGAAGAGCATGCCGATGGCGGACAACAATACCTCGGGCGGGCGCCAGGCGAATCGGCGCGTGGAGATGGTGGTGTCCGGCGAAATCATCGGCACAGTGCTGCCGCCCGCGAGTGCAAAGCCACCGCCGCAGTAGCCTCGTGGGGCCGGCAGTCTTGCCGACGAGCCGGCTTTAGCCGGCTTCATCAAGGCCGGTTCGAAAACCGGCCTGCCGCCAGGAGTGGCGGCCCCACACTCCAGATTGGAAGTGCGGGCGGTTGGGCACGCAGCTATCATTAGCAATAGGACCTCCGGAGTAAAATTTATGATCACTCGACGCACTGCGCTTCTGTTGAGCATCGGTCTGCCGGCTGCTTTTCGCGGACTGCCCGCGTGGGCCTTTGCTAAGGAATTCTGGAACGAAAAGAAGCCTGAGGAGTGGTCGGCCGAGGAGGTGGACATGTTGCTCAACCGCTCTCCGTGGGCTCGCGACGTCAACGCCAACATGAAGGCCGTGTCGCCGGAGGGCGGCGAGTCCAAGAAAAAAGGCGGCGGATATGCGATGAGCGGCGGCGCGGGCGGACGCAACGCTTCCACCGGAGGATCGGAAAGAAGCTCGGGAAGCGCGTCCAAAAACGATACCGTGATCGGGTCGTTCCGCGGCCTGGTTCGTTGGGAATCCGCGGAGCCCATATTATTGGCCCAGAAGAAGGAAGGCCTCACCAGCGAAGCGGCAGAGCATTACATCATCAGCGTGAGTGGTCTGCCGATGGCTGGAGCGCGCAAGCGCGCCGGCGACGAATCCGATCCGGACGCCGAGGAAATCGCCGCACGTATTATCGACGCGACGCGACTGACGCCGCAGCATCGCGATCCGATTCTGCCGGTGAAGGTGGACGCGAGTAAGCCGAACCGCGGGACGCTGCTGTACTTCCGTCGGGATGCGGAGCAGCTTACGCTGGACCACAAAGAAGTGACTTTCGCGACCAAGCTGGGACCGCTCGAAGTAAAGACGAAATTTCAGTTGAAGGAAATGGTCTATCGCGGCAAGCTGGCTGTTTGACTGCACGGAGCACTCGAAACGCAGGTTTACAGAAAACCTTAGTAATCAAATCTAACGTATTTATCTTCCCTGTTTTTGGCGTCGATCAGAATTAACGAATTACCATTCTGCTTGAACTTTGCGCTGGTCGGCTTCTGACTCTGCATCTCGATGAAAATGGAGTCGTGGTCAATACGGTAAGTTCCATCGAGCGAGCTTGCAGGGACGGTAAGTTGAACAAGGCCAGTTCGCGAGTACCTCATCAAAGCGATTCCTCCAGTGTAATGAGGATAGGTCCAATCGCCGACTATGGGGTGCGTTCCTTCGTACGATTTCCCCGCTCGCTTCATTACTTGCTTACTTTCAGGTGTTTTAGGATTTAGGGTAAGCGTGTCCCCTTCCAGTAGGAACTGCTCAGTTGAAACCTCGTTGGTATTGGGTTGTAAGAGCGTCATCCTTATGCGGCCTTCTTTTATCTCATACTTAAAGTCTACGACCGCGCCAAATGTATACGTGCATGTTCCTGTTTTTGTGAAAATCAATTGGTGACCGAGGCCGCCTTTGGTTCGCGATACAGACGACCATATGCCGACTATGCCGTCGTCTGCCAGAGCCGGAGCCGCGACTGCCAAAGCAATTAGCGACAGCACGATTATTCGCTTGCGTGCTCTCATTTCGGCCCAGGATTTGACGCCCGCCTCTGGCCTTCGGATGACCGTATGGAATTGAATGCTCATGACTCCGACTTCGGCAGAACCGCGCCGGGCCTGTAGCTGATTGGGCTGGCCGACACTGGATACTATAGAGGCATGCGAGCCGCACTTTTCGCGGCGCTCACTTGCGCGACGGTAATCTCGGGACAAATGGTCATGGAGCCGGAGAAAGTTGGCCAGGCCGTGAAGCAACTGGATGCCCCTGCGGACGCGAATCCACTGCGGTGCGATGTGCGCCCCATCAAGCCGGCGCTCAATTTCACGTTTCGGTTTCAGGCGGGATACGTGGTCACCGTGCCGATGAAACAGTACGTCGGAACGGGCCACGTGTGGGCCATTCTTACGCGCATCACTCCGCAAAACGGTTCGCAAGGCGGCGAGGCCAAGCCAGTTTATCTAATCGACGTGATCCGGCTGCCGCCGATTCCGGAGACCACCAAATCCGAAGCCGAATCGGGCGGCTCATACTTGCTGGGCGAAGGTCGCTATGACGTCTCGTGGATTCTGATGGACGACGCGGGGCGCACCTGTCGCAAGTCCTGGCAGGTGGAGGTTGCGCTGGGACGCGGCGACAAGGGCGTGAAATTGGGAATGCCGCCGGGCACAGTCGCCGGATTATCGGAGCGCGGCTTGCCGCTGCGCGGCTCGCCGGTGCTGGATCGCGACAACGACGCGGGTCCGCCGCTGCGACTTACCGTGCTGGTAGATTCGGCGCCATTCACTTTCCGCCGCACCAGTCGCGCTGGATTGAGCGGTTACGACCGCAACCTGCTACTGGGTATGCTGGCCGCGCTGCTGGAGCGCTTGCCCTCCGCATCGGTGAAGCTGATTCTCTTCAACCTGGAGCAGCAGCGCGAACTGATGCGCCAGGACGGGTTCCAATTGCGCGATCTCAGGAAGGTTTCGGAGACGTTGAACGGTCTGAATCTGGGGACCATCGATGCCGGCAAGCTGGGAAATCCGGGCGGGCACCTGGGACTGCTGGCCGGCTTCATCAACGACGAGTTGCGCGCCGAACGCCCCGCGGACGCAGTGGTTTTTCTGGGCCCGCGCGAGCGTTACGACGAAAAGATGCCGCCAGAAATGTTAGACAAGCCGGGCGAGGGCGCCCCGCATTTTTTCTATTTGCAACATCGTCCGCAGCGACGTCCGATGATCGTTCCGGAGGGGGCGCGGGGTTCGCGGCCCGGAGCGCCGACCACTATTATCCAGCCTCCGGGCGGCGATTATCCGGACAGCATCAGCCGCGCGATTGATCGGTTGAAGGGCGATACCATTCGCGTTCACACGCCGGGTGAGTTTGCGAAAGCGATCGAGCGTTTGGAGAAGCGCGCCGTGAAGGGCCGGTTCTCTCCGTCGGATGGGCCGCGGAAAGCGAATTGAATCACTCACCCGACTCGCTGCGCGCGGGCTACACTTGCGGGAATTGCCGGAACCCCGCGCGGAACGCTTGCCCTCCAGCAGTGTTCGCCACGATGGTTTCTGATGACGCTGTTTCGCCGGCGGCAATAGGAAGACGCTCTGTGATCGTCAATTCGCTGATTGCACGCTGAGTTTGAGCGACAGACGACCAGTTTTGCGGAGCGGGTCGCAGCCGCGGGCTATCCCCTTTGCGCATCGTCGAGGGAACCAACTTTGTGAAAGATCCGGACGGATACACGATCGAGCTGTATCAGCGCCCGCAGGCTCGTCCGTAGTTCGCTCCCGAAGGGCCGCTCAAAAACTCAGTCGAGCCGCTAGTTGCACCGTGCGTGCCGGCCGCGCGCTGGAGATCACTCCGAAATCAGCGGCGTCCTTGGTCAAACCAGGCAGATTGAAATTCGCGTGATTCAGGACGTTATAGAACTCACCCCGCAGGTCGAACTTCCAGCGCTCCCGGAACGCGAATGTTTTCTCGATTGTCAGGTCGGTAGTATTCACCGGCGCGCCGCGCAGCACCGATCGCGGAGCGTTGCCGAACGTGAACTGCGCTGGTGACGAAAACGCACTCGTGTCGAACCAGCGCTGCACCGACCGCTGGTCTGACGGCAGCGACGGGTCGCGCAGCAGGTTGGGACGCAGGCTGCCCGCCGGAAACGCGTTGGTGGTATTCGCCGACGTGATGACCGTGAACGGCGGACCCGATTCCGCGGTCAGCAGCAGACCCACCCGCCAGTTCCCCAGTGCGCCGTTCACTATCCGATTCCCGCGAAACGGGCGCACCTGATACAGCAGTGTGACCACCGCGTGATGCGGCACGTCGCTCGCGCTACGCCCCTTATCCAGGTAGCGGCGATATGCGTCCATGTAACTGCCCGTCACGCCATACTCGTTGGCTGACTCCACGTCGTCCAGAAACTTCGAAAAGGTGTAATGCGCCAGGAACGACACGCCGCTGCCCAGACGTTTTTCGGCGCGCACGAACCCCGCATGATAGGTCGAATTGCCGATGGAAGGATTGATCCACGTCACGTTGCTGAATTGCGGAAACGGCCGCCGCGATTGCGCGTCGCCCTCGCCCATCAGTGCCGGCGCGACCTGGTCAAGACTGAAATCGTTGGCCGTCAGATGATGGCTGACGTTGCCTAGATAACCCGCTTCCAGCACCAACCCGCGCGCGATCTCGCGCTGCAGATTCAAATTGTATTGATATGAAATCGGCGCGACCTGCCGCGGATTGAAATAGCCGACTGCCGTGTTAGGCTTTTGACCGGGCGCGACGGCGCCGAACCCGGGACCCAGCGGAGGCCGAGTGATCGCAGGAAATCCGTCGCGCAGCCGCAGCGCGCTCTGCAGTTCCGCCTGTGCCACCACATAACTCGCCGACGTCGAGAATCCCAACGATGCCACGTCGCCGATGGTATTGCTGACCGTCGGTCCAAAAAACATGCCGCCGCCGCCGCGCAGCACCGTTTCGCGCGCGCCCGGCAAGCGGTAAGCGAAACCCAGACGCGGTCCGAAATTATTGGTATCGGTAGCGAAGGCACGCTCCGGTGTCCCGTTCACGCCGGCGAACGTGACCACTCCGGGAGTTCCGGAAATCGGATTGATGGCCACCGGATCGAACGAGTTCATGCGATTGCCTTCCACCCGCCGCGGCAGTTCCACCTCCCAGCGCACGCCCGCATTTAGCGTCAGGCGATCCGTGACGCGCCAATCGTCCTGCGCGTAAATCGCCCAGTAGGCCGCCCGCGATGGTATCTTGTCCGAAACCTGCACGCTCGCCGAGTTGACCTCGCCCAGCAGAAAACTCGCCAGCGCGTTGCCCGTTCCGGTGACCCCCGGCCGGTCGGTGATCAGCGGTGTGAATCCGAAAACTCCCGCCGAGCCTCGGTCGCGGATTTCGTCGTTCGCGCCGCGCCGGTACTCCATTCCAAACTTCCACGCATGCTTACCGTGGAACCACGACAGCGCCTCGGTCACTTGCTGATCGATGATCGGCGTCTGGAAACGAAACACTGCCGTCGAATTTCCCAGCGCCGCATAACCCGGCAGCGTGAAGGACGGAAATGCCGCGTCGCTCACGCCTTTCAGTCCGATCGCCGATGCAAGATTCTCGCCGAAACCCGGCCGCTGATCCAGAAATTTGCGCCGCAGGTAGGTGTAGCGAAATTCGTTGATCAGGTTCGGCCGGAAGGTGTGCGTGTGCGCGCCCAGGATGCTCTGAATGCGCGCGTCGGTGATATCCGCCGCTGGATCCGCCTCCGGACGCCCATAGAATCCCGAGACGTTGGTGTTGGCGTCGTTGAGGTAGTAGCGCGCGGTGACCGAATCGTGCGAACCGATCTGGTGATCCAGACGCGCGACCCAGATGTCGCGATTCACCGCACTCGAGTTGTTGCCCGCATAGTTGCTCGCGTTGGTGCGGGTCCCGGCGCGATTCGGCAGCGGATAGTAGTCCAGCGCGGCCCGCGCCACCGCATCGAATCGATCCGGCGTAATTCGATTCCCCGCGAAGGGCAGCCGGGTTCCACCCGACGTGCTCGACGGATCGTAGATCAGCACCGGCGCACCGGCGCTCGACCGCAAATCCGAAAAGTCTCCCACCCGATTCAGCAGCGTCGGCACGGTGAACGCCGATGTGTCGCCTGCGATCTGCTTGGTCTCCTCCCAGGTCACGAAGAAGTGCGTTTTGTTTTTCACGATCGGACCGCCCAGCGACCCGCCGTATTGATTCAAGTGAATCGCCGGCTTGGCCGCCGCGAAAAAGTTGCGCGCGTCCAGCGCGGTGTTGCGCAGCGACTCGAACAGACTGCCGTGCCATTCGTTACTGCCCGCGCGGGTCGACATGGTGACGATCCCGCCGGTCGAGTGCCCGTACTCGGCCGAATAGTTATTGGAGATCACGCGAAATTCCTGCATCGCGTCCACCGGCAGCGTGGTGAGTTGCTGTGGCCGCGTCAAGCCCACCGCGTTCGAAACGTTGCCGCCGTCCAGCAGAAAACTCTGGTTGCGGGCGCGCCCTCCCGCCACCGTGAACACGGGATAATTCTCCGCCGTCCCCGCGCCCGTATCGATCATCACGACGCCCGGTGCCAGCGCCGCCAGCGACGACGCCGCGCGATTCGGCAGTGGCAGCCCGCTCAACATCACACGCGTCACCGCCTGCGCGATCTGCGAACTCTGCGATTCGATCGACGCCGCCGACTCCACCACGTTGACTGTCTCGCTCTGCTCCCCGATCGGCAGCGTCAGGTCCAAATTCAGCACTTGGCCCACTTCCAGCGTCACACCTCGCCGCGATAGTTTGCCGAAGCCGGGCGCCTGTACTTCCACTTGGTAGTTCCCTGGAGGTAGCGCGCTTAGGCGATACAATCCAGCGTCGTTGCCCGGTGCCTCCGCCGCGACACCAGTTGCGACATTCGTCACTTGTATCGACGCCCCCGGAATCGGCGCCCCGGTCTGGTCGCGAACGGTCCCCGTAAGGCTCTGGCAAGTCGCCACGCGCAGAAGAATCACGAAAAGCAGAATGGTTGATGGCCAACGCACGCTTGAGTTCCTCGATCTAAACCGTAAGAAGGAAAGGGGTTGAGCTTAGAGAAAGTAGCGACAACAGCGGCGGGGCGGGCACATTGTGTACATTCTAGATCGACAATACTATGATTAGCCCGGCCCTGTCAATAAGGTGTTGACGGTGGCCCAACGGTATCCTCAGTGTGATGTCGACGATTTACGCAGATCAATACAGACAATCAATCGCGGCCAAAATCCGCCCCGACGCGTCTTGCTATTCGTACCGCAACGCTTCAATCGGATCGATTCTTGACGCTTTCACTGCCGGGTAGATCCCGAACACCACGCCCACCGCGACCGACACCGAGAACGCGATCACTACCGACGTCGGCGTAACGATGGTCTTCCATTCCGCCGTCCGCGCGATCAGCCACGAAAGCGCCAAGCCAAATCCGATTCCGAGTAATCCTCCACCCACCGAAATCAGCACGCTCTCTGAAAGAAACTGACGCACAATGTCGGTGCGCCGTGCCCCCGTCGCGCGCCGGATCCCGATCTCCCGCGTGCGCTCCATCACCGTCGCCAGCACGATGTTCATGATTCCGATGCCGCCAACTAACAGCGAAATCGCGGCGATCGCCACCATCACGTAGGTGAAAATCGTCTGCGTCTTCTGCTGCTGCGCCAGCAACGCCGCCGGAATCGTGACCGTGAAATCTTCAATGTTGCGATGCGTCGAATTCAGAATCGCCGTGACCACTTCCGCCGTTCTCACGCTGTCCGCGCCGGTCTTCAAGCGAATGTCGATTCCATCCAGATCATCCTTCATGAACGCACTGGTATCCCAGAAACGGTACTGATAGGTGTTGAACGGAACATAGATAAGGTTGTTGCGATCCTCAGCCTGCGCACCCACCTTGAGGCCCGAGCCGACGAGCGGCGCAAGCACGCCCACTACCTCGAGCCACGTATCGTTCACCTTAATGTATTTTCCAACCGTGCCCGGACCATACCCGAAGACACTCACCTTCACCCGATCGCCCAGCACGCACACCTGGGCGCTATTCAGATCGTCGGCCGGTGAAAAAAACCGACCCTCCGAAACGCGCAGATTGTGAATCGCTGAAAACGTCGGGCGCACACCATTCACGTTCGGCATGGCTTGCTGCGGCTTCGGCAGCACGCGCGCCGGATGCAGCGTTCGCCGTGGCGAGATGATCTCCAACGATTCGACGTTGGCTTCCAGGATTCGGACGTCGCGCTCCGTCAATCCTGGCGACGACCGTCTGCGCTGCTGCATTTCTTCCCGGCCCGACGCGGGAATCGAATCCACCAGCACATTGCGCACGCCCAATCGTTCGATGAAGCTCAGCGATTCTTCACGCGCGCCCGCCCCGATCGCAAGCATCCCGATCACCGAGCCTACGCCGAACACGATTCCGAGCGCGGTGAGTACCGTTCGAGTTTTCTGCGCGCGCAGATTATCGAAGGCCAGCGGGATGTCGGAGAGAAATCGGAAGACAGACATGGCGGCTTCGAAGCGAACTCAGCGGGGCAACGCCTGCGTAGCCGAACCCGGCCCCTTTTTATCTTTCCCCTTGTCCTTACCGCGATCCGGATTCGCCAGCGCCACCACCTGTCCTTCGGCGATCCCGGTGATCACCACCTGACTTTCGCTGCGCCGCACCAGCTTCACGTCCCAGGTATTGAAGCCGCCCTGCGGCGTGCGCACATACACGAAACTGCGCCCGTCGCTTTCAAACAGCGCCTGCGCCGGAATCCACAGCGCGTCGTTCATTGTCTCCGCCGTGATCACCAGCATGGCGGTCATTCCCGGCCGCAACTCGGGCGATGGATCCAGCAGCGATATTTTGCATTCGAAGCGACGATCCCATTGCGGGCCGGACGTTCCACCCAAATCGATCACCTTGCCGTGAAAGGGATGGCTCGGCACCGCCACCGCGTTGATTCGAACTTCCTGCCCCGGAGCGAGGTGGCCGCGATCCGCTTCAGCGATCCGGGCCATTACTTCCCAGCTCTTTAGGTCGGGAATCTGCGCCACGGCCATCCCCGCGCGAACCGTGTCACCCACCTGCAACATGGGGAGCTGCATTCCCTGCGAAATCATGTTGGTGTTGGTATTCTGCTGAATATTCACGTATCCGTCGGTGGGCGCGCGCAGCGTCATCAACTCAATGTTCTTGCGCGCCGTATCGGCTTGCACCTGAGCTTTCGCGCGACCCGCTTCCTGAATCTGCACGCCTGCTTGCGATGTCGCTTTGCGATTCGACAAATCGCGCTCCAACTGCGCCAGGATTTCCCGCGCGGATTGCAACGTCAGGTCGGCCTGCTTGGCCTGGATCGCGCTTACCAGCGTATTGCGGCGAACTTCGAGCTCAGCTTGCTTCACATCGCCGCGCGCTTTGATCAGGAGGTAATTGTCTTCTTCTTCCTTGGCCTCTAACTGCGCCTTCGATTGGATCACTTTCTGCTCGGCCTCGGCCACATCCGCTTCAGCTTCGCGCAGCTTGAACGTCTGATCGGTGGTGTCCAGCGTAGCGATCACGTCGCCCGCGCGCACTAGTTCGCCCGGCGCGCGTAGCGAAGTCAGACTGGTCTCGCCGCCGCCCACCATCGGCGTCGTGATCATCTTTGAATTTCCGCCCTGAAGTTCGCCCTTGGCGTACACCGCGAATGTAACGTTGCCGCGCTTCACCGCGGTGGTTGGAACCGGCGAGCCGCCCGACTGGTTCGCCGTGCGATACAGCTCCACCCCGCCCCACGCTCCCAACGCCACGGTCGCGGCGGCGATCACCAGGCCGATTGCCGATTTCAGCGTCACTGCTTACCCTTCGGCGCGCCCGTAGCCGCCGAACCCGCGCCCGGAGCTTTCGACTGACCCTGTGCCGCCGCGTCCGGTTCCACCAGCGCGACGCGCGTTCCCGCTTCGATCCCCTTGATCGCGACCTCATCGGGATTTCGGGCCAGAATCTCGACTTCGTGCGGCTTCCAGTCGCCCTTCTCCTGCACGAAAACGGTGGGGCGTCCCTGCCGCGGAAACACCGCTGCCGCCGGAACGCTGATCGCGTTTGGAATTTTCTCGACCACAATATCCATGCGACCGTTCATACCCGGGCGGAGCCGTTTGTCGGGTACGTTGAAGGTCGCCTGCGCCTTGAAATTTCGCTGCGGCGGCCATTCGCCCCAGGACTGCTCGACCATCGGCGAAATCGCCGACACCTTGCCCTCAAACGGTTTTTCGGGAAACGGGTCGATTAAAATGCGCGCGTCCTGACCCACAACTACCCGGCCGCGATCGATCTCCTCCAGCTTCACCTTGATCTGCAATGTGGCCAGATCCGGTAGCTCCGCGATTCCGCTGCCCGCCCAAATCTGATCGCCAACCTTGAACGGTTTCGCGTTCATCCAACCCTGCGAGTAATTCGACATGTACGTGATCACGCCATTCGACGGCGCCTTCAGCTCCATGTTGGCCAGCCGCTTATTCGTGATGTCGATGTCCGCCTGCGCTTTGTCCCGTTGCCGTGTGATCGACGCGATCTTCGACGCATCCGATTTCTGATGCAGCTCAACCGCCGCCTGCGCCACGCGCAGCTTCTCTTCCGCCATTCCCAGATCGATGCGGCTCTGCTCGCCTTGCAGCTTGCTGACGATCTCCTGCTTCGAAGCCTCCAGCTTGGCGCGCTCCACTTCCACGCTCGCGGCATTCAAGTCCAGGCGATCCTGCTCCGCGGTCATGCGTGCTTGCGCGTTGGCTTGTTCCAGCGTCGCCTCCGCCTGTTTCAGGCCGGCTTCCTTCTCGCGTAACTGCGCCCGCGCCGCGCTCGAATCGAAACGCACCACCACATCGCCCTGCGCGATCTCGCTGTTTGCCGGCGCCTGCCAGACGATCTGCAAGCCTGGAACATTGAACGGCGCGGTGAGTTGCACCGATCGCAGCGCAACCAGATCGCCGCGGCAGCGCACGATCACTTGAAAATCGCCGCGCCGCGCTTCCGCCGACGGCAAATCCGATTTGGCCTGCACCTGACGCGTGCGATACAGCCACACGCCCGTCCCGCCCAGAATTCCGGCGACCAGCAGGAACGTAATGATACTGCGCAGCCGTTTCACGGCTTGGCTCCGCCCACTTCAACTTCTACCGCCGCCGAGAGATCCGGTAACAGGCGAGCATCGCGTTGATCCAGACGGAATCGCGCCGAAAAGAACTTGATCGGACTGGCGAAGGCCGAGGTAGCGATCGGGCTCGCCGAATCGTAGTGCGCGTCGAACACCACCCCCGGATACGCATCCAGGCGGACTTTGACGCGCGTTCCGGGCGTGATCGCGGCGCCGTCGGGTTCGTTCAACTGCGTCACGACAATCATATCCGTGGGATCGAAAATTCGTACCAGCGGATTGCCCGGCCACGCTTGATCGCCTTCCTGCATTGGACCCATGGAATCGTTTCGCCAGGTCATCTCCTGTGCCACCATGCCGCCGATGGGCGCTTTCACCGACAACTTCTCGATGTTGCTTTCGGCGCGCTCCAGCGCCACCTGCTGGCGATCGCGTTGCAGCTCGATGATCCGCACCCCCGCTGCGTCCGCGATATCGCGCGCCTTGGTCGATTTCTTGAGGCTGGTCACGCGAGCCCGCGCCGTCTCCAGTTTTGCCTGGTTCTTTAACCGGTCGATTTCGCTTAATACCTCGCCTTTTCGCAATTCAATTTCCGCTTTAGCCAAATCTGCCTCGGCCTGGCGAAGATCGGCATTTCGCTTGGCTGCGTCGCTCCGAAATTGCGCGCGAAGCTGATCGATCTGATGCGAAAGATCTTCCATCTTGGCACGCGCGTCGCGTGCGTCTTCCAATTGCTGGATCCGATCGAACTCCGCGACCACGTCCCCGGGTTTCACCCGCGCGCCATTGGGAATCAGCCGGATTAGTGTCAGCCGGCCGCCCGGTCCGCGGAGCTGCGGAACCTGGACGTTGGAAACCCGTAGCGCCTGAATGGTCCCCGTAGCGCGGATTCGCCGAATCGGCCCCGCCGAATCGCCCGCAGCCAAATACCCGGCCAGTCCGAGCACACCTGTGGCGAAAAGGCACGCTCTTAGTCCCAACGCAGTCATATCAATTGTTACTTTAGACGCCGGAAACAGGAAAAGTGTTTAAAAAAAGAAGGGTCGCGAATGGCGCCTGACGTGCCGCCGAAACCTTAGTCCATCAATCGCTTATAGATCGCTGGCAGGCCCTCTTAGGAGCCGCTCCCGCGCCGCGTTGAACTCGCATCCCAGTACCGCCACCACCGCCAGCACGTACATCCAAACCACCAATGCCAGCCCCGCGCCGACGCTTCCGTAAAGCACGTTGTAATTCGCGATGTTTCGGATCCACCAGCCCACCACAATCGTCGCCAGCATCCACAGAACCGTCGCCAACACCGCTCCCGGAAACACGTAGCGCAGCCGTTGTCTGCGATTCGGACTGAAATAAAAAATCAGAGTGGCGACCAGTACGAAGGTGACGAACGCGAGCCCCAGTTGCAGCGCCTTGCCGCCCAGTTGCACCCACCCCCGAAACTCCGCGCCCTCCGGCATCAGTCCCACCCAGCTCATCAGCGTTTGTTCGGCGCGCGTCCCGAACACGATCGCCGCCGAGCCACCCAGGATCGGAATCGCCGTTGCGAAAACCAAAAGAATCGCGACCCCACGGTCCGTCCACAAACCGCGCCCGGAAGGGATGTGATACACCGCGCGGAATGCTTCCATCAAACTTAGAATCGCACCCGACGCAGCCCAGGCCGAAAGCAGCGTCGCGACGATCAATAGGTACTTGGGACGGCTGCCGTGGTCGACGAACAGCGTGCGCACCACGTCTTCCGTCCCCGGAGGAACCACGTCGTAAAGTAACGCCGCAATGGTCCGCGCTACGTCGTCCGCGCGCGCTTGGACCAACACCGCCGCTAGCGTCGTTAATACCGGGAAAAACGCCAACAGTCCCGAGTAAGCCACCCCTTTAGCAGTACCCAGACCGCCGTTTTCGTAGGTCGCCACGGTCGCCGAGCGCAGCAGCCTCCAGATCCAGGATGCGGTGCCGGCCTGGATCAACTGGAAGCTGGGGGCTCGAAATTGCATCCTGTATCCTTTATTATGCCCGCGCGCGCCCGCACGCTTTCGCTCGCCGCATTTCTGTATGCGCTGAACGTGTACGTGTGCCGCGGATTGTTTCGCGCGGAGTATCTACGCCACATGGGCTCCATCGAAGGCGCCTATATCGGCATCAGCCGCTATGCGATGGAACATTTTCCCGATCTCTCGTGGTTCGCGCCCTGGTACGATGGCGTCCCCTACCAGAACACCTATCCGCCGCTGCTGCATTGGATCGTCGCGCTGGTCGCGAAAATCCTGGGATGGTCGGCTGCACATGCGCATCATGCCGTGACCGCCGGGTTGTATTCGCTCGGACCCGTGGCGCTCTTCGCACTGGCCCTGATTTTTTCGAAATCGCGCGTGGCCGCATTCCTCGCCGGGTTGCTGTACACCGCGCTTTCGCTTTCCGCCTGGCTGATCGAACCCATCGCCAATGACCTCGGCAGTTTTCTAAACCCGCGACGCCTTCAGGCCCTGGTGTATTACGGCGAAGGCCCGCACGTGTCGGCATTGACGTTGTTGCCGATCGCATTGTTGGCCCTGCATCTCGCGATTACGCATCGACGCGGGCGCTGGAGCGGATTGTGCTTCTCCTTCGCCGTCGTAAGTCTCGCCGCGGTCACACTGACCAACTGGCTCGCCGCGTTCGCGCTGGCGATGATGGTGATTTGTTACCTGGTCGCGCGCACCGGAAGCGCGGATTGGTCTTGGCGTGATTTGGCGTGGCTGGGTGCGATCAGTATCGCAGCCTACGCGCTCGCATCACCGTGGATTCCGCCGTCGACCATCGCCGTGATCCAGGAAAACGCGCGCACCATCGAAGGCGATTTTCGCCCTGTCTATCAGGCGCTGCCGCGCTGGCTCGCGATCATGCTGCTCGGTCTGGTCTGGCTCAAAGTGATGGTTCGGCGACTCGGCTTGCACTTCCAGTTCGCTATTTTCTTCGCCTACCTGATGTGTGTGCTGACCCTGATGTCCGCTTGGGCGAAAATCTCCATCGTCCCGCAGCCCATTCGCTATCACCTCGAAATGGAAATGGCGCTGTCGCTGGTTCTGGCGTTCGCCGCCTATGCGATTTTCAAGCGCACTCCCAAGTGGGTGGCATATGCAGCCATGGCGGCTCTGCTGATCCTGCTGGTCAAGCCCATGCGCCAGACCCGCCGCTACTCGCGCGATTTCCTGCTCCAGGCCATCGACATCAAAACGACGACGGAGTGGAAGACAGCCCAGTGGCTCAATCAGAACTGGCGCGGCGGGCGCGTTATGGTCCCCGGCTCGACTTCGTTCTGGCTCACCGCGTTCACCGACACACCTGAACTCGCGGGCGGCTTCGAACAGGGCACCACCAATCCCATCATCCGCATCGCGCTCTACGGAATCTACACCGGCGAAACCGCCGGAACCCACGACGCCGAATTCTCGATCCTCTGGTTGAAATCGTTAGGCGTAGAGGCGGTCGCCGTGAGCGGGCCCAACAGCGGCGAATTCTACAAGCCGTTCCACGATCCGAAAAAGTTCGAGGGGGTGCTCGAAGCCATCTGGCGCGATGGTGACGACGTGTTCTATCGCGTGAGTGCAAATGGCTCGCTCGCCCACGCGGTCCCGCGTGCAAGTTTGGTCGCGCGCGCGCCCTATAACGGAGTGGATGTCGATCCCCTACGGCCCTTCGTCGCTGCCCTCGAATCGCGACCCGCCGCCGATTTTCGCTGGACCGCTTCGCACTCCGCTACAGTCGACGCGAACGTCACACCCGGCGACGTCGTGCACGTGCAGATCGCCTGGCACCGTGGCTGGCATGCCGTCGTCAACGGCGCGCGACGCACGATTGAGAAGGACAACATCGGATTGATGGCCATCGACCCCGGCGTCACCGGGCCGTGCCACATCGAACTAAACTACGATGGCGGCCGCGAAATGCGCATCGCGCATTGGCTCTGCGGGCTTTCGGTAATCTCATTGGTCGTTTTATCCGGCCGTGGTATTCTGAAAAAGTCCTAGGTAGAGGAGCGGAGGTCATCAGTAACTGGGCGCGCAGTTCCGGCGGATTCCGGAGCGCTCGGTGAAAGGGACGGCTTCGCCGAAATCGCGGTGCTGAAAACGCAGTCGCCGCGGTTGGTGGGCAAGGCTAACACCTGCTCACTGTCATTTGGCTGCAAGGTCAAATGGAGCGCTATCGGGCTGCGGCGAAGTTTTTGCCCTTCCTGACCCCATTTTCCGGGGCGTTCCATCACCCTTCCAGTTGAATGGCATGAAAGATTGCCATGAACGTTTTCGACCTAACGCGCAAGCTGATCGATATCGAATCCATCACGCCCAACGAAGAGGCGGTCGGCGAGTTTCTGTTTGCGCATCTCACGGAAATCGCCGCACGCACTAACGGTCGAATCGAACGCATGGACGTCGAACCGCACCGCTTCAACGTATTTGCGCACTGGGGCGATCCGACCGTCACCTTCTCGACCCACCTGGACACCGTGCCGCCCTTCTTCCCCTCGCGCGACGACGGCGAATTTATCTGGGGCCGCGGGGCCTGCGATGTCAAAGGTATCATCGCCCCCATGATTTTCGCGGTGGAAGCGCTGCTCGCCGAAGGCTTGCGCGGATTGGGTCTGCTCTTCGTCGTCGGTGAAGAACGCAACAGTGCCGGTGCATTCGCCGCTGCGAAACAGCCGCGTGGATCGCGATTCCTCATCAACGGCGAGCCCACCGAAAACAAGCTCGCGCTCGGATCGAAAGGCGCACTGCGCTACGAAATCACGGCGCACGGTCGCATGGCGCACTCCGCGTATCCACACTTGGGCGAATCGGCCATCGAGAAATTGCTCGACGTGCTGGAGCGCGTGCGACGCATGCCGCTTGGCAGCGATCCGATTCTCGGAGCGAGCACCGTCAACATTGGCACCATCAAAGGCGGCCGCGCGCCCAACGTCATTCCGGATTTTGCGCAGGCCGAAGTTTTCGTCCGTCTGATCGATCACGGCGATTCGGCGCGCGCCCTGATGACCGCGGCTGCCGGCGATCAGGCCGAGTTGAAGGAAGTCATCTGGGTCCCTGCCGTGCACATGAAGAAGCTCGACGGTTTCGAGACCTGCGTCGTTGCTTACACCACCGATATTCCGGCGTTCGACGGCGCGTGGGGCGAGCCTCTCCTGCTTGGTCCCGGCAGCATCAACGTCGCACACACCGACGAGGAACGCATTCTCAAGCGCGAGATCGTCGACGCTATCCAAATCTACAAACAATTAGCGAGGAAATTGTTACAAACATGAGCGAGCGTATTCGTTGTGGAGTTTTGGGCGCGACTGGAATGGTCGGCCAGGAATTTGTCCGTTTTCTCCAGGGTCATCCGTGGTTCGATCTGACGTGGCTGGGCGCGAGCGATCGCTCCGCCGGCAAGCGCTACGTCGAGGCGACCTCATGGCGTCTCGGTGGCGCAATGCCGTCGTACGTGCGCGACATCGTCGTCTCGGAATCGAAGCCTGATGATACTGCGCCGAAGCTGATGTTCTCCTCGATGGACGCTTCTGTTGCGACCGAGATCGAGCGCGCCTTCGCCGCAGCCGGTCACGTCATCGTTTCGAATTCTCGCAACCATCGCATGGAGCCCGACGTTCCGTTGCTGGTCCCCGAAGTCAACGCGGATCACATTGGAATTCTAGGCGAACAGAATGTCCGCGGATGGAATGGCAGGATCGTCACCAATCCGAACTGCTCGACCGTGGTGTTGGTGATGGCGCTCGGCGCGTTGAAGCCGTGGGGCATTCGCCGCGTCGTCGTTTCGACGATGCAGGCAATTTCGGGCGCCGGATATCCGGGCGTCGCATCCATGGACATCAACGCCAACGTGATTCCATTCATCGGCGGCGAAGAAGAGAAGATGGAGCGCGAGACCCAGAAAATCCTCGGAGACTTTTCAACAGGTCTGCTCACGCCGCTCGCTGCGAAAGTCAGCGCGAGTTGCAATCGCGTTCCGGTCGTCGACGGGCACACCTTGACTGTGTCGATCGAGTTCGAACGCAAGCCGACCGAAGCCGAGATTCTTGGCGCATGGCGCGGATGGCGCGGCGCTCCGCAGAAGTTGGGACTCCCCAGCGCGCCGCCGTGCCCGGTGATTTACATGGAAGAGTCCGATCGCCCGCAACCTCGGAGAGACGCAGAACGTGAGAACGGAATGGCCGTGTTCACCGGCCGCCTGCGCAAGTGTCCCGTGCTCGATTACAAGTTCATCGCGCTGGGACACAACACCGTGCGTGGAGCCGCAGGCGTGGCCGTACTGAACGCCGAACTGCTGCACGCGGAGGGCCTGCTCGCGTGATTGTGATGAAGTTCGGCGGAACCTCCGTCGAATCCCGGCAAGCTATGCAGCGCGTCGCGGAAATCGTCCGCGCGCGAATCGATCGCCATCCGATTGTCGTCGTATCGGCGATGGGCCGGACGACGAACAAGCTGCTCGCGCTCGCGTCGGCTGCTGCTAGCGGAGATCGCGACGGCGCTCTCGCGCAACTCGCCGCGCTGCGCGAATCACACGAACGTGAATCCGCCGGACTCGGCGTCGACGCCGACGTTGGCGCACATTTTGACGAGCTCGCGGAAGTCGTTCGCGGACTCGCCGTCATGGGCGAATTGACACCGCGCGCGACCGATGCCGTTTCATCCTACGGTGAGCGCATTTCAAGCGTAATAGCCGCAGCGCTGTTTCGCTGTGCGGGCATCGACGCGGTGCATGTCGACTCCCGTCGCGTGATCGTCACCGACGGCCGGCACACGCAAGCCGCACCACAGTTCACCGAAACGAACGCTCGCCTCGCAGCGACCATTCCACCGCTTGCTGCACGACACGTCGTCGTGATGGGCGGGTTCGTTGCCTCAACCATGGATGGAGTAACGACGACGCTCGGCCGCGGCGGATCCGATTACACTGCGTCCATTGTCGGCGCAGGAATCGGCGCGGAAGAAATCCAGATTTGGACCGACGTCGACGGAATGCTCACCGCCGATCCGACGATTCTTTCCGGCGGCTACCGTGTGAAATCGTGCTCCTTCGCCGAGGCCGCGGAGCTTGCGTATTTCGGTGCCAAAGTCCTGCACCCCGCGACCGTGATTCCCGCTATCGAGAAAAACATCCCGGTGCGCATTCTCAATTCGCGCCGTCCCGAAGTGGAAGGAACATTGATCGTCGCCGAGGCTCCGCCTTGCACCACGCCGATCCGTTCGATCGCGTGCAAGAAGAACATCACGCTGGTGAACATCGTTTCCACGCGAATGCTGATGGCGCACGGATTCTTGCGGCGGATCTTCGAGATTTTCGATCGTCAGGAGACCTCCGTCGATATGCTCGCGACTTCCGAGGTTAGTGTGTCGCTTACCATCGACAACACCCGAGCGTTGGCTTCGATCCGCGAAGAGATCGAGACTTTCGCCGACGTTTCGGTGGAGCACGATCAGTCAATCGTGTGCCTGGTGGGCGACAACATTCGCGGAACTCCAGGCGTCGCCGCGCGTGTGTTCAGTGCGCTGAAAGACGTCCATGTGCGCATGATTTCCGAAGGCGCGTCGATGCGGAATATCAGTTTGGTAGTGGCAGGCGGGGAACTGTCGCACGCGGTAGAATCGCTGCACCGGGAATTCTTCACGAACCCCGACCCGGCGGTCTTTGGGAAATGAAACTCGCGATTATCGGCTACGGAAAAATGGGGCGGCTGATCGAACAGCTCGCGCCGGAGTATGGATTCACCGTACATGCGCGCATCGACCTGAATGACGATTTCGCTCAGGCCGCTGGTTCCGACGTAGCCATCGAATTTACTGTTCCCCACACCGTCGCCGTGAACGTCGATAAAATCGCAGCGCTAAGGATCCCCATGGTCGTCGGCACCACCGGGTGGCTCGGCGAAATGGATCGGATCCGCGCGACCATCGACAAACACGGTACCGCCTTGATCTGGAGCCCGAATTTCTCGATTGGTGTGAACGTATTCTCGAAGCTCGTCCGAGAAGCTGCGCGGCTTCTCGCCAACGAGCCGCAATATGGCGCGTGGGCCTGGGAGATTCATCACAACACCAAGAAGGACGCGCCTTCGGGAACGCTGATCAAGCTCGTGGACGAAATGAAAGCCGGCGGCTACGCGCGCGCGATCGATCAGAGTTCGAATCGTGCAGGCGCGCACCCCGGCACGCACGAAATCGGTTTCGATTCCGCGGCGGATACTATCACACTGCGGCACTCGGCACGCAGCCGGGAAGGATTCGCGCGCGGCGCGCTGAAGGCCGCGCAGTGGATTCCCGGGAAGAAGGGCGTTTTCGAATTCAGCGAAGTCATGTTTGCGAGGTAACCAATTTATGTTCACAGGCTGCGGGACCGCGCTAGTTACTCCTTTTCAGAAGGATCAAAGTTTAGACGAAGCCACTTTGCGAAAACTTGTGCGTCGGCAAATCGACGCAGGAATCAACTTTCTTGTTCCATGTGGAACAACGGGTGAAAGCCCGACGCTGACGCGTGCTGAACACCTTCGCGTGGTCGGTATCACGGTTGAGGAAGCCAAGGGCAAAGTTCCCGTGCTCGGCGGCGCTGGCGGCTACAACACCGCGGAAGTGATCGAACTTGCGAAAGAACTCCGGCATCTCGGTGTCGACGGAATCCTCTCCGTAACGCCGTATTACAACAAGCCGACGCAGGAAGGTTTGTATCAGCATTTCAAAGCGATCGCGGCCGCGGTGCCGCTGCCGATGGTCGTTTACAGCGTTCAAGGCCGCACCGGTGTGAACGTTGAACCCGCGACGCTGAAGCGCCTCGCTGAGATCGACAACATCGTCGGCGTGAAGGAAGCGTCGGGGAACATCTCGCAAATGGCATCCGTGGTTCATCACGTTCCGGAGCGATTCAACGTCTTGAGCGGTGACGACGCGATCACGCTTCCCCTGATCGCACTCGGCGGGCGCGGGATTATCTCCGTTGTGTCGAACGAAATTCCGGGCGAGATGACGCGGCTCACGCAGCTCGGACTCGCGGGTGATTTCGCGGGTGCGCGCGCCATCCAGCGCCAGTTCCTGCCGCTGATGGAAGTGAACTTCGTCGAGTCCAATCCGATTCCGGTCAAGGCCGCGATGGCGATGATGAGCCTCTGCGAACCGGTGTGGCGATTGCCGATGTGCCCGCCAACCGCGCAAAGTCAGGCGAAGATTGAAGCGGTGCTCAAAGCGGTGGGGCTGCTCGGCTCGGCGCGGGGCACGCATGCAGACTGAGATTGAATCGCTGTTCGATGCGAAGCCTTCCAAATACACCGAAGACCACTTCGCGCTGTTCCAGCGATTCAAAGAGGCACTGAACGCGGGCGCGGTTCGTTCCGCCGAGCCCGACGCATCGACGCGCAGTGGATGGCGCGTCAACACCTGGGTTAAGAAAGGCATCCTGCTGGGCTTCCGCATGGGCGGCGTGGTCGACATGTCGGTCGACTCGGTGCGGCAGCCGATGCTCGACAAAGCCACTTGGCCGGTCAAACGATTCACACCTGAAAGCGGCGTGCGCATCGTGCCCGGCGGCTCCAGTATTCGCGACGGCTGCTTCGTTGGTAAGAACGTGACCTGCATGCCGCCGATGTACATCAACGCCGGAACCTGGATCGGCGATGGAACGATGATCGATTCGCACGCGCTGGTCGGGAGTTGCGCGCAGGTCGGAAAGAACTGCCACATCTCGGCCGCCGCTCAGGTCGGCGGCGTGTTGGAACCCGTGGGCGCGCTGCCAGTGATCATCGAAGACGACGTTCTCGTCGGCGGCAACTGCGGCGTCTACGAAGGCACTGTCGTGAAGCGCCGCGCGGTGCTTGGCAGCGGCACGATCCTCACGCGCTCGACTCCGGTGTACGATTTGGTTCGCGGTGAAGTTTACACGGCGACCGACGACGACCCGTTGATGATTCCCGAAGACGCGGTGGTCGTCGCCGGCTCGCGCGCGATCACGCGCGGCGCGGGCAAGGATTGGGGAATTTCGCTCTACACGCCTGTGATCGTGAAGTACCGCGACGCGAAAACCGACGCGAAGATTCAATTGGAAGATCTACTTCGATAGCAGGACGCGCAGCGTTTCCTCGGCGGTCCGTTCCCAGGTAAACGGCTTCGCCCGATCCCTTCCAGCCGCCGCGAGCGTTCGCCGCAGCTCATTGTCAGACAGGATACGGTGGAGTGCATCCGAGATCGCGTCCTCACTCAGTGGGTCGAAGAACCACGCTGTTTCGCCGGCCACTTCGCGCAGCGGCGGAATGTCGGAGCACGCGACAGGAATTCCCGCCGCCATTGCCTCTAAGACCGGCATGCCGAATCCTTCGAATGTCGACGGATAAACAAACGCATGTGCCCGCGCGTACAGCTTGTACAGATCATCGCGCGGAATCCATCCGGTGATCGTTACTGAATCGCCGACGCCGAGTTCCGCGATCAGTTTGTCGATCGCGTCCGCATAGAATCCGCGCATTCCGGCGATCACCAGCTTGAAGTCGCGTTTGCGGCGCGCATACGCGCGGATCAGGCGATCCAGATTTTTATGCGGATGTAGAGTGGAAACACACAGCAGGATCTTTTCCCCTGACGACGGTGGAAGCGATCGCAATGCAGCATCCACGCCGTGATGCACGACGCCGACTCGCGATGCTGGGATTCGATAAAACTGCAAAATGTCCGCGCGCGTCGCTTCCGAGACCGCGATCAGCCGTCGCGAACGATGCGCCGACATCCACAACAGCAGTTTCCAGAACGGCAGATCGAACCAGCGGAAATACTCGGGATGGCGCTTGTGCTGCAGGTCGTGAAAAACCGTGACTGACGGGCACCGACCCAGCAGCGGTCCGGTGAATCCGGGATTGAACAGCACGTCCAGCTTGTAACGCGACGCTTCGATTGGCAATGCGAACTGCTCCCAAAGGATTCGCGCGGGACGCGATTCCGCATGCACCGCTTGCGGCTTCCAATGAAAGTTCGATTGCTTTGGTATGAGGTCGGCTGCGGTCTCGAGGTTGGCGAACACGAAATAGTCGTTTGTCGTATCAATACGGGCGAGCGCAGCGAGCAATTCGCGCAGATAGATCTCCGTGCCGCCCACGCCGCCGGGAATCAGGTACAGCGCGTTGACGCCGATGCGCGCCATTTAGCGATTCACGAGCCGCAGACCTTCGATGGCCGGCACGTATTTCGGATCGATGGCCAGGGCCCGGTTGAACTCGCGCGCGGCCGCGGCGCGATCTCCCATCTGCACGAAAACGTTGCCGCGATAAACATAAGTCATCAGGAAATTCGCATCCAGCTTCTCCGCGACCGCGAGCGCATCCAGAGCTTTCTGATTCTCACCCATCTTGCCGTAGATCATCGCGAGCTGGGAATACACGTGCGCGGTTGGATTCGCTACCGCAGCCTGGCGAAGTTTATCCGCGGCCTCCTGCCGACGGCCTGCGCCATCGAGAGCCAGCGCCCAATCGATCAGCAGCGCGTCGTCGGGGGGAGCGAGCCGTGCCGCAATTTCGACATTCGACACCGCCTCCGTGTATCGCTGCTCCTCGTAGTAGGCTTGGGCAAGCTGGAAACGTGGTCGCACTTTGTTCGGCGACTTTGCAGTGCTGTCGGTCCACAACGCGATGGGACTGTTCCAGACTTTGTTGCGCTCGTGCGCCACGATCGCGCACAGGGCGAGCCCAGCCGCGGCCGGCCACACCAATTGCGAATACGTCAACCGCCGGACCAGATCGACACAAATGAGCAGCAGGCCGAGCATCGGTAGATACATGCGCCGCTCGGCGAGCACATCCTTAATTGGTACGAAAGACGACGTCGGTGCCATCAGCAGCAGGAAAACAATAACGCCGAAAGCCGCTAGCGGATACTGCTTGCGGAAGAACCACGCGGCGCCGCACAAAACCAGCAAGGAGGCCAACCCGAAGATCGCGCCGTGGTCCATTAATCCGTGCGAAATCGCGACGTCGGGATCGACGTTCTGACCGTAGGGCAGAAAGAACATGCGGATGTAGGTCCACAGCACGCGGCATTGCGTGAAGAAATAAGACGCTGGCGAAAGCCCCGCGACGCTGAATCCGGCCGTGTTCGCGCCGCGCAAAACGCGGAGGACCAGGACCCCACCCACGGCGCCCGCGGCCAGCAATAGCCCGTAGAGAATCGCATGCTTGCGAATTCCGCCGAGCTTCCACAAATAATCCGTGACAACCAGCAAGATCGGCAGCGTGAGCGTGTGCTCCTTGGTCAGAAAGGCGCAGCCGAAGAGTGCGCAGACGGCCAACGCGCGCCCGATGGTCATTCGCTCGGTTCGGCAATAAAGAAACACTGCATATGCGGCGAAATAGAAAAGCACGCTCAGCACTTCCGATCGGCTGGCGATGTAGCCCACCGATTCGCTCTGCAAGGGATGCAGTAAGAAAACTCCGCCGGCCGCGATGGCGAGCAGAGCGCGCATTTTGCCCTTGGCGACGCCCGCGAGTTCGACCAATCTTGCAACGATCAAGGCGATCAAGACACTAGAGAAGAAATGGAGAAGGACATTGAAAACATGATATGAATTTGGGTTCGTTTTGCCGATTTGATAGTCGATCCAGAAGCTGAACATCAGCAGCGGTCGCAATCCGGTGATCCAACCAGAGAGCGGCTGGTCCTCAACTCCAGGCGCCTGAAAGGGCAAGTAGCGATCGTCGAAAACGAACCCACCGTCGAGCGCGGGTCCATAGACCAAGAACACCAGAAGCAGCCCGGCGAACGCGATTCCCCATTTCCACCAGGCGATTGATTGCGCTGGAGCGACGCTCGCGGCCGCGGTCTTGGCGGCTACTTCAGCGGGCTGTCGCTTTGACTTTTTCATCGAGAGAGCCGATCTGAAATTCGAGAATCGCGACCTTTTGCGCCAGCGCGATATTGGAATCTTTCAAATTCGAAAGCACCATGGAGGAGCGGTACAGCACGACGAGAAACAGTGATCCCGCGACCATCAAAACGGCGAGCGGAGCGTCCGTGAGCCCCAGGGTCGACGCGATCCATTCTTGTAGCCCGCGAAATCGCGAGAGCGCGAGCAATAGAACGCCCGCGGCCAGCCAGCTTCCGGAATATTCGACACGGATATGTGCGCGGCGTATGGATAGCAGCACCAGCACGATCAGCAAACCGCTAAGCACGGCGACAACGTTCATCAAGCGATCCATTTATTCCTCCGCCCAGGGCCTCGTAGACTATTTTCTCCGACCTTCGAATTTCAGCACATTAACGATTACGCCAAGCAGAACGTGCGCAATGTAATACAGCGATTTGACGGCCGTGATGGTGCTGCGGCCCGCCTGACGCGGACGCATCCGGCACGGGACTTCAACGAAGCGGAAGCGTTTGCGCTGGAGCACGACCAGCGCTTCAATCTCCGGATACTCAAGCGGAAAGCTGCGCGAAAAAAGCGCCAGAGCTGTGCGATTCACGCCGACAAATCCGGAGGTGGGATCGCGCACCGGCCGCCCCAGGATGGGTCGCAGCACCGCTCGAAAAAAATGGATTCCCACGGCGCGTACGAAACTGGTTTGTCCTTGAGATCCGTCTACGAATCGCGATCCGATCACCATCTCGCATTGCTCGCGCTCCAGTGCTTGGAGAACTTTGGGGATATCGCGCGGATCGTGCTGCCCGTCGCCGTCGACGCGAATCACATAGTCGTAACCCAGCTCGAACGCCAACCGATAGCCCGCCTGTACGCAACCACCCAGTCCGAGATGATGCGGCACCGACAGAACGCGCGCCCCCGCCGAGTGCGCTACGTTGCGAGTCGCATCCTCGGAACAATCGTCAACCACCAGCACGTCGACGCCGGGCATGGCCGCATGCACCTCCGCGATTACACCGCCGACGGCGCCTTCCTCGTTGAACGCGGGGATGAGGATCAGCAGTTTCACAGCTCGGCTACCTTGCGCACGCTGATGGAGTGTTGAGCGAGGAGGGCGCGGAATTCCCCAATCGAGATTCTTCGCGAGCCGCGGATGCGGCGATGCTCGCGCCAGAGTCGCGGAAAATTCGCGAATGCGGCTAAGTGCGCGCGCGCGACGTAGAGCGGCAATTTCCATGCAGAATTGCCCTGATCGCGAAACTCAGCGGCTTTGCCTAGGCCGCGAAGCATCCACACCGCGTGCCACCAGTAGCGGAGGTGCGCCGCAATGCTCGCTCCGGCCCACATGCGGAGCGGAAAGTTCTTGAGCACGGTGAAGATGCGATTGCGCTCGACCAAATACGCCTTCAGCGAAGACGCGCGGCCGGCAGAATGCGAATATTGATGTTCTACAACCGCGCCTGGAACGTACGCGCATTCCCATCCCGCCCAGCGCGCTCGCAAACCGAGATCGGTGTCCTCGCAGTATAAAAAGTACGATTCGTCGAAGAGGCCGATCTCTTCGAGCATGTTCCGTCGATACATGGCGGCGGAGCCGCTGGGGAACAGCGCGTCGTGCTCCAGGGAGAAGCGCGCGGGACTCTCGCCGTGCCCGCGCTGCTTGCTCGATCCATCTGCCGCAATCAGCATGCCGGCGGAATCGAGCGCGCCACTTTCGGCGAGTCGAACTTCGGAAGCGAACATTCCTATACGTTGGCCCGCACTGGGACGAGCTTCCGCGGCGCGCACCAATGCCTCCAACCAATGCGGGCTAGCGACGGCATCGTCGTTGAGTGTCGCGAGATACGGCGCACTGGACGAGCAATAACCCTGATTCACCGCGGCACCGAAGCCCACATTCCGATGGTTCGCAATCACGCGCATGCGTTGAGTGGGAGTGTGAGTTACCGCACCCGAGCCGCTATTGTCCACGACAATCACGTCGAAATTTGCGAAGGTTTGATTCTCGAGCGAGCGCAAACAGTCCGCCAGTGTGTCGCCGGCGGCCAATGTCGGCACAACCACGGTGACCGTAGGAGGCGGCAACACACGATTGTACTAGTTCATACCGCGAGCAGCACGAGGTACAGCGCCAGCCAAAGAGCTCCAAGAAAGTGCCAGTAGTAACACACTACGTCCATCAGCTCGCGGCGTCTGCGGCGGCCGAACAGCACCGCGGCCATCGCGATCATGCCGCCGATCAAGTGCACGGCGTGTAATCCGGTAAACAAATAGAAAAAGGTGCTGTGCGGATTGTGCGCATTAAACGCACCGCTCGAGATGAGCTGGCGCCAGGCCGTAATCTGCGCTGCTAGAAATCCCGCGCCCAGGGAAGCGGTCGCTCGCAACAGGTTGGAGGCGGCGCGCCAATCTCCGCTGCGAAACATGCGGCGCGCGATTTCAAACGTGACGCTGGAAGAAAGAATGAGTGCCGTCGAAATCCAGAGAGTTCGGGGAATTTGGATGGGCGCCGCATACGGACCCAGGTTGGAGCGCCAAATATAGGCGATCACCAGGGCGGTGAAAAACGCAAAGATCGAAAGGCAGATGGCGAGCAGACCGATCCGATAGAGCCCCGGGGGCGCTTTCGAAGGGTCCTCCAGCGAGGATGGCAGTACGACGACCTGATCGGTCTTCTCCGCCCGGCCACTGACGATCCGGGACATGACTCTATTTTACTTGGAGTTTACTTTGGATCCGAAAACTTCTTGCCTTGCGCGGCCAGGCGCTCGAGCAGCGGCGCCGGAGTCCAGCCGAATTCGCGGATTCGATCGCATGCGCGTTGGAGGCCGATGGTGTCCGCGTAGAACATCGGTCCGCCGCGCCACGCCGGAAATCCGTAGCCGTTGATGTAGATGATGTCGATATCTACCGCACGCAGCGCGAATCCTTCTTCCAGAATCTTCGCGCCTTCGTTCACCAGCGAAAGCAGCAGCCGGTCGACAATTTCTTCCGCGCTAAATTCACGCTGTGTGATTCCCTTTTCGGCGGCGCACTGTTTGAGCAGTGCCGCAACGTCGGGATCCGACACCGCGCGGCGATTGTCGTCGTACTTGTACCAGCCCGCCTTGGTTTTCTGGCCGTAACGGCCCAATTCGCAGAGGCGATCCTCGGCGAAGGGCTGACGCACGCCGGGCTCTTCCAGATGCTTGTACTCTTTGCGAATTCGCCAGCCGACGTCCAGCCCGGCGAGGTCGCCCGTCGCGAGCGGACCCATCGCCATGCCGTATTCGTACATCGCGCGATCGATCGCGTCGACACTCGCGCCGTCTTCGGCAAGAAATTGCGCTTGCCGGCGGTACTGATGGAACATGCGATTCCCGACGAAGCCGCGGCAGTTGCCGACCAGCACACCAATTTTGCCGATTTTCTTCGCGAGCGCCATGCAGGTCGCGATAGCTTCGGGACCCGTGGCTTTGCCGCGCACGATTTCGAGCAGGCGCATTACGTTCGCCGGGCTGAAGAAATGTGTTCCGATCACGGATGCGGGTCGCGATGTGGCCGATGCGATTTCGTCGATCGAAAGCGTCGACGTGTTCGACGCGAGGATTGCGCCGGGCTTGCAGATTTTGTCGAGCTCGCCGAAGATCTCCTTCTTCAGCGCCATGCCCTCGAACGCCGCTTCGATGACGATGTCCGCCTGATCGAACCCGTCCCACGCGAGTTGCGGCGTGATCAGCGCCATGCGGTGCGCGGCGACTTCGGCGGAGAAGCGGCCCTTCGCAACCGAGTTGTCGTAGTTCTTACGAATGGTCGCGATGCCGCGGTCGAGCGCGTCGACATTCGCTTCCTTGATCCGCACGGGAATACCGGCATTCGCGAAACACATCGCGATTCCGCCGCCCATGGTGCCCGCGCCGATGACAGCCGCTGTGCGGATCGGGAGCACGGGCGTGTCTTTCGGAAGGTCGGGAATCTTCGCGACTTCGCGTTCGCCGAAGAAGACGTGGATCAACGCTTTGGATTGCGTGCCGAAGAGCGTCTCTTGAAAAAGCCGCGCTTCCTCGGCCATTCCTTCTTTGAACGGTAGACGCGTGGCGGCTTCCACCGCAGCGATCGCGTGCTGCGGCGCAAGCTGCCCCCGCTGTTTCTTGCGAGCGTTATCGCGCGCGGCGGCGAAAACCGCAGCGTCTGCGGCGAGCTTCTCGTCTTTCTCGCGAGTTCGTCGGAACGGTTTCCCTGCGACCTCTCGCGCGAAAGCCACGGCGCCGGCGAGAAGATCGCCGTCGATAATCCGGTCGACGATCCCGCAGGCGTGTGCATCGGTCGCCGAGATCGGATCGCCGCCCGCGTTCATTTCGAGTGCCTTTGCGACGCCCGCGAGACGCGGCAATCGTTGCGTCCCGCCGCCGCCAGGAATCAGTCCGAGCTTCACTTCAGGCTGGCCGACCTGTGCCGACGCGACGGCGACACGATAATGCGCGGCCATCGCGGTCTCAAGGCCGCCGCCGAACGCTGTGCCATGAATCGCGGCGACGATCGGCTTCGAGCATTCTTCGATCGCGGCGAGGTAATCGACCAAGCCGATGCCCTTGCGTTCGCCGGAGGTGATCTTTCCGAATTCCTTGATGTCGAAGCCGGCGATGAAGGTTCGGCCCGCGCCGATCAGGACCGCAGCGCGCACCGCGTAATCCTGCTCCATGGCTTGCACGGCGGCCAGAATCCCTTCGGGCACGCCGGGCGAGAGCGCATTGACGGGGGGATTGTCGATGGTAATGATGGCGATGTCGCCGTCGCGAGAGAGCTTGACTAGTTCGGGCATCCGATTAGGCAGTGGCGCCGGCCGCGCAATCGATCACCAGTCGCGCGATTCTTTCGCGGTGATAGGATGCGTCGCCGAAACAAATCTCGCTGGCCTTGGCGCGGCGATAGAAAAGATGTACGTCGTTTTCCCACGTGAATCCCATGCCGCCCTGCACCTGCACGCCGCGATTACCCACTTCGCGGGAGGCATCGCTCGCATAGACTTTGGCGACGCTCACGGCCGATTTCGCATCAGGCACGCCTTCGGTCAGCGCCCAGGCGGCGCCGTAAGCGGCAGAGCGCGAACTCTCGGTCCAGACCAGCATGTCCGCGCACTGGTGCTGCACCGCCTGATACTGACCAATCGGCTTGCCGAACTGCTTGCGCGTTTTCGCGTACTCGACGGCAAGGTCGAGAGTGCGCTGCATGCCTCCGGTCATCTCGGCGCACAGTGCGACGGTCGCGACGTCGAGCGCTTTTTCGATCGCCGCCAGTGCGGCTGAACCCTGCGCCAGTAATTCGCACGGGGCATTGTCGAACTTAACCTTATAAAGACGACGCGTCAGGTCCATGCCGGGCATGAACGTCGTGGTCACGGATTTTGCGTCGACGAGATACAACGCCAGGTCGCCACCCTTGCGCGCCGCAACGACTAGGAAATCGGCGACGCCCGCATCGGGAACGAACAGCTTTTCACCGGTTAGCGCGGGCATCTGAACCGCGTGCGGGTCCCAACTGCCGCTCGCTTCGAGCAGCGCGAAGGTCCCTTTCTTGTTCCCGCTCGATATTTCCGCAAGATGTTTCTTCGATCCGGCCGCGTCGATCGCAGCACCTGCCAGCAGCGTCGCGAGCCATGCGCCGGGGACCAGCGCGCGCCCCATTTCTTCCGCCAGCGCCGCGAGTTCGACGTGACCAAGGCCAAGACCCCCCGCGTCTTCGGGATAAATGACACCGAGAAATCCCTGCTCGGCCATCTTGGCCCACAGCTTGTCATCGTGCGCCGTTTCGGTTTCCATCAGGCGTCGAACTTCCGCCATGGGACATTCCGCGGCGAAGAATTTCCGCGCGTTGTTTTTCAGAATCTGCTGGGATTCACTGAGTCCGAATTGCATTTGCTTCCTTAATAGCTCTTAGGCAAGCCGAGCACGAAGTGGCCGACGATGTTGCGCTGGATTTCACTGGTCCCGGCCTCGATCGTATTGCCGCGGCTGCGCAGATACTGGTAGGCCCACTGGCCTTCGTCGAACGCGTCTTCGGCGCCGTGCGCGAGCTGGCCGTAGGGGCCCAGAATTTCCATCGCCACCTGCTGGAAGCGCTGGTTGAGCTCGCTCCAAAAGATTTTCTGAATCGATCCTTCGGGTCCGGGAACGCCGGTTTCATTGATGCGCGAGAACGCGCGGAGTTGATTCAATCGCATCACTTCGATTTCGGTGTAGACCTGCGCGAGCTTTTGTCGAACCAGCGGATTCTTGGTCAGGCCGCGCTCGCGAGCGAGCTCGAGTAATCGATTCAGGTTGCGCCTGTAGTTCACCTGCAAGCCTGCACCGAACGTCCCGCGTTCGTGCATTAGCGTCCCGATCGCGACGTTCCAGCCGTTGTTAACCTGGCCGACAACGTTTTCGACCGGCACGCGAACATCGCGGAAAAAGATTTCGGAAAACTCACTTTCGCCGCTCATCTGCTTTAGTCCGCGAACTTCGACGCCAGGACTGCGCATGTCGACCAACAACACCGTGAGGCCTTTATGTTTGGGGACGTTGGGATCGGTGCGTACGACCAGCTCGCACCAATCGGCCGCCCAGCCGTAGCTGTTCCAACATTTCTGCCCGTTGACGATGAAATGATCGCCGTCGAGCTTTCCTTCGGTAGAAAGCGCGGCGAGGTCGCTGCCTGCGTTCGGCTCGGAGAAACCCTGGCACCAGATTTCTTCGGCACTCAGGATTTTCGGCAGGTAGCGTTTCTTCTGCGTTTCATTTCCGTAGCCGATGATGGTGGGTCCGATCAGCCCCAGGCCGAGGACGTTCGCGAGCGGCGGCGCTTCGGCACGCGCCATTTCTTCGGTGAAAATCACCTGTTCCATCAGCGATGCGCCGCGGCCGCCGTATTCTTTCGGCCAGGAAATCCCGGTCCAGCCGGCATCGAACATTTTGCGCTGCCAAGCTCGCAGGTAGGCGAAGCGCGCTTCCATCGATTCTTCCGCGTTACGCCGCTTCACCCAATCTTTCGGAACGTTGGCCGCGAACCAGGTGCGCACTTCTTCGCGGAAGGCGAGTTCCTGCGGGGTTTGATTCAGATCCACTCGTTACTCCTGTCAAGCCGCAGATGGACGCAGATAGACACAGATACGAAAAACAAATCTGCGTGCATCTGCGTTGATCTGCGGCTAAGCTTTCTTCCCGGGTTTCTCGGGCTGCCCCATCTTGTCGATCTCGGAGTAGTTAATGCGGCGCTCCTGCTCCATGCACATATTGGAGAGCATGACGGAGATTGAATCGTGCAGGCCGACCTCCACGTCAGCGCGCGGACGCTTGCCGTCGCGCACGTTCTGCAGGAAGCTCTCGAGTTCGTTGTCCACCGGATTCTTGTCTTCTTCCGGCGACATCACGCCCTTGTTGTAGAGCCATCGTCGCGCGAACTTCAGTTCCTTCTCGAGGAAACTTTCGCTCCCGGAGATCTGGTCTTTCGGCAAAAGAATCGGCAGTGACTTCCCGCCCGCCGCGGAAACCATCGTCGCGCCTGCCTTGGTCGCCTTCTCCTTGCCGGGGGCCGGCGCCGCGTTCGCCTTGGGCGGCTCCGGAAACCACATCGCGGTTGCGGGATGCGTATCGTCGCCCACGGTGATGTGGACCGCGCCCTGGGTGCCCATGATCAACTCGCCCATTTCCGTGCGTGTGCCGTTAAGCAGCGGCAAGTGCGAACTGGTGCAGATTCCGCTCCACAGCAATTTCTTCCCTTCCGGATAGCGATAGATCAGCTGGCAGTTATCGAAAATATCGCGACCGTCGTGCATGGTGTTCTGCTCGCCGAGGCCCATGACGAACTCGGGTGTCGATCCCAGCATCCAATCGGCGATATCGATCTGATGCGACGCCAGCTCTGCCGGCAAGCCACCCGAATATTCCTTAAACAGGCGCCAGTTGGCCATGCGATTGGTCTTCGGATCGCCTTTCATGGTCCAGCCGGGGTTGCGATGCCA
>DASYPO010000363.1:0-12523 GCA_036006545.1 Bryobacteraceae bacterium
CGCACTTGCAACTCGCCCATGGTGGTGCCGTCCCACGCAAGATCGGTCCCGGCTTCATCGACAATGCGCACGTCGATTCCCGCGATCGTCAGTCCGTGCCGCGCCATTAAGTCGTGACGATCCTTCTCCGCAATGGAATCAAGGTACGATTTCATCGCGACCACCGTTGCGATTGGCGTCGTTTCCGTCATGCCCCACGCCAGCATGAACCGGATGTGGTGCTTCTTTTCGTACGACTCGACAAACTGACGCGGCAGAGCGGAGCCGGCGCACACGATCGACCGCAGACTTGAGATGTCGTGCTTCTCGGTTTCGAGCAGACCGTACAGGCCCATCCATAGCGTCGGAACGCCGGCGGTGAAAGTCGCCCGCTCACCCTCGATCATTGAGGCAATGTCCGCCGGTTGCAGAAAGCGTCCGCTCAAAACGATCTTCGACCCCACCATCACCGCGGCGAATGGAATCCCCCAGCCATTCGCGTGAAACATCGGGACCAGTTGCAGCACGGTGTCGCGCTCGCTCAGCGCGAACGTGTCCGCCATCGTGAGTCCGTAGCTATGCAGCACCATCGCGCGATGCGTGTACAGCACGCCCTTAGGGTGTCCAGTCGTGCCCGATGTGTAACACGTCGCGCACGCGGTGGTTTCTTCAAGCTTCGGCCACGGATACGGATCTCCAGGTGCTGCGGCGAGCCGTTCCTCGTAGGCCCCGTCCAACTCAATAATTTCCCGCACGCCCTTCAGCTCATCGCGAATCGGATCCAGCAGATTAGTCAGCGATTCATCCGAGAAAATCACGCGATCGTCGGCGTGATTGATGATGTAAGCAAGCTGATCCGACGCTAGCCGCAGATTCAGCGTATGCAATACCGCCCCGTAACAGGTCACTGCGAAATACATTTCGAGGTGGCGATAGCTGTTCCAGCACAGCGTGCCCACTCGATCGCCAGGCTGAATCCCCATCGCCTTCAAAGTCCAGGCCAGCCGATGCACGCGCGCGTAGAAATCGGCGTAGGTGTAGCGGTGCATGCCCTCGTCCGTGCGCGATACGATTTCCTTTTTCGCGAACAGGCGGCCCGCGCGCTCAAGCAGCGGCGTCAGCGTCAGCGGCGTGTTCATCATCAAACCACTCATAGTCACCTCAGGCATGTCTTGTCTGCCTCCCAAAGTGCCACATAGCCGCATCCCAACACGGCTAGAAACATCGACAGCACCTCACTGTCATTAATGTTGTACTCCGACCACCCGCCGACCAGGATCGCAAGAATCACGGCGATCGCCCCGTGAAGAATCCAACGTTGCTCCGCACCTGATTCAATCCGGCGCACTCCGCCCGCGAAATCCCACAGTGCGCGAGCCACCACGAACATCAGCGCGAGCATGGTGGGAATCCCGCGTTCAGCCGCATAGTGAATATAGATATTGTGCAGATGTTCGTAATAACCCTCGGGCAATTTCCTCGAAAGGTCCGCGGGCATGTAATTGCGGAACTGCGGACCCACTTGCTGCGGACCGACACCCAGCAGCGGATGCGCTTTGATCATTTCCCAGCCGACTCGGCGTGTGATGACGCGATGCTGGTTCGAATCGATCTCACCGTGCGGACGAAACGCGGACATCGCGCGCTCGCCCAGTCCGAACGGGTTCGCCAGCACCACTAATCCGGCGAAAACTGGAATTGCGAGCACGGTCCACTTCTTCCACACCCATAGCAGGTAGGCTCCCCCCACTGCCGCGGCCACCCACATGCTGCGCGTATACGCCAGCACCAGCGCGACGCTTACCAGCGCACCTGCGGCCACCAGCCACCACCGCCATTGCTTGTAGGGCGCGAAGAAAACCAGCGCCGCGATGATCATTAGCGCCATCATCATTTCGCCACTGAAGGTCATCCAGTGATTGGCGAATCCGGTGATGCGATCGCCGACATAGGCGCGATAGAAATCTTGGTGAGCTTCGACGGCGTCCTGATATTTATTGAAAAACTGATTCAGCGCCCACGCCGACGATAGCGCCGCTCCCGCCGCCCATCCGAGCGCGATCCACTTTACCTGTTGCATCGACGCAATCGTGCTGGTGACTAGGAACAGCATCACGTACACGATAAATTTTTTGTATTGCGGAAAGCCCGCGCGAAAGTGACCCGAGGCCGCGCCGGAGAGGAGTGTGCCCAGCATGAATAGCAGCAATGGAATCCATACCGGCGGGAAACGCCAGCGCGAGCGAGTGCCGATCAATGCTGCCGCCGTGGCACCCATCAGAATCTGGCACGCCGCGATCGAAACCGGCGCAGCGACCGCAGCCGCGCCTGCCAGATACAGCGGCAATTTGGTCATGAGCGACCATGATACTTTATTAGCCTCAAGTCGCATGCCAATTCTCCTTACTGAATCCGACGTTCGCGCGGTGCTCACCATGCCGGATCTGATCGGGGCGATGGACGGCGCGCTAACGGCGTTTTCGGCGGGTCAGGTGGTGCAACCAGTACGCTCGGTGCTCGATCTCGCCGATCGTCATGCGTTCTTCGGATTGATGCCGGCGTATCTTGCGGCGACGCCCGCGCTGGGCGCGAAGCTGGTCTCGGTGTATCACTCGAATCTGGAGCGCGGGTTGCCTTCGCATCTCGCGACCATCGTCCTCTTCGATCCAGCGACCGGTGCGCTCGAAGCGATTCTAGACGGGCGATACATCACCGAAGCCCGGACCGCAGCGGTGTCCGCAGTGTCGGCGAAGAAACTCGCGCGAGATGACTCCGCTATTCTCACGATCCTCGGGTCAGGCGTGCAGGCGCGCAGCCACATCGAAGCGCTGCGGCATGTCCGATCGTTTCGCGAGATCCGAGCCTGGAGTCCAACCCGCGCGAATCTCGAGAAGTTCGCAGCCGAATGTGGAGCGCAGGCGATGGAATCCGCGGAAGCCGCCGTTCGTGGTGGCGACGTGATCGTACTCGCCACCGCTTCGTCGACTCCGGCGATCGACAACTTGTGGGTCGACGATGGCGCGCACGTTATCTCCGTAGGCGCATGCCGCCCGACACAGCGCGAGATGGATCCGGCGCTGGTGACCCGCTCGCGATTGTTCGTCGATTCACGCGCGGCGGCCATCAAGGAATCCGGCGACGTGATCGCCGCCGGCGAGGCGCACGTTGTGGCTGAACTGGGAGATCCTGCGGCTACTCGCAAATCGCCGTACGAAGTCACGGTTTTTAAGTCGTTGGGGCTTGCGGTCGAGGATGTCGTCGCGGCCCACCTGGCGTTGCAACGCGCACGCCAGCGCGGCATCGGGAAGGAAATATGAAACGGCTGATCCTGTTTTTCGCAACGCTGACGCTCAGCGCACAAACCTACGACATCGTCATCGCGAACGGGCGCGTGATGGACCCGGAGTCGGGACTCGACGCAGTGCGTAACATCGGCATTCAAGGCAAGCGCATCGCTGTGATCACCGATCGTCCGCTTACGGGAACTACGACGATCGATGCGCGCGGAATGATCGTTGCGCCTGGATTCATCGATCTCCATTCGCACGGGCAGGACGACGAGAATTATCGCTATAAAGCGCGCGACGGCGTGACCACTGCGCTCGAAATGGAAGTCGGGGTATCGCCGGTCGCACAATGGTACGCGTCACGCGACGGCAAAGCGCTGGTTAACTTCGGCGCGACAGTCGGACATATTCCTGCACGCATGGCCGTGATGAAAGACACGGGAACGTTTTTGCCGCGCGACGCCGCTGCGCATCGCAAAGCGACCTCCGAGGAGAAGCGTGAGACCGAAGAATTGCTGCGACGCGGGCTCGCCGAAGGCGCTCTCGGAATCGGCATCGGCATTGCGTACGTCCCCAGGGCGACTCATCCGGAGATTCTGGATTTGCTGCGCATCGCCGCCGATCGCAAGGTCGCGGTGTTCGTGCATATGCGATCGCCGGGTGCCCTCGAGCCCGGATCGGTGACCGAATCGATTCAGGAGATGATCGCCGGAGCCGCGGTTACCGGCGCGCCGGTTCACATCGTACACATCACCAGCATGGCGCTGGGGCAGACCGGACTCGCTCTCGACATGCTCGCCGGCGCGCGCAAACGCGGGCTCGACGTGACGACGGAAGCCTATCCGTACACCGCCGGCCAGACCGACGTCAGTTCCGCCGTGTTCGACGAAGGCTGGCAGGAGAAGCTCGGGATTACTTACAAGGATCTGCAATGGGTGGCGACGGGCGAGCGGCTCACTGCGGAATCATTCGCGCGATATCGCAAGCAGGGCGGCAGCACGATTCTGCATGCGATCCCTGAAGAAGCCGCGCGCCAGGCGGTAGCGAATCCCGACGTGATGATCGCGAGCGACGGGCTGATGGCGCAAGGCAGAGGCCATCCTCGCGCGGCCGGAACTTACGCGCGAGTCTTGGGGCACTACGCGCGCGATCAGAAAGCTGTTCCGCTGATGACCGCGATCCGCAAGATGACGCTGCTTCCGGCGAAACGCCTCGAAGCAGTATCGCCGCAGATGCGACTGAAGGGCCGCATCAAAGTGGGCGCGGACGCGGACCTCGCCGTGTTCGACGCCGCGCGCGTCATCGACAAGGCGACCTTCGACAAACCGGATCAATACTCAGAAGGAATCGCGCACGTGCTGGTGAACGGTGTTGCCGTAGTTCGCGACGGAAAATTAGTCGAGGGCGTGAAGCCCGGAGTCGCGATCAAGGGCCGCACTCAGTAACGAGGCACTTTCGGATCGATCGTTACGCTCCACGCTTCAATGCCGCCCGCCATGCTCTGGCATGCTTCGAGCCCCTGCTGACGTAGCCAATTGACGACGTTCAAACTGCGTACGCCGTGGTGACAGAAGACGATCAGTGTGCCTTCATCGGCGCGTCCTTCGAGCGTCTGCAATTCGCCGGGAACCGCGCGCATGGGAATCAAATCGCCGCCTTCGATCCGCGCGATCGCGAACTCGTGTGGCTCCCGCACGTCGATCAGGCTCAGTTTCTCGCCAGCGTCTATTCGCGCTTTCACATCCTGCGGAGCGATCTCCAAGGGCAGTGGCATTCCCTTATGATATCGGGTATGTTCAAGAGTCTCGCCACCGTTTTTTCGCTCCGCGGTGCGCGTGTGCCCGCGTTCTACGAGGACGCGGGATACGGCTTCCGGTGACGCCGTCGGGCGCGTCTAAAAACTACAAGTGGATCGTCGTCGGGCTGCTGTGGGCAGTGTGCCTCTTCAATTACGCCGACCGCCAGGCGATCTTCTCCGTCTTTACGGTACTGCGCGACGAGATGCACCTCAGCGATTTTCAATTGGGAATCGTCGGGTCATCCTTCATGTGGGTATACGCGCTGGCGGGTCCGCTGGCAGGCGCGGTGGGCGACCGCATCTCGCGCCGCACGCTGGTGATCGGTGGACTGGTTTTCTGGTCGCTGGTCACCATCGCGACCGCCGTGTCAACGAAGTATTGGCACCTGGTGCTGTTCCGCGCACTCGAAGGTTTCGGCGAAGCGTTCTACTTTCCGGCTTCGATGTCGCTGATTAGCGCGTTTCATTCGCCCGCCACGCGATCGCGCGCCATGGCGCTGCATCAATCCAGCGTTTACGCGGGCACCATCGTGGGCGGAACTTTCGCCGGGATCATGGCGCAGCACTGGGGCTGGCGCAGCGGATTCTACACATTTGGATCTCTAGGATTATTGCTGGGCGTGATTCTGCTCGCCGTGTTGCGCGAGCCGGAAACGCCCCCTGAAACGGAGCCACCACGTTTCGCGGGCGCGATCAAAGAAATGGCGTCGTCATCAGTGATCCGAACCCTGGTCACGGTTTTTGTCGGCGCGAATTTTGTGGCGATGATCTTCCTCACCTGGCTGCCCACCTTCCTGCGCGACAAATTCAACATGAGTCTGTCGCTCGCCGGCTTCAGCGCGACGGCGTATCTTCAAATCGCATCGGTGCTGGGCGTGATGACCGGAGGCGTCCTGGCGGACATGCGCGCGCGCAAAGATCCCGCCGGACGGATGGTTACGCAAGCCGTCGGGCTCTTCTGCGGAGTACCGTTCATCTTCTTAACGGGCTGGACCATGTCCGTTCCTATCCTCGTACTCGCGATGGCCGGCTTCGGATATTTCAAAGGACTGTATGATGCGAACCTGTGGGCTTCGCTGCACGACGCGGTCAGTGTCCGGCATCGCGCCACCGCTGTGGGCGTTATGAATGCCGTAGGTTGGCTGGGGGGCGGGCTGGCACCTCTCGCGATTGCTGCGGCGTCGAAACGCTTTGGCATGAGCGCGTCCATTAGCGCGAACTCCGTAGTGTACCTGCTGATCGGGTTGCTGATGCTCGCCGGCATCCGAGCGCGACGTCGGGCGGTGTCGTGATGGTCGTAACCACTGAGCGTCTGATCCTCAGGCGCTGGCGGCCTTCCGACCGCGAGCCGTTTGCGCGACTAAACGCCGATCCGCGAGTGATGGAATTCATGCCGTCGGTGCTCTCACGCAACGAGAGCGACGCGCTGATTGATCGAATCGAAGCCGACTTCGATCTCCACGCCTTCGGCGTGTGCGCAGTGGAGCGGCGCGGGGAAGCATCGCTCTTGGGGTTCGTGGGATTGAATGTTTCGCGATTCGAAGCCGCGTTCACTCCGTGCGTAGAAATCGCCTGGCGGCTCGCGGCCGATTACTGGGGTCACGGCTTCGCCACCGAAGGCGCGCGCGATGGTGCGCTACGCCTTCGAAACACTGCAACTCGACGCGCTGGTCTCGTTCGCTGTTCCGGCCAACCTACGATCCCGACGAGTGATGGAAAAGATTGGAATGACGCACGACCCGGCGGAGGATTTTGACCACCCCAGTCTCCCGCCGGGCCATCCTCTGCGTCGACACGTACTCTACCGATTAGCGCGTTGATCACGGCCCAGGATCATTGCCCCCTTCAGGGGTAGTAGCTCGTCAGGTCGTCGGCTCCCGAGAGAGGTATAATAGAAAATTCTATGCCGACTACATCCGTGGCCGAGCCCATAGTGTCTACCAAGAAGATCATCCTGTTGAGACCGCGAGGTTTCTGCGCTGGAGTCGTGCGCGCGATCGACGTGGTCAAGATCGCTCTAGACCTATACGGCGCGCCGATCTATGTCCGTAAGGAGATCGTCCATAACCGTCACGTAGTCGACGAATTACGCCAAGCTGGGGCAATTTTTATCGAAGAGCTGGACGAGGTTCCGATCGGCGCGAGGGTTATTTTCAGCGCACATGGCGTCTCACCCGCGGTTCGAACCGAGGCCAAGCAGCGCGAGCTTAAGGTCATCGACGCCACCTGCCCGCTGGTCACTAAGGTTCACCTGGAAGCGGTAAAGTTCGCGAAAAAGGGCTACACGATCCTCCTGATCGGCCACAAAGATCACGACGAAGTAACCGGAACTTTGGGCGAGGCTCCTGAATCTACTGTATTAGTGTCCACCGTTGAAGATGTGGACCGGTTGGAGCTGGCGCAGACCGATCGCATGGCGTACATCACGCAGACCACGCTCAGCCTGGATGAAACCCAGGACATCGTGGAGCGCCTGCGCGAACGCTTCCCGCAGATTCAGGGGCCGGCGGCGCAGGACATTTGTTACGCAACCGAGAACCGGCAACTGGCGGTGAAAGCGGTGGTGCCGCTGTGCCAGGTGCTGCTGGTAGTGGGCTCGCAGAACAGCTCGAATTCGCGCCGGCTGGTCGAGGTTTGCGAAAAGATGGGCGTACCGGCGTACCTTATCGACGACTTGAGCGAGGTTCGTTCGGAGTGGCTGGACGGGATCGAAACGGTCGCGCTGACGGCGGGCGCATCGGCGCCGGAAAACCTGGTGCAGGAGCTGATCGGGTCGCTGCGCGGGCGCGGGTTTAATCAGTTGGAAGAGATGGAAATCAAGGAAGAAGACGTTCGGTTCAGTTTGCCGAGCGATTTGGGGCGGGCGCCCCAATTACACACGATTTCGCGTCAATGACTCCAAGTTTACAGATCTCGGACGCGCGCGTAGCGTCTTGCGCGCAAGCGCTCAATCGAGCGGCGGACTTTCTGCTGAGCCGGCAGGACGCCCGTGGATTCTGGTGGGCGGATCTCACCGCCGATTCGACCCTCGAATCTGACTTCATATTGGTAGAACTTTGGCGGCATCCGCCCGGTTTGGACGGTGTGTGGAATCCGCCGACGCGCGCGCTGATCGATAAAGCGGCGCGCTCGATTCTGGATCGGCAGTTGCCCGACGGTGGTTTCAATATCTACGCCGAGGGACCGTCCGAAGTCAGCGCGTCGATCAAGGCGTACACGGCGCTGAAACTGGCCGGGATCGCGATGGACGATCCGAACCTGGTACGGCTGCGCGAGCGCATTCTGGCCATGGGCGGACTGCAGGCAGCCAACAGCTACGTCAAGATCAATCTCAGCCTGTTCAATCTGTTTCCGCGGGAGCACACGCCTTCGATTCCACCTGAGCTGATCCTGCTGGGCAAATTCATTTACGAAATGTCGTCGTGGACGCGGGCGATCGTGATTCCGCTTTCGATCGTGCATGCGATGAATCCGCGGCGGCCGGTTCCGGCGGGATTCGACCTCAAGGAACTGCTGAAGCCGGGCGCACCCTTCGAGTTTCCGAACGACGAGGGATTTCTTAGCTGGCGGAATTTCTTCCTGAAAGCCGATAAAGTTCTGAAGTTCTGGGAAAAGCGCGGTTCACGGTCGCTGCGCACCAAAGCCATTCGACGCGCGGAGCAGTGGATGCTGGAGCGCACGCAACATTCGGACGGCGTCGCGGCGATTTATCCACCCATGATGTACGTGATCATGGCGCTGGATGTGCTGGGTTACCCGAAGGATCATCCGGACGTGGTGGAAGCGCAGAAGCAGTTCATGAACTTGCTGGTGGACGATCCGCGCGGGTTCTTCTTCCAGCCGTGTTTTTCGGTGGTGTGGGACACGGGCATTGCGGCGTACGCGCTGGGCGAATCGGGCCAGGCGCCGGAAGCTGCGCTCGAGCGCTGCACGGATTGGCTGCTCACCAAGGAAGTGCGGCGGCCGGGCGATTGGTCGGTGAAGCGGCCGAATCTGGAGCCGTCGGGCTGGTATTTCGAATTCGCCAACGAGTTTTATCCGGACATCGATGACACTGCACAGGTGCTGCTGGCGCTGGCGCAATCGCCGGGATCGAATCCAGCGGCGCATCAGGCTACGGTGAAGCGCGCGGTGAACTGGCTGCTCGCGATGCAATCGAAAGACGGCGGCTGGGCGGCGTTCGACGCCGATAACAATTGGAATTTTTTAAGCTCGGTGCCGTTCGCCGATCACAACGCGATGTTGGATCCGACGTGTCCGGATATTACGGGTCGCGTGCTCGAAGGGCTGATCGCATCGGGAGTTGAAAAGAACCATCCGGCCATCCAGCGCGGCGTGGAGTATCTGAAGCGCGTTCAGGAGACCGACGGAAGCTGGTTCGGTCGCTGGGGCGTGAATTACGTGTACGGCACTTTTCTCGCATTGCGCGGCTTGCAGGCGGCGGGCGTGAGCGATCGTGAAGTGTGCGTCCTGCGCGCGGGCGAGTGGCTGCGGTCGATTCAGAACGCCGACGGCGGCTGGGGCGAAAGTTGCGCGAGTTACGACAACCACACGTTCGTGCCGGCGGCGAGCACGCCTTCGCAAACCGCATGGGCGATTTTGGGATTGCTGGCGGGCGGCGACACCACGTCGCGCAGTCTGCACAAGGGCATCGAGTATTTAATTGAGACGCAGGGCCGCGAGGGCGGCTGGGAAGAAGCGCTGTCGACAGGCACCGGCTTCCCCTGCGTTTTCTATTTGAAGTATCACTTGTATCGGAATTCGTTCCCGGTCCTGGCCATGTCGGCGTATCTCAAGTCGACGGGCGGACAGGCGAACGCGAATGGAGCGGGAGCTTAGATGAGATTTCCTCTTTCGATGACGGCCGAACTGGCCACTTACATCGCCAAGAACAAGCTGCGGCCCAGGCCGGAGTGGCAGAAGAACGCCGCCGCGGTGGCGGATTCGTCGAATCCGTTCCGCATCGTCAACATGCAGATTCCGTCCGCGAAAGCAGATCGCAAGCCGCACCCGATGATCAACAAGCGCTTTCCGCTGGTGATGATGCTGGAGCCGCTGCACGCCTGCAACCTGACGTGCACGGGCTGCGGCCGGATTCGCGAGTACGAGGAATCGATTCGCGAGCGGTTGTCGCTGGAGCAGTGCCTCAAAGCCGTGGACGAATGCGGCGCGCCGGTGGTTTCGATCTGTGGCGGGGAGCCCTTCCTGTATCCCGAACTGCCGCAGTTGGTGGAAGCAATCCTGAAGCGCGGCAAGCACATTCAGCTTTGTACCAACGGAATGTTCCTGGTCAAAAAGCTGAAGGATTTCAAGCCGCATCCCAACCTGATTCTCAACGTCCACCTGGACGGCATGGAGAAGAATCACGATCTGGCGGTCGAGCGCCCGGGCGTTTTCAAAGAAGCGATCGAGGGAATCAAGGCGGCGAAGGCTGGCGGATTCAAGGTTTTCTCCAACACGACGGTCTACAAAGAGACCGACATGGCGGAGCTGTGGGAGCTATTCGAGTACCTGGAGCCGTTGAAGGTGGACGGGCACACGGTGTCGCCTGCGTATGGATATTCGGCGGTGAACGATCGCGAGATTTTCATGACGCGCGAGGATGTGTACGAGAAGTTCAAGGACATCGACAAAATTTCGAAGCGGTTTCCGTTGGTGTCATCGCCGGTGTATCAGGATTTCCTGAAGGGCGAGCGTGAGCTGCCGTGCACCGCGTGGGGCAATCCGACGTATAACGTGAAGGGCTGGAAAGGCCCGTGCTATTTGATCACGGACGCGCATCACGATACGTTCGAGGATCTGATGACCAAGACGCCGTGGGAAAACTACGGCGAGGGGAACGATCCGCGCTGCGATCACTGCATGGTGCACTGCGGATATGAGCCGTCGTCAGCGTACGGCATCAATGCGAAGTTCAGCGACCCATTCAAGTCACTGGCCTGGCTGCTGAGCTAAGTGGTGCCAGGCGGCTGGGAAGGCTGCCCGGCAACTAGCGGAAGGCGCTGGACCAGGGGTAGGCCTCAGGCGTAGGGACCAGTCCCGCACGCACGGGGTTGTTCTCGATGTACCGCCTAATTCGATCGAATTCCACTGAGTCCCGAACCAGATGGTCGTAACTTTCGTCCTGCCAGAACGATCCGCCTCGACCCAGAAGGTAATTCGCGCGATGAGCGGTGAAACCCTTCAAAGCGCCGAGCCATTGAGTTGCGGGCTGCGTGGGCGTCGTCAGGATGTGGACGTGATTCGCCATGACGACGTAAGAGTGGAGTTGGTAGCGGTTGAATCGCCTCTCGCCATCGTGCAACGCATCCACGATGACTTGCGCGATCTCGGGTTGGGCGAGAAACATAGGTCCGGTGCGGGTGTGATCCAAGAGGCGGTCCATCGCGGCGAACGTTTCACCATCGTTCATGTTGGAGGGCGGGAAAACACGCGACGTGGGAAGGCTGCCGTGCAACCGGAAGGTGACGAAGAGCGGCTCTCCGATGATGTGGCAGTGAGGCAATCGTCGCTCGTAGTAGCCCATTCCTGGAAGGGAAGTGTCGTTGGCTGCGTGGAATTCTCATTGTGGGGCGGGCAATCTTGCCCGCCGCCGCCTTTCAGGCGGCGCATTAATCGCCGGGCAGAAGCCCGGCGGCAGCCTGGAAAGGCTGCCCCACAATGACACCTATTCCGGTCGTGGAATTCTCGTTGCCGCCGCTTTTCAGGCGGCGCATTAATCGCCGGGCAGAAGCCCGGCGGCAGCCTGGAAAGGCTGCCCCACAATGAAGCCGACGCTGGTCACCGGGGCGACCGGGTTCGTCGGGTGGCATGTCACGCGGCAATTGCTGGATCGTGGCGATGCGGTGCGGGCGCTGGCGCGGGATCCTGCGAAACTGCGGGAACTCGACGGCGTCGAACCGGTTCGTGGAGATTTGCAGGACGCCGATTCGCTCAAGCGCTCAGTCGAAGGATGCAGCGTCGTTTATCATGTCGCTGCCGATTATCGATTGTGGACACGCGATCCTCAGGACATGTTCCGCTCGAACGTCGATGGCACGCGCAATCTGTTGGACGCGGCACGTCGCGCTGGCGTCGAGCGTGTGGTCTACACCAGCACTGTCGGGTGCATGGGGTTCGTCCCCAACGGCCTGGGTGACGAAGACTCGCCCGTCTCGCGCGCGGACATGACCGGTCCTTACAAGCAGTCCAAATGGGACGCCGAACGCGTGGCGATCGAGTTCGCGGCGGCGGGATTTCCAGTGGTGATCGTCAACCCGACAGCTCCCATCGGCGATCACGATTTCAAGCCGACGCCGACGGGGAAGATCGTGGTCGACTTCGTGCGTGGGGCGATTCCCGCATTCCTCGATACCGGACTGAACGTGGTGGACGTGCGCGATGTCGCGGCGGGACACTTGGCGGCGTGCGAGCGCGGGCGCTCGGGCGAACGGTATATCCTGGGTGCGGAAAACCTTAC
>DASYPO010000364.1:0-7368 GCA_036006545.1 Bryobacteraceae bacterium
AAACCCAGCGAAGAACATCTGCCGATCGAGGTCCTGGAAGGCGGCGCGCGGCCGGCGATCGGCGAAGCGCTGTACCTGATCCCGCGCCACGTATGCCCCAGCGTGAATAATTTCGATGATGCGCTTTTGGTTCGGGGAAACCGGATTGTCGCGCTGGAGCGGGTGACGGCGCGCGGCCACGAAACACCGTTGGTGCTGCAAACTGCGATATCGTAGACGATTCGGGCATGAAAAACACGCTGCTCGCTCTCCTATTTATTTCGGGTCCTGCGGTTCTTTCGCTCCGGGCCCAACCGCCTGCGACCCCGCCACCCGCTGGTGCAGCCAAGCCCGACGCCGCCAAACCCAAGCCCGCGCCTGAGGGCGGCATCCCGGTGACTGACGCCCTCGTGATATCGAAGTGCGCTCCGTGCCACACCAAAGACGACAAAAGCAACCTCACGCGAATTTCATGGAGCCGCACGTCGCCCGAAGGCTGGCAGCAGGTGATCAAGCGCATGGTACGGTTGAATCATCTGGAGCTGAAACCGGAGGAAGCGCGATCGATCGTCAAGAGCCTTTCGACCACGCATGGGCTGGCCCCCGAAGAAGCCAAGCCGGTGATGTTTATTCCCGAGCAGCGCATGATCGACGAACAGCTTCCCAGCGACATGATGAAGGACACCTGCGCGTCCTGCCATCCGCTGGCACGCGCTGCATCGTGGCGGCGATCGAAGGAAGAGTGGGATCTGTTAATCGCGATGCACATGGGATATTTCCCGGTGACCGATATCAGCTTCCGCCGGTTCCGCGGGCCCAACGATAATCCCGCGCCCGGTGCTGATAATCGTCAGCCTTTCGAACAGGCCGCGGCCTATCTCACCAGTAACTATGCGCTGTCGACACCCGAGTGGGCCTCGTGGCGCGCCCGCATGCGCTCGCCGAAACTTTCGGGACGTTGGTTGATCTCCGGCTATCAGGCGGGCCGCGGCAAAGTGATCGGTGAAATGGTGGTGGAACCCAGCGGGAGCTCGGAAGACGAGTTCAACACCAACGTCAAGCTCACCTACATAAAGGACGGCTCGACGGTGACGCGATCGGGCAAATCGTTCGTATACACGGGCTATTCGTGGCGCGGGCGGACCACCATCGCGAGCGGGGTAGTGCCGCCGGCACCCGGTAACGCGGGCGGAAATCCGCAGGAGCTGCGCGAAGTGATGTGGGTGTCGCCCGACCAATCGACCATGGAAGGCCGCTGGTTTTGGGGCGCGTATCAGGAATTCGGCTACGACGTGAAACTGCAGCGTGCGGGAGAAGGACCGTCGGTGATGAGCGTCGATCGAACCATGCTCAAGACCGGATCGACCGCGCAGCGCGTGAAGATTTACGGGGACAATTTCTCGCGTGTTGCTGTGGGCGACATCGACCTGGGGCACGGAGTAACGGTCAAGAGCATCGTCGATCAATCGCCGCAGCAGATCACAGTGGATGTTGATGTGGACGCGAAGGCGCTCCTCGGCAAGCGCGATGTGGCGGTGAGGCGCGCCGTGGCTGCGAATGCGATCGCGATCTACGACAAGATCGATTACGTGAAAGTCACGCCTGAGACTGGGCTCGCGCGCTTGGGCGGAACTTCGCATCCGAAAGGGTTTCAACAGTTCGATGCAATCGCGTGGAATCGCGGCCCCGACGACAAGCCCAACACGCCCGACGACGTCGAGTTGGGACCGGTGGAAGCGACTTGGTCGATCGAGGAATTCTACGCGGTTTATGGCGACGACGACAAAGACTTCATCGGCACTCTCAGCCCCTCGGCGTTTTTCACTCCGGCGAGTGAAGGTCCGAATCCCAAGCGGAAATTTAGCCGCAACAATTACGGCGACGTGTGGGTAGTCGCGACGTTGAAGGACGAAAAGGGCAAAGACGGAAAACCGATCAGCGGCAAAGCGTACCTGGTAGTGACCATCCCTCTTTACATTCGTTGGGATCAGCCGGAGGTGGCGCGGTGACGGCGCAAGAGGCGACCTATCACCTCGGCGAGTTCCGCGCGTTCGAAGGCGGCGGAAAGAAGTTCTTGTACCTTGTGCCGAGCGCAGGAATTTTCGAACTGGATCGTGAGGCAGAAGCGGTGCTCACGCGACTCGCGCAAGGTGGCGCGTCGCATCAGGAACTTTCTGCACTGGCCGGTGAAGAGGTTGTCCAAGAGCTCTACCAGGCGCATGCCATCGCTGGCGACGGCGGATTCGCCGAACCGCTACAGCAGCCGCAAGCTGATTTTCCGTTGCAGACGCTGGTGATGAACCTCACCAACCAGTGCAATCTCTCTTGCCAGTATTGCTACGAATTCGGCGAGGACAAGGTCGCGACGCCCGAGGGCAAGCCGAAGTTCATGGACTTCGAAACCGGGAAAGCGTCGGTCGATTATCTGTTCGCAACCTCCGGCGGCCGCCGCGCGATTCACATCACTTTTTTCGGCGGCGAAACGCTGATGAATTTTCCGCTGCTGAAACAGATCGTGGATTACGCATCCGGACTGGCTGCCGAGCGCGGGCGCTATATCGATTTCAGCCTGACCACCAACGCGACGCTGCTTACGCCCACGATCATCGAGTACCTCTCCGAAAAGCGGATCGGCGTCACCGTCTCGATGGACGGCGGCAAGGAAGCGCACGATAAGTTTCGCGTTTTCGCCAACGGAAAAGGCAGCTACGACATCATCGAGCCGCGCGTGCGCGCATTGATCCGCGATCATAAGACGCGGCCTATCACAGCGCGCGTCACCATGACTTCGCAGGCGATGGATGTGATGGGAACGTATCGTCACCTCAAGGATGAGTTGGGATTCTGGGAAGTTGGATTCGCGCCGGTGACGACCGCGCCGAATCGTCTGTACTCGATCAATGAGCGCGGGCTCGATTCGGTGCTCGAACAATTCCGCGCGCTGGCCGACGATTATCTTGCGCATGCGTTGCGCGGCGAGCATCATGGATTTTCGAATGTGAGCGATACATTGGCGGAACTGCACCAGGGTGTTAGTAAATCGCATCCGTGTGGCGCGGGTCTGGGCTTGGTCGGTGTCGGTCCGTCGGGCGATATCGCGCCGTGTCACCGCTTTGTCGATTCGGACACGCATCGCTTGGGTCATGTTTCAAACGGAATCGACCGCGAGCGTCAAACCGATTTTCTAGGTCGCGGACACATTCATTCGAAGACGGATTGCCGCACTTGTTTTGCGCGTCCGTTGTGCGCCGGCGGGTGCCATCACGAAGCCTACGTGCGCTACGGCGACACCGGCCATCCCAATTTGCATTACTGCGATTGGATTCGCGGGTGGACCGATACCTGCCTGCAAATCTACGGCGCCATCGCCGCGCAGAACCCGAGTTTCCTGGAGCATTTCTCCGAAAGGAAAGCCGCATGAGACATCTTCGCGCTGTGAATCAAAAAGCCCGCCGCATCGACGATTACGTCGCGTCGCTGGATGAGGACGTAGTTGCACTGCAGGGCCCTGGTCAGGGCGGCCGCGGCGGCAATCCCGCCAATCCGCTCTCGCAGCGTCCGCATGTTCCGCTGGGTTGTTCGCTGGTTTTTTCGCCCGGCTGGGAAGTAGATTCCGCGGGCGGCACAGCTGGTCTGTGCCAGCCCGTCGAGCGCGATCTCTACGATTGCTACGTTACTTGCTTCTGGCCCGCGCAGGTTCCGGATCACCTCAATAATTATCCGGACTGGACCGCGAAGTGCGCGGCCGCGACGAAAGACTGGCGCAATATCGATTTGGTTTTTCCATGAGAATCGTTCTTTTCTTAGCAACCGCCGCGGCGTGCGCTGCGCAGGGTCTCTTGTTCGTCGGAACCTGGCCGAAACAGGTGCAGGTGATCGACGAAGCCAAGCAGAAGGTCATCGATCATATCGAGTTGCAGACCGGCACGCCGCGATCACTCTCGCTTTCTGAAGATCGCAAGACGCTGTACGTTACAACTACCGATCACAACGGAATCGAAGTGGTGGACGTGGCGACACGCAAGGTCACCAACTCTTTCGTGCTCGATGAGGGCGAGAAGCGCGTGCGTTTTAACGCCTTTGCGGCGGACCCTGGCGGCAAGTTGATCTACATGGTGATCCGCATCTCGGAGAAGAAGAAAGATCGCTTCGAGATTGAGAAGCAAAAGTTCGCGATCGTGGACCTGGAGCAGAAGAAGATCGTGCGCACCGCCGACATTCCTCCCGAAGAGGAAGCGCGCGGTGGATTCGGGTTCATGAAAATCTCGCCTGACGGGAAATTTATGTATCTTTTCCGCGGCACCGTTCTGATTTTCGATACTACGGATTTCAAACTGGTGGAGACCATCGATCTCTCGAAGCCCCAGTTCCCCGGCATGGCGCAGGTGGGCATGGGCGGTTCGCTCGATTCGATTCAGGAACCGGGCACGCTGGTGAGCTTGTTCAATTCCAGCGACCCGATTGTGCGCCGTTCAATTTTTGGAATCGCGCGGTTCGATCTCACTCGGCGCAGCTTCCAGTTCACGCCCATCGGTCCGTCGACTGGCGGCATGATGGGTCTGCACGTCACGCCCGATCGCAAGACTGGTTACACCGTTTCGTTCAGCGGCCAGGGCGGAAACCGGCGGTCGGAGTTTTGGGTTTTCGATTTGAACAGCAATCAATTGGCGCGCAAGCAGGAGTTCGATGGCCGCTCGCGATTCAACTTCGGCATTTCGAGCAATGGCAAGGACATGTACATCTACGGGGCTGGATACACCGTGGAGGTGTTCGACGCGAACTCGCTCAAGCTGCGCAATACGATCGATCTAAACGCCGACATTACTACCGGAATGGTGGTCCTTCCGCAGGCTCGTTGAAAATCATGGAGTGGTCGCTGCATATCGCGACGCCCGCCGAGTTGACGTCTGATGCGTCGCTGCCCGACGATCTGGCGGCGATTTTCGGCAATGTGCGATTCACTCGCATCGCCTACGGAACGGAGTTTTGCGAGAATCTCATTCCTTCACGCGATTCGCTGCGCGCCGTCGCTGCGTCAGGACGGCCTCTGACTTTCCTTACGCCGTACGCGGGCGATGAAGGAATCGCGAACATCCGTGCGCTGTTGCCGGAGCTTCCCGCCGGTAGTGAAGTCGTATTCAACGATTGGGGCGTCCTCCGCATGCTGCGCCGCGACTTTACGCACCTCGTTCCGGTGCAGGGTCGGCTGTTGAACAAGTCGCTGCGCGATCCGCGCGTCACCGGCGTCTATGCTGAAACGGCGGCGGACCAGGCGGCATCTGCGCTGAAAATTCTCCAGCGATCGAATCTCGACAATCCCGAGTATCTGGATCTGCTCGCCCGCTTCGATGTGCGATCGGTGGAAATGGACAACCTTCCGCAAGGCACCGACACGAGTTTCGCTACACGCGGGGTGAGCGTTGCCTTGTATCTGCCGTTCGGCTTCATCGCGACCAGCCGCGTATGCATGGCGGCGGGCCTGCACTATCGCAAGGCCGACAAATTTCAACCGGGCGCGTCCTGTCGCCACGAGTGCCAGTCGCACCAACTCGAATACACGTATTCCAATTCGCCGTTCAGCAATCGCGATCAGAAGTTTCTATTGAAAGGCAACACCTACTTTTATCACCAGTCGGAACCGATGTTGCGAAGGCTTGCCGATCAGGTGGCGCGCGGTTCGATCGCGCGGCTGGTGTATCAACCGCGCCTCCCCATGTTTTTCGGATGAAAATACTGGCACCAATTCGTGCTTACGACGAACTCGAGATGCTGCTCGAAAGCGGCGCCGAAGAACTTTATTGCGGCATCGTGCCCTCCGAGTGGAGCGACCGGTTCAACGGACCTGTGTGGTTGAATCGCCGCAGCCCCAAAGGCTCGGGCGTGGAAACGTGGGAAGAATTGCGTCGACTGGTAGACGGCGCGCATGCGAAGCAGGTGCCGGTTTTCCTCACCCTCAATGGCCCGTACTACGCTGCCGACCAGATGCCACTGGTAATCGAACTGGCCACGCGGCTTTCGGAAGAAGCCGGTGTCGACGCGTTGATCGTCACCGATATTAATCTGCTGGCTCGGCTATCCGATGCGAAGTTGAATGCCGCACTGCATGTCAGTTCGGTCGCAGCGACGCTCAACGTTGACGCAATTCGTTTCCTGCTGGACTTCGGACCCTCGCGTGTAATTCTTCCACGAAGCGTCACGCTGGGCGAGATCGATTCCATCGTTCAGGCCGTTGGCCGCGACGTCGAAATCGAAGTCTTCGTCCTTAACGACGGCTGTGCGTTCGAAGAAGGTTTCTGCGCCACCACGCATCATCACTCCGTAGGCGCGTTCTGCACGGCACTTTCCGGAATGGACACGCAGTTCGAGTGGAATGGCCCACGCTTCACCGCGCGCCGTGAAAATTGGCTGCGTCGCAACCTTGCCGACTATCGCGATTGGGTCTGGTACGTGAACGGAAACGGCTGCGGTGCGACCCCCAAAGGCCTGCCGTACGGACCGTGCGGGCTGTGCGCGATCCCCGACCTGCAGCGCATCGGCGTCGCGTCGTTGAAGATCGTCGGGCGCGAAGCTTCGCCGTTTAAGAAGCTCGCGAGCGTCCGCATGGTGCGCGACATTGTGAATCGCACACGCGCCGGCGATCAGAAGCTCACCGTGATCGAGCGCGCGATTTCTTTGCGCGGCGAACCTGAGCATTGCCATTCCGGGTACATGTGTTACTACAAGGTGGATGCCTGAGACCGCGGTTTCGCTTGCGGGATATCGGCGGGCACTGCGTTACCTGACTCCCTACTGGCCGCGATTGGTTTTCGTCGTCGCCGCCGGACTCGCTGCAACTGCGTTCGGGCTCGCGCAACCATATTTATCGAAATTGCTGATCGACGGTGCGCTGCTGCGCCGAGACTATCACATGCTGCTGGTTGTAAGCGGCGCGATGGCGGCGATCACCGTCGTCGGATTCGTCCTCAACATCGCGTCCAGCTACCAATACGTGCGTGTGTCCGCGCAGGTTCTCTTCGATATGCGCGTCGCATTGTATCGCCATTTGCAAACGCTCTCGCCGCGATTTTGGGCGCGCGTCAAGCTGGGCGACGTCGTGTCGCGCATCAATAACGATATCGCCGAAGTACAGCGCGTCTCCTCCGACAGCCTGCTGAGCGTTCTCTCGAACGTCGTCTTCCTGATCGGCGCCGCGATCATTATGGCGACGCTCAGCCTGCGCCTCTTTCTGATTAGCCTCGCGGTACTGCCGGTGAGCTTGTGGGCGCTGCGCTATTACCAGGTCCGACTTGCCGATCGCGTACGAGTAGTTCGCGAACGCAGCGCGGACATCGGCAGCTTCTTGATCGAGACGCTGCTTGGCTTCCGCGTGATCGTGGCATCGCACGCCGA
>DASYPO010000365.1:0-9241 GCA_036006545.1 Bryobacteraceae bacterium
AAAGATAGCGCGCGTGGACAGCGCATGACCGCCGAAGCCGCCGGCATTTTCCTCGACTACTCGAAGAATCGCATCACCGACGACACCCTGAAGCTGCTGGTAAAGCTGGCCGACGAAGTGGGGCTGCGCTCGAAAATCGATGCGATGTTCCGCGGCGAGAAGATCAACATTACCGAGAACCGGGCGGTCCTGCATGTGGCCCTCCGCGCGCCGAAAGGGACCTCGATCGTGGTCGATGGGGCGGACGTGGTCCCGGAAGTCCACAAAGTGCTCGACTCCATGAGCGCGTTCGCAAACCGCGTGCGGAGCGGCGAGTGGAAGGGCCACACCGGCAAACCGATCCGCAACATCGTCAACATCGGCATCGGCGGATCCGATCTCGGCCCGGTCATGGCTTATGAAGCGCTGCGCACGTATACCCAACGCTCCCTGAACTTCCGCTTCGTTTCGAACATCGACGGGACGGACTTTGCGGAAGCGGTTCAGGATCTGGATGCTTCAGAAACGCTGTTCATCGTTTCATCGAAAACTTTCACAACGCTTGAGACCATGACCAACGCAGAGACCGCTCGGGCATGGTCGATCAAAGGTTTGGGCGGAGCCAAAGAATCGGTCGCGAAACATTTCGTGGCGGTCTCGACCAATGGCGCGGAGGTCTCCAAGTTCGGCATCGACACCGCCAACATGTTCGGATTCTGGGATTGGGTGGGCGGACGGTATTCGATGGATTCGGCGATCGGTCTATCCACTATGCTGGCCATCGGCCCGGACAATTTCCGCGCGTTGCTGGGCGGCTTCCAGCAGATGGACGAGCATTTTCGAACCGCGCCTTTCGCGAGCAACCTCCCGGTCCTGATGGGGCTGCTGGCGGTCTGGAATAACAACTTCCTGGGCGCGGAAACGGTCGCGGTGTTGCCCTACGAGCAGTATCTGAAGCGATTCCCCGCTTATCTCCAGCAATTGACCATGGAGAGCAACGGGAAACACGTCACGCTGGACGGCGCCCAGACGGATTATCAGACTGGCCCGGTGTATTGGGGCGAGCCCGGGACCAACGGCCAGCACTCTTTCTATCAGTTGATTCACCAGGGAACCCGAGTCATTCCCTGCGACTTCATCGCCTTCGGACAAACGCAGAATCCACTGGGCCGTCATCACGATATCTTGATGGCGAACGTCTTCGCGCAGGCGGAAGCGCTCGCGTTCGGTAAGACGCGCGAGCAAGTCGTCAAGGAAGGACACCCGGAATGGCTGGTGCCGCATCGCGTATTCGAAGGGAACCATCCGTCGAATACGATTCTGGTGGATCGGCTGACGCCCGAAACTTTGGGTAAGCTAGTGGCGTTGTACGAACACTGTGTGTTCACTCAGGGCGCGGTGTGGGGGATCAATTCCTTCGATCAATGGGGCGTCGAGCTCGGAAAGGCGCTGGCCCAGCGCATCATTCCGGAATTAGAAAGCAAGGACGAGCCACAGCTCAATCACGATAGCTCGACGGTGAATTTGATTCGTCGTTATCGCAAACTCAAAGCGGCGAAATAGAAATCGACTGCCGGTAATTTAAAGAATAACGCCGGTTGGCGTAAGCGCATGGCCCTGCTTGCTCAGCCGGCGTTCACCGTTTCCTTTCGATCGAGACGCAGCGCCCGAGCTCCGTTCGAGTGGAATCCCGTGACGACCCCGTGTGCGTAGCCGCGAACTCCGCGATTCCAGGAACTCGCCTGCGAGAAAAATCGGTGGTTTCGTGAATGAAATATCGCGTGCCACCGTGGTCAACTTCGTCGAAGTCCAACGCCGATTATCACCGGTAGGAACATTCAGCGCCGTCAAATTCCACGCTTCTAAGGTGTTGTACGGATTGTTGCTGGCCCAGCCCCAGCCGATGATGTAGGGATGCGCCCCTTTCTAATCCTGTTCTCCTTATTCGCATTTTTGTCCGTATTGGTGGCCGATCCAGCCACATCGAAGGTTTATATTTTCCCGGGACCAAACGGTGAAATCTTCGTGATTGACGCGAAGACAGCTTCTGTTTCTGGGACAATTAACGTCCCAGGTGGGCTGTATTGCGGGGCAGCCGCATTCAGTCCAGACGGCACTCGTATGTTTTGCTCGACCACTGGTGCAACGGCCGTCATTGACCTAACCACTCATGCTGTGGTCGATTCGATTCCATTCGGGGGTTCAAATCTGGGCGCGATCGACATCGCTCCCGACGGAAGCCGTGCTTGGATCCTTGATCAGGATTTGAGTTCACTCTTGGCTGTGAGCCTTCCCTCAAAGCAAGTGCTTGGCACTGTACCGCTGACTGGGACGGCCGTTAGAGTGTCCTATGACGGGACGCGAGTGTATGTGGCCGACGGCGCGGAGGCTGGACGGGTGTTTGTGATCGATGCCGTTAATTTTTCGATTCTGTCAACAGTTTCGGTTGGCCAGTTTCCCGATGCCCTTCGTTTCTCCCCCGACGGAACCGAATTATGGGTCGTATTCACCGGCGGTGCCAAAGTAATTGATCCAGTCACCAACACCGTCATTGCGACCATCCAACTCCCGTATCCGTTCTCTCTGGGCAGCGTCACCGAAGTCACTTTCCATCCTTCGAATCGTTGGGCCTATTTCGCCCAAGGCGGTGAAGCCGGCTGGGGAGCCGGCCCAATCGTGATTGACCGTGCGTCCAAACAAGTCAAGGACTTCCTTGTGACGATGGAACAGACTTTCGGTATCGGAGTTACCGCGGACGGCTCGCGCGGTTTTACTGCAAACATTGGCAATGGCAATGGCACCGCTACAGTGCTCGACACGAATGGCAATTCGGTGATTGGCTCTATCCCGCTAGGCGGATTCTTGTTGCATGCGCTTGCCCGGCAATCCCCTCGACCGGCGATTCAACCTTCCGCTTGTGTTAAACGCAACAATGATGGGACCTATACTGCGAGGTTCAGCTACGAGAACTCGAGTGATCGGGAGCTGCTGCTGCCGGTCGGGCCGAGTAATCTGTTCTCTCCCGGTCCCGCTGACCGCGGACAGCCAACTCTATTCACACCAGGGGGACAGAACAACGCATTTAGCATCGTTTTCGATGGGTCACCCGTAACTTGGTCCGTTCAAACCCCTTTCGCCTTGACTGGCAGCCTCACCGTGTCTGCCAACTCCCAGGGCTGCCAGTCGCAGTAGGTGTGCTAGATCATTAATCACGGGCTTCGAGAAGTCCGGTGAACTGGCGCAACGAGATGGAGTGTGGTTGGGCCGACTGCCGCGCCGAGACTGTTGGAGCCCGCGCCACACGACGTGCTAAACTCACCAAACACCCCTGCATGTACTGGAGCCGTCTTTTTATCCCCACCCTGCGCGAGGACCCTGCGGAAGCTGAGGTCGCGAGCCACCGTCTGCTTTTGCGCGCGGGCTACATCCGCCAGCTCGCGGCGGGCATCTACGACTATCTCTATCTGGCGCAGCGTTCGATGCTGAAGATCACGCAGATCGTGCGCGAGGAAATGGATGCGATCGGCGGGCAGGAAATGTATTTGCCCGCGCTCAATCCGGCCGAGGTGTGGCAGGAATCGGGACGCTGGGACGTGATGGGCGACAACATGTTCCGGCTCAAGGATCGCTTCGGACGGGCGCTCTGCCTGGGCATGACACACGAAGAAGTGATGACTTCGATCGCGCGTGGCGAGCTGCGCAGCTATAAGCAGCTTCCGCAGATCTGGTATCAGATTCAGACCAAGTTTCGCGACGAGCCGCGTCCGAAAAGCGGCCTGCTCCGCGTGCGCCAGTTCATCATGAAGGATTCTTACACCTTCGACCTGACACCCGCCGGTCTCGACGCTGCTTACGACAAGCATCATGCTGCTTACTGCAAGATTTTCGATCGCTGCGGCCTCGAATACGTCGTGGTCGAGGCGCATTCGGGCGCGATGGGCGGCAGTCAGTCGCACGAATTCATGGTGGTTTCGGAAGCCGGCGAGGATTTCGTAGTAAGTGGAAAGAATTACGCCGCGAATCTTGAAAAAGCGGTGAGCGTCGCTCAGCCGCCGAAGGTTGCGGACCCGGAGGGCGATCTTGCGCCCGAAGAATTCCATACGCCGGGGCAGAAGACCATTGCGGATTTGTGTGCGTTCACGAAACTGCCCGAAACCTCGCAGATGAAAAGTCTGGTGATGATGGCGGATGGAAAGCCGGTGCTGGCTGTGCTGCGCGGCGATCATTCACTGAGCGAAACGAAATTCTCGGGCGCGTTGGGCGCGACGGACGTTCGTCCGGCGCATCCCGAAGAGATTCGAGAATGGATGGGCGCGGACGCGGGGTCGCTCGGTCCGGTCGGCGTGACGAAAATGCGCGTGCTGATCGACGAAGCGCTGCGCGGCCGTCGCAACCTGATCTGCGGAGCCAACAAGACCGATTACCACTTGCGCCACGTGACGCCCGGCGAGGATTTCAAGGGCGAGTTTTTCGATCTGCGGCAGGCGGTAGAAGGCGACACGTCGGTGGTCGACGGCGGTCCGTTGAAGGTTCAGAAGACGGTCGAGATCGGGCACATCTTTAAGCTTGGCTACAAGTATTCGGAATCGATGGGATTGCGGGTGCTGAATGAGACGGGCGAAGAGATCACGCCCATCATGGGCAGCTACGGCATCGGTATTGAGCGAATTCTCGCGGCGGCGGTCGAGTTGTATCACGACAAGGACGGCATGGTGCTGCCGGGGTCGATCGCACCGTTCGCCGTGGTGGTCACGCCGGTGAATTCGGCCGACGAAGGCCAGCGCAAAGCTGCACAGGAAATCTACGACGAATGCAAGGCGGCGGGGATCGACGCGCTGTTCGACGATCGCGACGAAAGGCCCGGCGTTAAGTTCAAAGACGCGGACCTTATCGGCATACCTTACCGTATTACGATCGGTAAGAAATTGCCGCAAGGTGTGGTAGAAGTGGTGGAGCGGCGCGGGCGCGTATCGACGGACGTCGCGGTAAAAGATGCAGCCGGTTTTGTCCGCGATCGATTGGCAAGCAGCGCGCGCTGAGTTCCCGGCGCTCGCGCAGTGGACCTACCTCAACACCGCTACCTACGGTCAGATGCCGCGCCGCGGCGTGGAGGCCGCGACCGGACACTGGCAGCGCCGCGAAGCTTTCGCGTGCGCGGATTTTCTGGATTGGTATGCGGAGGTCGAGGGAATTCGCGCGACCATCGCGCGCTTGATTAACGCCACGCCCAGCGACATCGCGTTCCTGAACACGACGTCCGCAGCGCTAGCGACAGTCGTGAACGGCCTGGAGTGGCAGCCCGGCGATAACATCGTCACGCTGGGCGATGAATTTCCGAACCAACTCTATCTGCCCAACGTTCGCCCGGTCCCCTGGGAGCAGTTCTACGACGCGATCAACGATCGCACGCGGATGGTTGCGATCAGCCAGGTGAACTACGCGACCGGATTTCGCGCGCCGGTAGGCGAGATCGCACGGTTCTGCCGGGAGCGCGGGGTGATCCTGTACGTTGACGGCGCGCAGAGCGTCGGCGCGTTGAAATTCGATGTGCGCGAAACGCCGGTAGATATTCTGGGCGTGCACGCGTACAAATGGATGTGCTCGCCGACTGCCGTCGGGTTCGTCTATTTCGCGCCGCACATGCGCGAGAAGATCCGACCCACGGTGGTCGGGTGGCGGAGCGATCAGTCCTGGCGCAACGTCGACAATCTGCAGCATGGCGCGCCGGTGTTCAAGGATTCTGCGGAGAAGTACGAAGGCGGCGGGCTACCGTTTTCGCTGCTGGACGCGATGGGTGCATCGGCCGCGTGGATGAACGAGTTAGGTCCCGAGAATATCGAGCATCGCGTCCTTGAGCTGGCCGCGTCGGCGCGTCGACGTTTGCGTGCGCTGGGCGCGCAAGCCGTCGACACCGGATCGCAGATCGCGACGGCCAAGTTCGCGGGAGTCGACCCTTCCGCGCTGGCTCGCGAACTCAAGGCTCGACGCGTGATCGTCGCCGCACGGCACGGATTCCTGCGCGTGTCGCCGCACTTCTACAACGACGAATCGGATCTGGATCGGCTGGAAGAAGAACTACGCGGTTTACTCTAACTCGCTGCGCTTCTATCACGTCCCGCGCGGCGGAAAAATCCGTCGTCGGGATGCCGACTCAGTCCCGCCCCCATAAACTTGCGCCAGATTGCGTCTGGCAGCAGCGCGCGGAGCCACACGATGCGGCGTCCGTTGACCGGATAGCGCAATTGATCGGTGGGATCGATTGCACATTCGTAGACCGCCTCGGCCACGTGCACGGGGTCGGGCGCGTCTTCGTCCTCGCGTAGCATCCAGGCCTGCATGTTCTTCCACTGCGAATCGTAGGCGGGATGCCGGGCGCGATCCAGCGATCGGGTCAGGAAGCCGGTCTTGAAATGCCCCGGCTCGATCAATTTGACGCGGATGCCGTGCGGCTTCAGCTCGAAGCGCAGCGATTCAGAAAGCCCTTCGATCGCGAACTTGGTCGCATAGTAGGCGGAGCCGAGTGGCGACGCCACGCGCCCGCCGATCGAAGACATATTGACCACGGTGCCGCTACGCTGCTTGCGCATGATTGGCAGCACGTGACGCAGCACCGCCGCGACGCCGAATACATTGGTCCGAAATTGCGCCTCGAATTGCTCGGCATTCGCGCCTTCAAGCGGGCCGAACAGGCCGTAGCCGGCGTTGTTCACCACGACGTCGATCGAGCCGAAGCGACGCATGGTCGCGTCGACCGCGGTCGCGATGGTGTGTTCCTTAGTGACGTCCAGCTCAAAGGCCGCGACGTTGAGGGGCGTGGACACGGATTCGAGCACGGCGAGGTTGCGGACGGTGGCCGCGACATTCCATCCGCGCTTGGCGAAGTAGCGCGCGGTGGCTTGTCCGATTCCTGAAGAACAACCGGTGATCAGCACTGTTTGTGACATGGCGTTGAAGCTCCAATCTAGTGCGGCGGCGGCCCGCGCGCGTCCTAAAATCGGCGAACGGCGAGTAAACCCCGGCGAACGACGGGATGGACACGCTAAGATTCGTGCATGCCTGAAGACTTGAGAGTTGGCTCGATTATTACGCGGCCGGGCGAAATGAAGTCGGGAATGATCGATGCAGGCGAAGCCGCTATCCCGGTTTCGGTATTCAACGGGTCAAAACCGGGGCCTACGCTGGCGCTGGTGGCGGGCAATCATGGCTACGAATATCCGCCCATAGTCGCGCTGCAGCGGCTGCGTCCGCGCATCCAGCCGAAGAAGCTGGCGGGCCGGATCATCATGGTGCATGTGGCGAATCTACCGTCGTTTCTAGGACGAACGGTGTACTTCAGTCCCCTCGACGGCCAGAACCTCAACCGCGTTTACCCCGGCCTTGAAAACGGCACGCCTTCGGAACGAATCGCGTACGCGATCACGAACGAGGTGATCGAGCGCTGCGACTATCTGCTCGACCTGCATTGCGGCGACGGCAACGAATCGCTGCGCCCATACGTGTACCAGACGGTGACGGGCGACGCCGCGTTCGACCAGCGCATCGCGGAGTTAGTGGCGCACTGCGGATTCGATCACATTGTGGTGGATCGCGGGCGGCCTGCGGATCCGGCCGCGTCCGTGTACTGCTCGAATACGGCGATCACGCGGGGCAAGCCGGCGGTAACGGTCGAGGCCGGATTTCTCGGCGTGCCGGACGAAGCGTCCACCAAGCTGATCGCCGAGAGCGTGGAGAATGTCATGCGCTACCTAAGGATGATCGGCGGGTCGGCACGGTATGTAAAGAGGCCGGTGTTCTTCGACCCCGCGCATGTGCTGACCAGTCCAGCTACGGGAATTCTCTACCCGCGCGTCAAGCGCGACCAGATGGTGAAGAAAGGCGCGCTGCTGGCGGAAATCACCGATTATTTCGGGAAGAAGGTTGCCGAAGTGAAGTCGCCATGCGCGGGGAAAGTGCTGTATATCGTCGCGACGCCGCCGATGGTCGTGGGGCAGCCAGTCGCATGCGTGGGTGTCATCAAGAAGTCGTAGGATATTCCACACTCACTAGAAACAATCCACGAGCCGGAGCGGAAGGGCCGGAGGGAATCGTGCAACGGGGTTGGAGACGCGCTTCGATATCGGCGCGGGTGAGGTTGCCTTTGCCCACTTCGAGCAGCACGCCGACGATGTTGCGCACCATGTGTTTCAGGAAGCCGCTGCCGCGGACGCGATAGTTCAGCCGATCGCCCGCGCGCTCGAATCGCGACGAGAAAATGCGGCGCACGGTCGAGCGGCCCAAGTCGTCGCGGGGGTCGGAGGCGGCGAATGCAGAGAAATCGTGCTCGCCTTCGAGCAGCGGGGCGAACTCGAGCATGCGGTCCTCGTCGAGCGGGTAAGCGTGATGGTGCACGTAGCGGCGCTCGAAGGGTGGGCAGATTTCGGCGCGCAGGATGCGGTACTCGTACGTTTTGGCGACGGCTTGATAGCGCGGATGAAAATCGAGGGCGACGTCGGCCAGATCGAGCACGCGAATGTCGCGCGGCAGCAGCCGGTTCATCGCCATGCGCAGATTCGGAAGTGGAATCGGATTCGCGAGCGAGAACGCGGCCACCTGGGCGAGTGCGTGCACGCCGGCGTCGGTGCGTCCCGAGCCTGCGACTTGCACCGGCGCACCTTCTATTTCCGCAAGCGTTTTTTCGAGCGTACCCTGGATGGTAGCGAGGCCGGGCTGCACCTGCCAGCCGTGGAAGTCGGTTCCGTCGTAACTGAGGGTGGCTCGGATGCGTCGCAAGTAAGTACTATGCAACGAATCTGTTTCGTTCTGCTGGCGGCTGCCGTAGTTGCAACCGCTCAGCCGCAGCCCACTGATCGGGGCATCAACTTCTATAGCAAGGAACGGGAAGTTGCCCTGGGTGCAGTGCTTGCTAAGGATCTGCTGAATCGCGCGACCAAGTTCGAAAACGACGAGGTGCTGGCATACGTTGACGGGCTGGTTCAGCGCTTGGCCCAGCAGCTTCCACCGGACGGGTTTACATTCACGATCAAGCTCGTCGGCGATGAGGATCGCGGGACGCACGAGCCCCTCGCGGTTCCGGGCGGCTACCTGTTCGTCCAGACCTTGCTGATTCTGGACGCGCGCAGCGAAGATGAACTGGCTGGGATGCTGGCGCACGCGATGGCACACATCGCGGCGCGTCACGGCACTCGTCAAGCGACGCGGATCCAGGTCGCCAATCAGGGCACGATCCCGCTCATCTACATGGGTGGCTGGACGGGTTATGGGG
>DASYPO010000366.1:0-23558 GCA_036006545.1 Bryobacteraceae bacterium
AGTCCCTCGCGCGTCTGTACGCGCAACGCGTCGGGATTCGGCTTGGATGTGTCGTCGCCCGCCTTGGTAGTGAACACCTGATCGCGAATGTCGAACGTCTCCATGTGTTCCAACAGCGGCGTCACCAGGTGTACTCCCGGAAACAGGGTCGCCGGGCGCGTGCCCGCGAACTGATTCACACGTACCCCGGCGTTACCGCTCGGCACCACGGTGATGCTCAGGCCGAGCAGCAGCGGCACGACTCCGCACATCGCCGCGCGACGTGCCGCGTGCCAGCGTAACTCCGGGGCGTCGTGCCCCTCGCGACGCGCCTTAATAATCTGGATCAGGTCCCAGATGAGGATCGCCGCTGCACCCACCAGCAGACTGATCCCGGTGAAAACCAGCAGGTATCTCAGCAAAATCATATTCGTCTCCTTTTGTGTTTGTGAATCAATACACCTAAGCCACCATCGCGATCGCGGTCAGAATTCCCGCCATCACTGGCGGACGCTCGCCGCACAACTCGACCGTTGCGCCCACGCCGATCAGTTCGAACAATTCCTCCACGTCGTGTTTGCGCATCCGAATGCACCCGTGCGATGCGGCTTTGCCGATCGACCGCGGCGCATTCGTGCCGTGAATTCCGTAACCCTTCTTGCTGAGACCGATCCAGCGCGAGCCGAGCGGATTATTTTTCCCCGGCGCCACGGGACCGTTCGGCCCTGCGAACCAGGTCGGATCGGTCAGGCGATTCGCGACCGCGAACACGCCCTCGGGCGACGGCGTGGATGGCTTACCCACCGCGACGTCGTAAACTCGCAGCACGCGATTGCCATCCAGCAGCACCAGTTTGCGGTCGGGGATGGAAACCAGGATGCGGCGCGTGCGCTCGTCGGCCAGCGAGTTTCCTGCGGCGATCGCCAGGATCGCTGCCAGTTTCGTGAGTTTTTGTGTTCCGTTTTTCATGCCGGTATGGAATGCAGACGCGATTCCATGCGGCAAATGATTTGTTATTAATGACTTACGAGGAGGGATTGACGTCTAACGTTTGACACATCGTGGAACCGCGTACACACCGCGAACACCTGAGGACAGGACCGGCATGAGATGGAAGAGATGAAGAACGTATCCCTAAAAAGGAAACGCGCACCAGCCGCGTCAACATCGACGGCTGGTGCGCGTACTTCGCCCATTGGCGTGGGCGTGTATTTTAGTTGCTTCGGGCGGGCTGCGCTGTCGTGACGGGTGTTTCGATAACTGCTGCTACCGATTTCGAATCGAGCGCGTGCGCTAATGCAGCCGCCGCCCAACCCGTTGCCGCCGACGAAATCCACTGATCGTGTCCGTGCGGGAAGCTGCTCTCGAAGTACGGCTGGAATTTTGCCGAACGGCTCGCCACGAACCATGAACCGTCATCCTTCTGCGTCGCGAGCAGGAACTTCACGCCCTTCTGATAGGCCGGATTCGAAGCCTTGATACCCGCCGCCTGAAGCGCATACAGCGACTGGCCGGTAGCGTACGCGTCGCAGGCCATACTCTCTCGCTGCCCCCAGCCGCCATCGGCGCGTTGCTCGGCCAGAATCACTTTGGCCAGCTTCGCGGTGATGCTCGCATCGGTGCCGGCGTAAATCAGCCCGAGCAACTGCATGTTGCGATCTTCGGCGGTCAAAGGTTTCGCGCTCAACAGCCACTCCTTGGCCTTCCCGATGCGCGCATTCCACTCCGCCGCGCGTCCCGGCGCACCGAACACTTTCATTGCGCGAATGCCCAGCGTGACGCGGAAGAAATCGCCGTCCTCCATGGGCGGGCGCGCGATTCCGCCGATGTGCCACGATCCGTCGCGCTGCTGTTGGGCAGCCACGTTCGCCACCAGCGCGTCGGTCAGCCGATCCGCTTCGTAGCCCGATTCCATCAGACCCTTCATCAGGTACATCAGCGTGTCTGGCGATCCAGGAGGATCGGCACGCTCGAGCAACGCCGGGGCCGCCGGTCCCAGGAATCCTTTGACTGATCCCTTGCGCGCGGCCAGCGCACCCTCGTCGATACGCGCTCCATGCGAGCGAGCGGCGTTCACCGCGACGTCCGTCATGTTCTGCGCGTGGCAGCCCACGCAGCCGCCTTCGACCAGGAATTTCGCACTGGTCTTTTCGAGCAGCCCGATACTGCGCTCGACCGCTGATTTTAGGTCGGCCGTTTTCGAATCCGCGACCTTAACCGCAACCACCGGAGTCGCGGGCTTCAGACCCAGCGCTTGCATTCCGGCCGGAGCGCCACTTTTGCGCGCCCAGTCCGCGGCGGTCTCGCCTGCCTTGCTCTTCAGGTTCACATCTGCGCCGCGCGCCAGTAGTAGTTTGATCAGCACCGCATCCTGCCGGTCGGTCGAAATCGCATACATCAACGGCGTCATGCCGCGAACGTCCCTCTCATTGACGTCCGCCCCGGCATCCAGTAGCGTCTTCACCAATTCCGCCGGCCCGTAGGTCGACGCCAAAATCAGCGCGGTGAAGTTTCCCAGCCCGATAGGCCCGTTCTTCACCATGTTGCCCTGCGGCGCGCTCACGGCTTTGACATCCGCGCCCTTCGCGAGCAGCAGCTTCGCCATTGCCAGGTTGCCGCGTCCGGCGGCGTTCATCAGCGGCGTCTGCCCCAGTGCGTCCTTCGAATTCACATCCAGCCCGGCATCGACGAAGATGTGAACCGACTCCAGGTCGTTCGCGAACGATGCCGCCAGCAGCCCATTCATCTGGTTGTTGTCGACCACCTTCACATTGGCGCCTTTGTCGATCAGCAGGCGCAGAATCGGAGCCGAGCCATCACTCATCGCGGCCAGCAGTAGCGCGGTGTGCCCTTGCTTCGAGACCGCATTCACATCGGCCCCGCGATCCAGCAGCATGCGGACCTTATTGATGTCGGTGACCGACCACATCAGCGCGGTCGAATCGAAAGCGTTCTTGGCGTTGACATCGGCGCCCTTCTCGATCAGGACCTTCATCGCGTCGGCCGAGCCCACGGCAGCGGCGTACATCAGCGGGGTTAACCCGCGTGCATCCTTATGGTTAGCGCTCGCGCCCCCGGCCAGCATGGCCTGCAGCTTCGAAAGGTCGTTGCCTCTAATGGCCGCGTAAAAAGCCTCGCTCGGATCGGCGTCCGCTCCCCATGCGGCGCCCGCGATCACACAAATCGCTAGTAGTTTCTTGAACATCACACTTCGCTCCTTGGTACTTAGTGCATTCTATCAGTAATCAATTACGCGGAAAAATCCGGCGAGCTTTATCAGGCGGAGATTCTCGCCCCGCGCGGCTTACTAACCAGTGAATGCGCGACCCTTTGATCCTCCCGCTCGCCGCCATCATCGCGGGAATCGTCGTGGGCCGGCAATTTGGGTTCGTTTTGCACGAGTCACTTTGGCCTTCAAGCGCGCTAGTCCTGCTTTCGCTCGTGTCCAATTCCCGACCGATCAAACGTCTCGCGCTAGGTCTTTCCTTTTTCTTCGCCGGCGCAGTGCTCGAAGCCTGGCACCGACCTGGTCCGACCCCCACCATCGACGCCGGACCCCGCGAAACTCTGCTCCTCGAAGGCTGCGTGGTCGAGCCGACCGTGTTCTCCGAAGGCCGCGAACAATTCACACTCGAGCTCGATCCCGGCGCCCGCGCCCGCGTCACCCTCGGCCTGCGCGATGGCGATACGCCCCAGCGACTCGACTACGGACAGCGCGTCGAAATCGAAGCCCGGATCCGCCCGCCGCACAATTACAATAACCCCGGCTCGTTCGATTACGCGGCTTACCTCGCCCGTCAGAAAATCTACTGGACAGCGAGCATGACTCGCGGAAGCTCCGCGAAAATTCTCCCGGGCCGCTGCGGATCGCGAGCAATGGGTGCGATTTTCGCCTTGCGCACACGCGCCCTCGCCGCTATTGATCGTCTTTATCCCGACAACAAAACAGCTGGACTCATGCAGGCGATCCTGCTCGGCGAGTCCTCCAAACTCCAGAAAATCTGGACCGAAGATTTTCGCCGCACCGGCACCTATCACGCGCTGGTGATCTCCGGGATTCATGTGACCGTGCTCGCCGGCGTGCTCCTATTCTTCCTGCGCATCTGCCTGCTCCCCGAACTCGCCGCGCTCACCATCGCCGCCGCGGGTGCGGGGCTCTACGCGCTGGTCTCAGGAATGTCCGCGCCAGTGGTGCGCGCCGCGGGCGGATTTACGCTCTATCTCATCGCGCGATTCTTTTTCCGGCGCGGGCGCGTGCTGAACCTCCTCGCCGCGATCGCGCTCGCGTGCCTGATCTGGGATCCCGATCAGCTCTTCGACGCAAGTTTTCAGCTTTCCTTCTTATGCGTAGCCGCGATCGGTGCGCTGGCGGTGCCACTGATCGAAGCGACCACCGGACCGCTTTCCCGCGCCACGCGCTCGCCCACGAATGTCGACATCGATCCGCACCTCGCGCCCCGCGCCGCGCAGTTTCGTGTCGAGCTTCGACTCATCGCCGAGACGATCACGCTCTGGACGCGCATTCCCATACGCTGGGCAGCGGAAGCGCTCGCACTCGGCGGACGCGTGACGTTCTTCGCCTGCGAGATGACCCTGGTCTCGGCCGTGATTCAGATCGGCCTCGCGCTGCCGATGATCGAATACTTCCACCGCGTCTCTCTCTCAGGACTTTCGGCGAATCTCCTGGTCGCACCGCTGCTGAACGGCGTGGTGCCAATCGGATGCTTCGCGGTGTTCACCGGCTGGCAATGGCCCGCGGCGTTAGCGGCGATGCTGCTGCGCTGGGCTGGCAACGTCGCCGAATGGCACGCGCGATGGGAACCCGCGTGGCGCATTTCAGACCCTCCGTGGTGGGTGGCGATTTCATTCGTGATCGCCCTGGTCTTGCTCGCGATCCTACGCCGTCGCGGACTACGCTTGACCGCGCTCGTTGCGGTGCTTGCGCTATTCGCGGTCTTACTATGGCAGCCCTGGCCGTCTGCGATTGCCCCGCGCACGCTCGAACTCACCGCGCTCGACGTCGGGCAGGGCGATAGTCTGCTGGTCGTCTTTCCCGAAGGCCGCACCATGCTGATCGATGGTGGCGGACTGCTGCAGTTCGGCCCTCGTCAACGCCGCTCAAACTTGGATACCGGCGAAGACGTCGTTTCGCCCTATCTCTGGACGCGACGCATTCGGCGCATCGACGTCATCGTCGCCACGCATGCGCACGAGGATCACATCGGCGGCCTCGCTGCGCTGCTCGACAATTTTCGACCCGCCGAATTATGGACCGGTGCCAATCCTCCGTCTAAGCTGATCGATCGCGCCGCGCGGATGGGAACACGGGTGCGCGAGTTGCGCCGCGCAGATCCGTTTCCATACGCCGGCACATCCGTCGAGATCCTTTCTCCACCCTCCGACTACGACGCAGCCAAACCCGGCAACAACGACTCGCTCGCGTTCCGCATTCGCTTCGGCGACCGCTCTTTCCTGCTCACCGGCGATATGGAGCGGCCCATGGAAGCACGCCTCCTCCACGACGAGACCCCGCTCACCGCCGACGTGCTGAAAATCGCGCATCACGGCTCCCGCACGTCCACCCTCGCGCCGTTTCTCGAGGCAGTCGCGCCGTCGATCGCCATCATCTCGGCTGGGTTCCAGAACTCTTTCGGCCATCCCCATCCCGACGTACTCGCGCGGCTCGCCGGGCGTCACGCCGCCGTGTTGCGCACCGATCTCGACGGCCTGGTCACTGTTCGCACCGACGGCCACCGTCTGTGGTTCGATACCGCACGCCTGATGCGCCGCGCGCCGTTCCACTGGCCCGCCTTCAACTGGGCAATTTCTCAGACAGCGGAGTAGAGTCTTATTATGCGCTCGCGCCGCTTTCGAATCTGGATGTGGATTCTCATCTTCGTGCTCCCGCCCGTCGGCTTCATTCTGATGCTGATGCGCACCGATTGGAGCATCCTGCGCCGCGTCGGCGCCACTTTCCTGATCGCGATCATCGGCGTGGCGGAACTCTTCGTCGCGGTCGCGGGATTACGTTTGCATCAACGGCTGGGCCTGGACCCGAGCGGCGATTTCTCGCAGTTCTTCTACGTTCGCGAAAGTCGCGCCGAGCACGCCGCGCGCCTGGAGCGCGATCGTGAGAAGCAGCGGGTGTCCACTCCACCCATCGTGATCGCCGATGAGCCCCTCGCCGTCTCGACGGCCGTCGCGCCGAGGAAGACTGCAGCTTTGCCAACCCCTGCACCGGCAAAGCCGCGTTACTCCTACTGGACCGATTTCCGCGGCCCGCATCGCGCAGGCGAATACACCCAGGGCGAGATACTCACCACCTGGCCCGCCACCGGTCTCGAGCGCTTGTGGAAACAGCCCATCGGCGGCGGCTACGCTTCCTTCACCATCGGCGACGGCCGCGCGTACACCATCGAGCAGCGGCGCGACAAGGAAGCCATCACCGCCTACGATCCCGAAACCGGCCGTGAGTTGTGGGCCTTCTCCTATCCGGCGCAGTTCGAGGAATTCATGGGCGGCCCGGGACCGCGAGCAACGCCGGTTTTCCATGAAGGCCTGGTCTATTCGCTCGGGGCGCTGGGCGATTTCTATTGTCTCGACGCGCGTAACGGCAAGCCCAAGTGGTCGAAGAACATCCTCGCCGACAACGGCGCGAAGAATATTCAATGGGCGATGTCGGGCGCCCCGCTAATCGTTGGCGACCTGGTGATCGTCACGCCTGGCGGTCCTGGCGCGGCGCCCACCGGCAAGAGCATCGTCGCCTATAACCGCATCACCGGCGAGCCAGCGTGGCGTTCGCTCGGCGATCGCGCCGGCTACACGTCGCCCATTCTCGCCGAACTCGCCGGGCGCAAACAGATCATCTGGATCAGTGCCGAGCGCGCCGTGGGCATCACGCTCGACGACGGAAAACTGCTGTGGGAATATCCGTTCCCCTCGATGAACGACATGAACTGCTCGCAGCCTGTGCTGGTGGACGCCACGCACGTGCTGCTCTCATCCGAAATGGGGCCGGGCGCGGCGCTGCTCGAAATTCAAAAACACGGCGATGGCCAAACCGCTCGCGAGGTCTGGAAGAATAACCGCTTCAAAAACAAATTCAATTCATCGGTGTTGCGTCAAGGCTACGCTTACGGATTCGACAGTTCCATTCTCGCGTGCATCAACGTGATGACCGGCGAACTCAAGTGGAAGGGCGGCCGCTACGGTTTTGGACAGCTTCTGCTGGCCGGCGATTCGCTCGTCGTCCTGACCGAAAGAGGCGAGCTGGTGCTGGTGCGAGCCACGCCCGACAGTTTCCAGGAAGTGGCGAAATTTCAGGCAATCGAGGGCAAAACCTGGAACATCCCGGCCATCGACAACGGCCTGCTGCTCGTCCGCAACGCCGCGGAAATGGCCTGCTTCCGGCTCGGAAAATCCAGCCTCTAGCCGCCCTCTCAAAAAGAGTACAATTCTTAGGAACTAGTACGAGTTCGTTAGTATCTAAGTTTGTATGCGTTTTTTTGTAGCCACCATCTTCGCCGCTTCGCTGCTTGCGCAGACTCCCGCTGCGCCGCCTGCCGATCTTGACCAGCTTCTCTTGACCGCCCGCAAGAATTACGCCAAAGGCGATTACGCCGCCGCGCGCGAGTCTCTCGCGACCGCGCTGGCGATCGTCGAGGAATCGCCCAAGGAAAATCCCAAGCGTTACGACGTCTACAAGCAACTCGCCGGCGTCAACTCCGCCTCGGGCGATTACGCCAAAGCCCAGGAGTATGTGGAATACGCGATCAACTGGCGCGAGACCGTTCTCGGCCCGACCGATCCCGGCATCCTCGACGACCTTACCGAGCAGGCCATGCTGTGCAATCGTATCAAGGACAACGCGCGCGGCCTGGCGATTCTGAATCGCGTCTACGCGGCGCATTTGAAATCGCCGGGTTACGAAAGCAGCGCCGCGGCCGACGATCAGAGCCGCATGGCGATCCTTTATATGGGCGACAAAAAGCCCGACCGCGCCGCCGAGTGCCTGGTAATCGCCATCCGGATTCGCGAGAAGATTCTCGGCTTGGAGCATCCTGGTCTGCTGGTTGAACTCGACCGCCTTGCCGCCGCATGGATCGCGATTCAAAACTATCCGAGAGCCGAAGAGACTTTTCGACGCGCGCTGGTCATTCAGGAGCGCTTGGTGGGGCGCGATTCCGCCGATCTGATTCCGACCGTCGACGGCCTCGCCTATTCGCAATTTGGCCAGAAAAAGTATGACGAAGCGGAGAAAAACTATGGGCGGCTGCTCGGCCTGTGGATCTCGTCCGCAGGCGAAAGTCATCCACTTGTCGCAATCACGCTCGACAAGATCGCGATGTTCTATCGCGAGCAGAAGCGCATGGACGAAGCGCAGGCCGCGAAAGACAAAGCGTTAGCATTGCGTGCGCTCTTCCTCGCCAACGGACTCGCGCAGGAGGCCGGCGAGCAACTCGCGAGCCCCGACAAGGAAAAGAAGAAGCAGGCCGAGCAGACCTATCGCCGCGCGCTCTCCGTGCTGGACCCGGAACGCAAGGAGCACGACGAGCTTCGCAAGTCGATCGAAAAAATGCTGGACCAGTTGAAACCCGCCAAATCCCGCCCGCCGACGAAGTAACGCAGGTGATCTTGTCACCTGCAAATGGTTCGCGCGTGGGCAATCTTGTGGCGCAGGCGATCTCGTCGCCTGCGATTGCGCCTGCGAACACCCATTCCCACCACCGCACACGCCCCCGCCGCCAACCCCTTGAATCCACCACACCCCCGATGGCCCCAGCGTTGCACATCGCCATTCGATGACCAGCCTCCTTTCCGACGCCCGCCACGGCCTGCGCATGCTGCGCCGCAATCCCGGATTCGCCACCCTAGCGATCCTCACGCTCGCGCTCGGCATCGGCGCTACTTCCGCGATCTTCAGCGTGGTCGACGGCGCGCTGCTCCGCCCGCTGCCGTTTCCCGACCCCAATCGCCTGATGCTGGTGTGGGGCCGGCTCACCGGTCAGGGACTGCCACGCGATCACAACCCCATTTCTCCGGCCGAGGTGATCGACATCCGTACGCGTAATCGCGTCTTCGAGGACGTCGCCGCGTATACGCCGGCCAACGTCGCTTTAACCAGCGGCGGCCAGCCTGAGCGGATTTCGTCGGCGCAGGTCTCAGCCAGCTTCTTTCCGTTACTCGGCGTGGCGCCAGCACAGGGCCGCTGGTTCACGCCCGACGAAGATCGCCCCGGCTCGCGCGTCGTGATGCTGAGCCACGAGCTGTGGCAGCGGCGCTTCGGCGGCGATCGCGGATTGGTCGGTTCCAGCATCCGCATGGATGGTGACAATTACACCGTCGCCGGAATCATGCCTCCGCGCTTCGAGGCGATCGACCGCGCCGACATCTGGACCCCCATCGCCTTCACGCCGCAGAATCTCAGCATCGATGAGCGCGGCTCGCACTACCTCACGCTGCTCGCTCGCCGCAAGGCCGGCGTTTCGATGCGCACCTCGCAGACCGATATGGACCGCATCGCCGCCGAGCTGGCGCGCGAGTTTCCGGATTACTATAAGCCTGCTGTCGGCTGGGGACTCCCGTTGGTTTCGCTCGCCGACGAGTTGACCTTTGAAACACGCCCGGCGCTACTGCTGCTTGCGGGCGCGGTATCGCTCCTTCTGTGGATCGCCTGCGCGAACGTCGCGAATCTCATGCTGGTCCGCGGTGCCGCACGCGAGCGCGAGATGGCGGTGCGTGCAGCTCTTGGTGCAGGGAAGCTCCGCCTGGTCCGCCAACTTCTCGTCGAAGGCGCTCTGGTGGCGATCGCAGCGGGCGCAATCGGACTGCTAATGGTCGCGTGGTCCGGCGATGCGCTCGCGCGAATTCTACCGCAGAACTTCGCACCACTCGGCCGGATTCATCTGGACGCGCGTGTGCTCGCATTTACGTTTCTGATTTCGCTCTTGACCAGTCTGCTGTTCGGCGCGCTGCCGGCGTTTCGTGCATCCCGGCTCGGCGATCACACCCGCAGCGTCACCACCGGCCGGCGCACTCGTCGTGCGCAGAATTTGGTGGTGGTTTCTGAGATCGCTCTTTCAGTCGTGTTGCTCGCGGGCGCTGGATTGCTGATCAAGAGCTTCGCGCGATTGCTGTCCGTCGATCCAGGGTTCCGAACCCACGGCGTGCTGACCATGAAAATTGCACTGCCGCCTTCGCGTTATCCGAATACCAGCGACCTCGCCGCGTTCTACCAGCGCGCGATCGAGAACATCCGGCAGGTTCCCGGTGTCGAATCCGCGGGCATCGTGCCGATGCTGCCGCTTGGCGGATCAGGATCGTCGGGGTGCTACGAAATCGAGGAACATCCCAGCGACCCCACCAAGAAGTGTCCCGAAGGCGACCGCCGTCCCGTCAGTGCCGATTATTTCCGCACCATGGGAATCGAGTTGCTGCGCGGCCGTTATTTCGACGCGCGGGATGAAGCCGAAAAACTTCCGCGTGTGGCGATCGTCGACGAAACACTGGCCGCCAAATCCTGGCCGGGCGAAAATCCCATTGGGAAGCGCATCAAATTGTCGGGCGCAAAATCGGACCGGCCGTTCGTGCAGGTGGTCGGAGTGGTGCGCCACGTACACAACCGGGATCTCAGCGTTCCGTCGCGCGTGCAACTGTATTGGCCGTACTCGCAGGGGCCGTGGCCCTTCACCGCGGTTGTGGTTCGCGCCACCGCGGGCGACCCGATGGCGCTCGCACGTCCGGTCGAACGAGCCATCCTCGGCGTCGATCCGGAAATGCCGGTGTACGCAATTCGCAGCATGGACGACGTGCTGGCGCGATCGGTCGCGCAGCGCAAATTAACCATGGCCCTGGTGCTTGCATTCTCGGTGCTGGCGGCGCTTCTCGCCGCAATCGGAATCTACGGAGTGCTGGCGTATGGCGTGGCACAGCGCGCGAGAGAAATCGGCATTCGCATGGCGGTGGGCGCGCGTCGCGCCGACGTCGTCGCGCTGATCGGAGCCGAAGCAGTCTGGCTAGCGTTCGCCGGCCTGGCGATCGGAATCGCCGGCGCTCTCGCGCTCGCACGCTTCGCCTCCGGACAACTATTTGGCGTCAGTCCCGCCGACCTTCAGGTATTCGCAGTGGCCTCCGGATTGGTCGGTGCGATTTCACTGCTCGCGGCATTTATCCCGGCCCGCCGCGCCGCGTCGATCGACCCGATGTCCGCCCTCCGCCAGGAGTAACACTCCATCTGGGGGGCGGGCGCCCTCGCCCGCGCGCGACCTTGGTCGCGCTTCCGCTATCATTACCGCGATGCGCGTCCTTCTCTTCTTGTGGTGTGCCGCAGCCTCCGCCGCGACCATCGACGTCCGCGCGCACGGTGCCAAAGGCGACGGCACGACCAAAGATACCCGCGCAATTCAATCTACCATCGACGCAGCCGAAAAGCAGGGCGGCGGCACCGTTACGATTCCCGCAGGCCGCTATCTCTCCGGCACCATCCACCTCAAAAGCAACGTCACGCTGCACCTCGACAACGGCGCGGTGATTCTCGCCAGTCGCGACGAAGCCGATTTCGATCCCTACGAGCAGCTCGATTTCAAACCACCCGATGATCGCGAGACCACCTATTTTCATTACGCCCTTCTCGCTGGCGAAAAAATCCACGACGTCGCGATCACCGGCGAGGGCGCCGTCGACGGCAATCGCGATAAGCGTGGCGGACCCAAGACTATCGCCCTGAAACTCGCCGAGCGCGTGACCATTCGCGGCATCACCGTTCGCAATTCGCCGAACTACGCGATCAGTTTTCTCGGGTGCGACAACGTCTTGGTCGACGGCGTGCGAATCTTCAACAGCTATGCCGACGGAATCGATCCCGACAGCTCGCGCTTCGTTCGCATCGCGAATTCTTACATCGATTCGAGCGACGACGCCATCTGCCCCAAGGCTAGCTTCGCACTCGGCCATCGCCGCTCCACCGAACACGTCGCCGTGGTCAACTGCACAACGCGCACTCGCGCGAACCACTTCAAGCTGGGCACGGAGAGCGAAGGCGGATTCCGCGATATCGTCGTTTCGAACCTGACCATGTTGTCGCGCGATCCATCCGCCGATGGGGGCCGCCGCGCCAAGTCGGGAATCTCACTCGAAATGGTCGACGGCGGGATTCTCGAACGCGTCGCGATCTCGAATGTCACTATGACGGACCCGCAGGCGGCGATCTTTATTCGGCTGGGCAACCGAGGCCGGGCGATGGATCCGCCGACCGCGGGCTCGCTGCGCGACATCTCGATTCAAAACATCATCGCCACTGGCCTGTCGCTTGCCAGCTCCGTGACGGGCCTCGCGAACGCCCACGTCAGCAACGTCACACTCGACAATCTGCAACTCGAATACGAAGGCGGTTTCGCGGGCAAGCTTCCGATCGTCGTCGACGAACAGCCAGCCAAATATCCGGAATCGACGATGTTCGGCGAATTTCCCGCGTGGGCGTTCTACGCGCGCCACGCCGACGGTCTCGACCTGCGCAACGTCCGCGTGCGCGCGAAGAAAAACGATCCACGGTCGCCGCTGGTGATTGACGATGTCCGCTTAGTCGAGGGATCGCGCCTGCGGATCTACTGAGACGGCGCGTAAATCTTGATCCACAGGCCGCGCCGCGACACCGTCATCACCGGATGCAATCCCACGCCCGCGCGCAGTTGCGCGTCATTCGGCGGCTCACGGAACGGCACTACTCGTCGAATCCAGTTGAGCGGCGGAAAATCGAACAGGGTGCCTTCGCCCGAAGACGTCTGCGGAAAAATCACCACAAGGTCGTAATCGCTGCGCTTCACGCTGGCGATATCCGTCAACTCGAATCCCGGCAGTTCCACCGCATGCAATGGACGATTCACATAGCCGTACTCGGAATGCGTCACTGCTGCCGTGAACGGCCACGCGCTGGCGATTCGCAATTCGGGCGACGTCCCTTCCAGATATTGCGCCACGTCCTGCTGCAGCGACGCGAAATCGGCCGCCGCCAGATTATTTTCCAGATGGAAAGGATACGGCGGATTTACCATCCATCCAATCAGCATTGCGATCGCCATTGCCGCCAGCGAAGTCCGCCGCCAGACGGGCCGCAATGTCGACGCTGCCGTCGCGACCGCTGCGTAGAAAATCGGAAGAATCGGAAATAGGTAACGTTCGAGAAACGCCCCGCCCAGCAGTGTAACCAGAGCGAATTGCGCCAGCGCCACCAGCAGCGCGACCGTCCACACCGTGCCCTTCAACGCGCGCCAGCCGATCAGCAAAAGGATGGTTCCGATCCAGTGCCCGTCGGCGATGAACAGGAAGTACAGCCGCACCGCCAGCGATTGCAGTACGTGCAGCGGATGCAGCGATTCGAGAATGTTATAGCGCGCGAAACCGGTGTTGCCGGTCCACGATCCCGTCGCGTGATGCAGCACGATCAGCCACACGCCCAGCGCCGCCGCGGGCAGTAGAAAATACAGCGCGTCGCGCCGCCGGTTTTCCTGGAACCACAGCCACGCGCCGAAAACCAGCGGCGTTGTGATTCCCGTTTCCTTCACGAGTACCAGTGCAGTGCATGCGGCCACGCATGCGAACAGACGGCCTTCGAGAAACAGCCAGAGCGCGATCGCGGTGAACGTCATCGCGGGCATGTCCAGATGCACCAGGATCGACTGCATGAAAAACATCGGAGCGACCATCAATAATCCCGCTGCCCCGAATGCCGGCGCGCCGGGTGACGAACGCGACAATCGAATCGCGAGCAGAAACGTGAACGTCACGCCCACCGATGCGATCGCGAGCATGGTCAGCCGCGCCGCTGGAATCGAATATCCGAAGATCTTCCACACCAGCGCGAGCATCGCCGCGACGCCAGGAGGATGCACGTTGGGAAGGGTCGAATGCGCGATCCACGCGCCCTCACGATACAGATCCAGCGCCGTGGGAACAAACTGCCCCATCTCGTCCCAGTGGTACGGCAGCTTCAGATACGCCAAGTGAATCGCGAAAAGAATCGCCGCGAATGCGCAGAAGAAAATGACCGCGGCGTATTTGCGGAGCACGCGCGGCTACTGAATCACCGGGCCGCTCGCGTGCGGCTCCAGTTTGATTTCTCCGAACGCGGCTTCGTACTGCGTCACGTTCTGCTGGAGGACATTCGAAAGCGCTTTGGCCTGCTGCGGGCTGAGAAAGATACCCTGGAAATTGGAGATCGAAACAGCGTCGGGCGCCGCCTGATTGATGGTCCCGAACAGCAGAAAGAAATCCCATAGACTCACGCGCACTTGCACACTGTTGGCGTAATGCTCGCGATAATCTGTGGTGCTGGAGAGGTTGATCTTCGGTGCGGGCTGTTGCGGGTTCATGCGTTCAGGATACGCCACCGCCCAGCCCCTATCTTGCCGCGGGACATTCCACCGGAAAAAGCACCGCCCCGTGAAAACGATCCCGCGCTTTGTAATCCGGACCCGCGCGACATCCCTTCTCCTCGATAATCTGACGCGCCGTCTTGTTCTTATCCGGCCACGACGAATCCGTGAACCCGACCCAGAAATGCGGCTCGACCGCTTTATCGAGATTCGGCGACTTGATAATGTCGAACGCGCGCGCCCTCGCGGCGAGCGCAGGCACATCGTCGTTTTTACCTATGTGCGGACCGATCGGCCCCGTCTGTCCCGTCTTCAAACACTCCATGTAGAACCAGATCGGGAAATGCAAATACGGATCCACCGAATACAGTGGGATTTTCGCGGCTCCGCTCTGCTCCGCCTTCAGAATCTCGATGGTCAGCGCGTCCCATGGCAGCTTGCGATCGTCGGTCGAGTGAAACACGGCCGCGCAAATCACCCATCCGCTGATCAACGTAACCGCAACCGTGCGCGCCACGCGACCCAGTCGCCAGATCGAATCGGCGAACACCAGCACGAATGGCCACACCGTGAACACCATGTGCCGGTGACCCCAAATCGATTTCGTCATCACGTTTGAAACCGCGAATGCAATAATCGGCGGCGCCACCCACAGCACGGTGAGCCAGTGAAACCCCGAGTCGACGCCCCGCCGGTAGATCATCACGAGGAAGATCAGCACGACGACCGATCCGAGAATCCCGATCTTCGGGAATTCGGCGAACCCCGTAAGGTCGACAAAGAACCAACACAGTTCGCCGATTTTCGGCTTGGTGAGCCAGCCCAGGTTTTGTTCCAGGCCGCGGCCGCGCAGGACGCGTCCCGCCTCAATCGCCCACGGGCTGAAAAGAATCGCCGTAATCAGCACGGAAATTCCAATCGCCCAGAACCGCCGCTTGCGCCAGGCGAAATAAAGAAATTCCAGCGCAACGATGAACCATCCGTAGTACTGCGTGTACACCAGGAAGAAATTCACCAACGTCAGCAGCCCTAATCGCCGCGTGGACGGTTGATCCAAATACCGTTCAAAGCACCACGTGGAAATCAGCGAGACCAGCGCCAGCAGCGAATACATGCGCACATGCTGCGCGTAGTACACGTCGATGGGATGCACCGCGACCATCGCCAGCGTGAGATTTCGTGCGCCGGCGGACACGCCCAGCTTCTTACAGAGCGCGAACGCCGGAATCAGACACGCCACCGAAATCATTACCGGCAGCAGCCGCAGCCACATCAGCGATTCGCCGCCGATGCGCATCCACAGCTTCAGCAGCACGTAGAACAACGGGGGATGGATCGCGTCCTGCACCGCGCGGCTGAATAAATTCGGCCAGGTGTCGCGCGCCAACAGTACGCTGAAAATCTCGTCGCCGTCGAGCGAGAACTCATCGATGCGCCATATGCGCATCGCGGCGAACACGACGATTAGCAACGCGGCGACACTTGCCGCGACAACCGAACTCCGCCCCGATGTCTCTGAGACCGCTGGCGGGGATGCCGTCATTCAACGCCCAGGGCGTTCAGGAGAAACGCGTAGTTGAAAGCGTTCTCCTTCCAACGCTCGTAACGGCCGGAAGCGCCGCCGTGTCCGCTGTCCATGTTGGTCTTGAGCAGCAGCATGTGGCCGTCCTTTTTTACGGCGCGCAGCTTCGCGGTCCACTTGGCCGGCTCCCAGTACGACACGCGAGGATCGTTCAGCCCGGCAGTGATCAAAATGTTCGGATACTTCGCCGCGCCAACATTATCGTAAGGCGAATACGATTTGATGTAGTCGTAATATTCTTTCTGCTTCGGATTGCCCCACTCTTCCCACTCGCCCACCGTGAGCGGCAATGTTTCGTCGAGCTCGGTAGTCAGCGCGTCGACGAACGGCACCATCGCGACCACCACCGCAAAAAGATCGGGACGCATATTGGTGACGGCGCCCATAAGCAGACCGCCAGCGCTCCCGCCCATGATCGCGAGCCGCTCGGGCGACGTATATTTCTCCCGAACCAAATGTTCCGCAGCCGCGATGAAATCGGTGAATGTATTTTTCTTTTTCAGCATGCGGCCATCTTCATGCCACGGCTTGCCCAGATCGCCGCCACCGCGAATGTGCGCGATCGCATACACGAAGCCGCGGTCCAGCAAGCTCAGCCGATCTGAGCTAAACGTCGGATCCGTGCTGATCCCGTATGCACCGTAGCCGTACAGCAGCGCTGGCGCCTTTCCGTTCTGCACGAACCCTTTTTTGTAGACCAGCGAAATCGGAATCTTCACGCCGTCGGCCGCCGTCGCGTAGACCCGCTCGGATTGATATTTCGCCGGATCGTACCCGCCCAGCACCTCGCGCTGTTTCTTCAACTCGCGCTCGCGAGTATCCATGTTGTAGTCGAACACCGAATCCGGCGTCACCAGCGACGCGTAGCCGAAGCGCACGACCTTGGTATCGAACTCCGCGTTGCCGCTCAAGCCCGCCGTATAAACCGGCTCTGGAAACTCGATATAGTGCGTCTTGGCGCCGTCGAAATTCTGAATGCGAATCTTGTTCAACCCGCGGTCGCGTTCCTCGACCACCAGGTAGTCCTTGAACGCGCGCGTTCCTTCGAGCGTCACGTCCGCACGTGCCGGAATCAATTCCTTCCAATTCGCCTTCGACGGATCTTTGACCGGCGCCTCCACTAATCGGAAAGTCTTTGCGCCATCGTTGGTGCGAATGAAGAACGACGCCCCGTGATGGGTCACATCGTATTCGGTCTCCTGCACGCGTGGCAGAATCGTCTGAAACTTTCCCTTGGGCTGCGCAGCGCTGACGTAGCGAACTTCCGACGTCACCGAGCTGTTGATGTTGATCAGAATGTAGGCGCGACTCGAGGTCTTCGAAAGCTCGACGGTGAAGTGCTCGTCCGGTTCGTGATATACCAGCGTGTCCTGCTTCACGCCCAGCGAATGGCGAAAGACCTTGAAGGGCCGCTTGGCTTCGTCTAGCACGGTGTAGAAAAACGTCGCATTGTCGGTGCCCCACTCGAGTGAATAATAAGTGTTGGGAATTTCATCCGCCAGCAGTTTACCCGTCGCCAGATCCTTCACCCGAATGGTGTAGGTTTCGTCCCCCGCGAAATCTACCGAATACGCTAGCAGCTTGTGGCTCGGGCTCACGACGAAATTGCCGACGCGGAAATATTTCTTGCCTTCCGCGAGCGCGTTGCCGTCCAGCAGAACTTCTTCCGGGGCTTCGAGCGACCCTTTCTTGCGGCAATAGATGGAGTATTGCTTTCCTTCCTCGGTGCGCGTGTAGTAATAAAAGTTGTCGCGCTTCACCGGCACGGTGAGATCGGTCTGCTTGATGCGCCCCAGCATCTCCGAATACAGCGTCGATTGAAGCTTGTCGGTATGCTTCATCATCGCTTTGGTGTAATCGTTCTCGGCTTCCAGATACTTGATGGTTTCGGGATCCTTGCGATCGCGCATCCAGTAATAGTTGTCGACGCGCGTGTCGCCCAGAACCGTCATCGTCTTGGGTACGATCTTCGCCACCGGCGGTTGGATCGCGCTATCGGCGGCACTAAGAGAAAAAGTCATAGCGAGGGAAAGGATGATTCGTCGGGACATCTTTTTCCTAGCTTACCGCGCGACTTGTGGGGCAGGTGATCTTTGTCACCTGCCTGGTCTTTCAGTGGGCGCTCATCTTCCGCAACTCCGGTTCCGTTGTGCCATACAACGGTGGCCGCTCGACCCCCATCAACGCCAGGTAAACATAAATCTCCCCGCGATGATGCACCTCGTGCTCGATCATCGCCCGCAGCAGCTTCCACGCCGTTACCGGAACCCCCTGCGGACTGATCCCCTTTCGATCCAGATCCGCCGGCGTCAGCGGCTTCAGCAGCGCGACCGTTTCCGCGTGCATGCACTCCATGTACGCAAGCACCGCCTCTTTTCCTTGCGCCAATTCTTCACCGCAGCCCGCATAAAGGCTTGGCCGGCCCAGAACATTTTCCCCGAACGTGTTTCGCTCTACTGCCGCGATATGCCGCGCCAGATCGCCGACTGAGAACACGCCTTCCGCGTGCCGCCACTCCAACCTTTCGTCGGGAACCGCGCGTACTACGCGCAAAGTGCGCTCGCGAATCGTGTCGAAATATTTCAGGAAAGAATCGATGTCGTGAACTTCCATTTCAACCCTTCCTCGCCCGCGCCGCGATCTTTAACTTCTCCGCCGTCGGCACTCGAACGCGTTTCGATAGTACGTCGTAATCTTTCTCCACGATTCGCTCCAGCAGCCGCGAGTAGATTCCGATGATGGCCCGCAGCGCTCCGCGGCTTTCCTCGTCGATCAGCCCGACCAACGGCGCCGACTCCGTGTAATATTCTCTCGCGCGCCGCGCTTCGAATTCCATAAGTTGGCGGAACTTCTCACCGTAAGTTAGCTCCGTAACTCCGAAGCGCGTGAGATCTTCCGCCGGCAGATACACGCGATTCTTCTCCGTGTCCTCGCGCACATCGCGCAGGATATTCGTGAGCTGAAATGCGATCCCGCATTTCTCGGCCAGTTCCAGCACTCGCTCGCGCTGCGCCCCGTCGAATCCGTAGATGTGGACGATGGTCAACCCCACCACGCTCGCGACGTGATAGCAGTAGCGATACAGCTCGTCAAAGGTCGCGACACGCCGCGGTTCCAGATCGCTGGTCACGCCGTCGATCATCTCGAAAAAATACTTATGCGGAATCCCGAAGCGCGCGACCGTATCGAGAAATGCCGGCCACAGCGGACGATCCGACGGATTCCCCTTCAGCGCTGTGTCCAGATCCTCGCGCCACTTTGCGATCGAGCCCCGCCGGTCGCGGATCGATTCGTCGTCCGCCAGATCGTCGCAATAGCGCATGAACGCGTAGATCGCGCACATGGAGCGATGCCGATCGCGCGTCAGCAATACGAACGAAGGGTAGAAATTCTCCGCCTTGGTGCGGGCCACGCGCGCGCACCAGGCGTACGACTTCTCTAACGTGATCATGCGGCGCGCGAAAACGCCCGGCGCCGGATCGCCCCCAGCAGCAGCCCCACGCGCTCCATTTTCGAAATCGCGGGCCGTGCGCGCAGCACGTCGTAGTCCTGGCGCTCGATCTTTTCGAGAATCTTCAATCCGCCGCGGCTGAACAATTCGAGATCCACCGCCAGCCGACGATCCACTTGCCCCGCCAGCGGCAGCCCCTTCAGGAACAACTCGCGCGCGACGCCCACCGCTTCTTTCATCGCCGCGCGAAATCTTTCGTCGAATTTCCGCGCGAACAACGACTCGACCGTATACCCGTGCTTCGCCAACAAATCCAGCGGCAGATACACGCGATCTTTCTTCAGATCCACGATCACGTCCTGCCAGAAGTTCGCTAGCTGTAGCGCCGTGCACGTCGCGTCCGAAAGTTCCTGCCGCGCCGCGTCGGGATATCCGCACAACCCCAGTACCAGCCGCCCCACCGGATTCGCCGAATAACGGCAGTATTGAAAAAGCTCGTCGAAGTTCGCGTAGCGCGTTACCGTCTGATCCTGCTCGAAGGCTGTGATCAGATCGTCGAACAGCTGCATGGGCAGGTCATGCGTTTTCACGGTGGGCCAAAGTGCGACATACACAGGATGCCTCGCATCTCCGGTATACATTGCGTGCAGTTCTTCGCGCCACCATTTGAGCAAGCGTAAGCTCGCTGAAGTGCTGCCCATCTCGTCACCCAGATCGTCTGCCCAACGACAAAACGAGTAGACATTGTAGAAATCCTGGTGCAGCCGCTTGGGCAGCAGAAAGCTGACCACGTGGAAATTTTCGTAGTGATGCGTCGCCAGCCAGCGCGTGTAGGCGAGGGATTCGTCCGGTGCCCAAGTCCGCTCGCAGGCAACTGACTTTAGAAAATCGACGGGCGGAAGAAATGCGGCCGCGGTCACGATCTTAAGGAATGATCGCGGTCTTCAAATGGCCGTTGTGGCTCATCAGGTGCTGCATCACTTGCAGCAGGTTGGCCAGCGGCTCCACGCGATTCACGAAATCCTTGGCGGTGATGTAGCCGCGCGCCACGATCTCCAGAGCTTTTTTGATCAGCGCCGGCGAGTGATGGAAACTGGCCTTCAACGTCAGCTCGGAATAGTGCAGGATGTTGGTGTCGATATTCAGGTGCGTGCCGTCCGCGCATCCGCCGAAGAAATTCACCGTTCCGCCGCGACGCAGCAGGCTCAGCGCAAGCTGCCAGACTTCCGGCAGGCCCACGGCTTCGATCACGACGTCGGCGCCGCGTCCCGAAGTCATATCCAGCACCGCCCCCTGACAGTCCCGCGCACCATCGTTCAACACCAGGTCGTCCGCGCCCATCGCGGCAGCGCGCTCCAGTTGCTGCGGCCGGCGTCCGATCGCGATTACGCGCGCTTTGCACACCGCCTTGGCCATGCGCACGAACATCATGCCGATCGGCCCCAGGCCAATGATCGCGATGTTGTCGCCTTCGCGCACGCCGCTTTCTTCCAGGCCGCGCAGCACGCAGGCCAGCGGCTCCACCAGCGCTGCGTCCTGATAGGTCACGTGCTCGGGCACGTGATGCATGTTCTTGCGAACGATGCGGCTGGGAATACGGATGTACTCGGCGTAAGCACCGTTGTTGAACAGCAGATCCTCGCAGAGATTCTCCTGATTGTGGCGGCAGAAGAAGCACTCGCCGCAGGGCGCCGAATTCGCGGCTACCACGCGATCGCCCACGCGGAACCCGCGCACGTCTTCGCCCACCGCGACGATATCGCCGCCCAACTCGTGCCCGAAGAGCGCCGGTGGCACGATCATGCGCGCGTGATATCCGCGCCTGAAAACCTTTACGTCGGTGCCGCATGTAAGCGCAGCACGGACACGAACCAACACGTCGCCCCGGCCAATCTTCGGGACGTCAACGGTTTCGATCTGGAGATGCTCTTTGCCGTAGAGCACCGCGGCCGTCATCTGGTCGGTCACTCGATCCACCTTTGAGGATTCACGACTATCTTCAATGATACTTCGTCCGGGTGCAAGGCGCGCTCGATCCCCTCATGAATCATATTTAATGGTACGCGGTGCGAGATCAGCTCCGCCACCGGCAAAGCCCCGCTAAACACTAGATCCGCCGACTCTTTTTGCATATCGACCGAAGCGCTATACGATCCGCACAAAGTTCGCTCGCCTACGCAAATATCCGCTCCCGACACCTCCACGCGCTCCTGGTGCGAGGTTTGGGCGAAAAGCAGCACCCGCGCCCCCGGCCGCGAGCACGCCATCGCCTGCTCCACGATTCCCTTTGCCGACGCCGCCACGATCACCAGATCCGCGCCGCGCCCCTCGGCCATAGCCTTCACTGTCCGCTCGAGTTCGCCGGTCCGCGGGTCGAACACTTCTGCTGCTCCAAACTTTCGCGCCAGATCGCGACGCGTGGGCGTCATGTCGGTCGCCAGAATCTTCGCGCCGGTGCGCGCAACGATCATCGTGAAAATCATCCCGATGGGTCCCTGCCCCAGAATCACGACGACGTCTTCTGGTTGCGGATCGATCTGCTTCACGCCCTTCACGCAGGTGTTCACCGGTTCGACGAAGCACGCCTGCTCGAACGAAACGCCTTCCGGGATTTTCTCGACGCCGCGTTCCACGATCCAGCCCATCGCACGCACGTACTGCGAAAAACCGCCGCCCGCCGGCTCGAATCCAGCGGTTACCCCAACCTTCTTGTAGACGGGGCATTGCGCGTACAGTTTACGGGCGCAGTAGAAACAAGTCCCGCACGGAATGTGATGGAACACGATCACGCGATCGCCCGGCGCGTAGCGCGTCACGCCGCGTCCCACCGCCGCCACCACGCCCGCGGTCTCGTGTCCGTAAACACGCGGCGGCGTCAGCAAGTTGTATTCGATCTTCTTCAGGTCGGTGTGACAGATCCCGCACGCCTCCACGCGAATCAATAGCTCGCCCGCGCCGATCTCCGGAACGGGAATCGATTCCACCGCGACGCGGCTCTCGCCCCGATAAACTGCGGCCTTCATCTGCTCAGAACTTGTGGTCTGCAAAAAAAGCTCCTAAAGCGTCCGCCGCCAAGCGGCAATTGCGATCCAGTCGCGTCAATCGCGGCATCACCGAAAACGGATGCGCCATCGCCGCCAGCGCGATCCGAGTGCGCGAAAACCGTCCCTCCGCATCGCGGTAACGATTGAAATCGAGCGGCATATCCTCGTCCGCGGTATCCGACACCACGCGAATGCAGTCGTACCTCACGCCCCACTCCGCCGCCTTTGCCCGCACCGCCGCCGACTCCATTTCGACTGCTCTCGCTCCGGTTTTCTCGCGCAGCGCCCGCTTTTCGGCAGCCGTCGCGACCACCCGATCCGACGAAAAAACCACATCCGGGCCGCCGCGCACAATGTCGCCCACGCGTAGCGCCGGATCGAGCGCGCCGCACAAACCTGTACTGACCATGCAATCCACGTCGATTCGCTTCCCCAACGCTCGCCCAACCAACTGCGGTCCCGGACCGTTCGCGATCAGAATCCATCGATCGCCGCGCCAATTCACTTCCCGCGCAAACGCCGCATCCTGCCAGGTCAGTTTCTCTGATGCACCGCCGCGCCGCAAGATTCCATCGAACTCGCGCCTTTCGGCGGCCACCAACAGCCACGTCCGCATTCAGCAATAGCCGTTGGCGCGAAACCACTCGACCGCCCGACCCAGCGCTTCCGCCGCCGGCCGAGGCGCATAACCCAGCTCGCGCGCCGCTTTGTCGTGCCGCACCCACATTTTCTTGCGCGCCATCCGAACTCCGTCCAACGGCGCCACCGGTTCTTTGCCCGTCAGATTCGCCCAGCCGGTCGATACCGCGCCCGCCGCGTACGCCACCACGTAAGGAACTCGCATGCGTGGCGCGGGTTTTCCGACCGCCTCCGCAAGCGTCCCCAGGATTTTCTCCAACGTAAGGTTTTCCGCACCCAGGATATACCGTTCGCCCGAGCGCCCGCGCTCGCACGCCACCAGGTGTCCCGCCGCGACGTCGCGCACGTCGACCACGTTGAGTCCGGTATCGAGAAATGCAGGGATGGCCCCGCGCACGAAGTCGACGACGATCTTACCCGTCGGCGTCGGCTTGAAATCGGGATCGCCGACGGGAGCCGTCGGGTTCACGATTACGACTGGGAATCCGCCAGCC
>DASYPO010000367.1:0-2846 GCA_036006545.1 Bryobacteraceae bacterium
AGATCCTCTTCGTTGCCGACCAGAACATCGACATGCTCGAGGATTTTGCCCAGCACTTCCACAGCGTGATCGTGACCGCCGAAAATCTTCCAGAGCTTCTCGCGGAAATTCAGATCGAAGGACGTGATCGCGCCGGCTGCTTTGGCTGCGCGCATTCCTTCGGCGATCAAAGGTGCGGTGGTCGGCGACAATGCCGCGAAAATGCCGCCGCTGTGGAACCAGCGCACGCCGCCCGAGAAAATCGCGCGCCAGTCGAAATCGCCGGGCTTCAATCGCGCCGCGGCTTCGTTGCAACGGTTGTAGAACACCACAGGTCCACGAACGCCGAATCCCTGATCGCTATAAACGGTGGCCATGTTGGGTCCGGTGACCCCGTCGTGCTCGAAGCGCTTGTAAAAAGGTCGAACGCCCATGGCGCGGACCCGTTCCGCGATCAAATCTCCGATGGGATAACTCACCATGGCCGACGCGATTCCGGTGTTCATGCCGAAGGAATCGGCCAGGTTGGCGGCCACGTTGAATTCGCCGCCGCTGACGTGGATGCGGCACTCCGTAGCTTTGCGAAACGGGATAATTCCCGGATCGAGGCGGTGCACTAGCGCGCCCAGCGAGAGAAAATCGAGCGCCCCGGTGGGCGGAATGGTGAGTCCATGCGGCATGTGGTGAATTGAGTCCTTAGAATCCGATTCCGGTCAGAATATCCGACGGCTTTTTGTCAAACGCCTTGGAAATCGCCAGCAGGCTTTCCATGGAGGGTAAATTCGCGCCGCGCTCGATGGAGCTGATCTGGGAGACGCTCAGGCGCGCCTGCGAGGCCAGATCCTTAAGCGACCAGTCGCGCTCGACGCGCAGCATCTTGATCGCGTGACCGAGGCGGTCGCGCAACTGCGAGCGGCCCAGTCCAAATGCGTCGACGGCGTTGGTAAGCACCTGGCGGAGCTGGGCCAGCGAAAACGGCTTCGAAAGATAGTCGAACACTTTCAGCTTGAAGGTGGTTCGCATGTCTTCGAGCGACGGATAGCCGGTGATGATGATGACGCACAGTCCGGGCCAGCGCGTCAGGAGTTGCTCGAGCACGCGGTCGCCTGACACTTCGCCCATTTTCATATCGAGCAGCACGATGTCGGGCAGACGCTCTTCGCAGCTCTCGTAAAGTTCGTCGGGTCGGGCGAAGGCGCGGACGCTGTAGACGCCTTCGTCTTTGAGGAAATCCTCGAGGTAATTTCGGAAGTCGAGATCGTCGTCCAGGATCGCGATCTCGGCCACCAGGGTTTCGGTGGTTTCCATTCCAGTGGATATCATAGCGTCAGATCTCGCGACCCTTCCAGTCGAGCGGGCGGCCGGAGAACGCCGCGGTCAGTCCGCTCCACAGTAGCGGTAGCATCGCATAGATTCCGACGGGTGCGCCGAGCGCGAGTTTCCAGTTGGGGTACCAGAGTCGAAGCAGCAGCATCGGCAGAAGAAAGAATGCCGCGGCCCAAATCCATTCGCGATCGATCAGCAGCCACGCCAACGCCGGGAGCCACGCGCTCCAGGTTAATGCCGCGGCCAGAATCTGCAGTCCGATGCGTGAATTCACGATCATGAAGCGGCGGGCGTTGCGTACGAAATCCTTCCAGGGACGCAGTTCCACATGTCCCAGATCGGTGCGCGCCAGCGCGTAGGTGAGGCGGTGCCGATCCGCCAGCGCGGCCAGCTTCATGTCCTCGATCTGGCTGGTGTACACGGCGGCGTGCCCGCCCAAAAACTCGTAGGTTTCGCGGCGCACCAGCACGCACTGGCCGTTGAATGCCGCCTCCGGGTCGCCACGCGGACTGGTGCCTGAAAAGAAAAGCGAAAACGCGTAGGGCACCATCAGCTTTCCGAGCGTGGTCGCGGCATCGGGCTGCAAATAGAAAGACAGGAAGGTGATGTTAGCTGCTTCGCCGAGAGCGACGGCCGCTTCGAGGAACTTCGGTTCGAACCAGGTATCGGCGTCGGTGAACAGCACCCATTTCGAGCGCAGGGGCCGCGCACCGGCGATGCATGCGTTCGATTTTCCGTAGGTGTTGCGGGGCAAGTCGGGAGCCGGGAGCACGCCTGCACCGGATTTGCGGGCACGATCTGCAGTTGCGTCGGTCGATCCGTCATCCACGACGATCACGGTGTCGTGCGGAAGGCTCGACACGGCACGCTCGATCACGTCCTCTTCATTGCGGGCGGGAATCACGACCATGCAGTCGGCGGATGGGGCGTCGGGCGCAGGTGGGGCGAGAGGAGTGAGCCCTAGATATGCGATGCGTGACTTCACCGTCCACACGATCATGCCGAGTGCGACGGCCAGCGCGACCCAGAGACTCACGTTCGGAGAGCGGACCCGGTGGTCCGCACGGAATTTCGTGACGCGTCAGGCACCCTTGGCCCTCGCCATCAGCCGCCGCGCCATCGGCCCGGTCAGTGAACGCGCGGCGATCCACGCCCGCTCCATCGCAGGGCCGGCAGGACGACGACGGAAGACGTCGTAACCGGACGATTCGATGCGATTCAGGGTCTGCAGGTACAGATCGAAAGCGACCTTTGCCGCGAAGCGCCCGCGCGAGTCTAACAATGCAATCCCCGGCTGAGCGGCGTCGTAATAGCTCCGCGCGCGCTCGACCTGGAGGCGCATCAGCTTGCCGAACGCCTCGTTACGAACATGCCGTGTCAGGTCGTCCTCGGAATAGCCGAACTCAGCCATTTCTTCCTGCGGCAGATAGACGCGTCCGCGGGCCAGATGTTCGCCTGTGTCGCGCAGCAGCGTAGTCAGCTCGATGGCCTGCCCGAGGTCCTGCATGTAATCGAGCGCCGGATCGCGATACCCGACGACG
>DASYPO010000368.1:0-19723 GCA_036006545.1 Bryobacteraceae bacterium
CAGATCGCCCTGCGCTACAAATTAGCGCGCGGCGCGAACTGCGCGACCAGCATTGCGCTGCACGATCTGCTTCTTCGCGTTTTCCAGCAGGCCCTTGGCCTTGGGCATGGATTCGATGGCCTTGCCGACCGCCGGATCCATTTCAATCGCCACCCGCTGCGATTCCTCGAAGCTGAAACCGGTCACGTAGAACTCACGCTTCAACTGCTGCTTGATCCACGCGCGATTCTCAGTGAACTCGGCTTCGGTGAACTCGATTTTGCTGGACTGCAGGAAGTCATGGAATTCGTTAACTAGCTTTTCGTCGGGCTCCCAGCCTTGCGGCAGCTTGGCTTCCTTGTTGCTGAAGTGCTTCGAAGAGAAATTGAAGAACGCGTACTTCCGCACCAGCAGGTCCACCTGGAACTTGCTGAGCTTGGGGAATACGAACTTCTCGTCCGGTGAGATTCCACCGCCGCCGTAGACGGTGCGTCCGGCATCGGTCATCTTCACGTCGTTGGCATTCTTCTGCTCGAGATTGTTGTGATAGTAGTAATCCAGGAACGAGATGTTCGAGTAGTCGCGCTGGATCAGGCGGCCGCTGGGTGTGTAGTAATGCGCGGTGGTCAGCGCCAGGCCCGTGTTGTCGCCCAGCGGATACACGGTCTGAACCAGACCCTTGCCGAAAGTATTCTCCCCCAGGATCCAGGCGCGATCATGATCCTGCAGCGCGCCCGCCACGATCTCCGCAGCTGAAGCTGAGTAGCGATTCACCAGTACGACGATCGGATACTCCTTGCCGGATCCGTCGGACGGCGAATAGTAATTCTTGTTCGGTGAAGTACGGCCGTGGTGGCTGACCACCAGTTCGCCCTTCTTAAGGAAGTGGCCGGCTACATAAACGCCCTCGTTGAGCAACCCGCCCGGGTTATCGCGCAGATCCAGCACCAGGCCCTTGACCTCTTTCTCGCCCATCTTTTTGAGCTTGTCCTGCATTTCCTTGCTGGTGTTTTCGTTGAACTGCGTGATGTGGATGTAGGCGACTCCGGGTTTCAGCCAAAAGCCGTCGGGAACGCTGAACCGCGGAATCTCGCCGCGAATGATATTGAAGACCAGGGGCTTCTCGGCGCCCTCGCGCGCCACCACGATCTGCACCGGGGTTCCCTTAGGACCTTTGAGCCGGTCGGCGATCTCGGTAGTGGTGAGGTTGTCGGTCTTCATGTCGTTGACTTCGAGAATCGTATCGCCAGGACGGAGACCGGCTTTGTAGGCAGGTGACCCGCCAAACGGAGCGATCACGATGGTCTTGCCGTTGCGCGGTCCCACTTGCATGCCGACGCCGAAATAGCGTCCGCGCTGGTCGTCTCGAAGCTGGTCGTAATCGTGCGAATCGAAGAAATTGGAGTGCGGATCGAGCGTGCGGAGCATGCCCGGAATGGCGCCTTTGTAGATCGCCTTCTCGGATTTGACCTGGTCGGCGAAGTTGTCTTCGACCACCTTATATATGGAAGTGAACGCCTTAACACTTTGGGCCGTGGGATCGTCGGAGGGCGCGGCGGAGACGCCGGCTCCCGAAAACAGCGCGGCCGCGATGGAGCATACGGCGATGAAAACAGGAATGTATAGATAAGAGCGAAGACGTGACGGCATCCGGATAGCCTCCAGCCGGTTTCAGTATACCAGCTTCATATTTAAGACGTTCCTCAGCGGAAGGAGTTTCGCGTGAGAACGCTTGAAAAACTCAGCAAGTAGTGATTTTATAGACCCATGCGTGCTCTTGCGATGCTCAGTTTGGCCGTAATCGCCTGCGCCCAACAGAACCCGGTGTTACAGTGTATCGCCAATGTGGGCGCTACCCCGACGGTGCGGACGGAAGGCTTGACCGAACGGGTCGGCGACGTCGTGTTCAATTGCACCGGCGGTACTCCTCTTCCGCTGGGCGCGGCGGTCCCCACCACCAACCTAACGCTCAGATTCAACGTTCCGGTCACTAATGCGCACACACCAGACGGACCGAGCGATGTGCTACTGCTGATCGACGAGCCGGGTGCGACCTCTTCCTCGGCGCCAATTCTGTTCCAGCCGGCTTCGATTTCTGCACCGCCGTCACCGATCATCAATACCGGAAGTGGAACTTTCGACGGGTCGCCGGGGCACCCCAACGTTTTTCAGGGTTTGGTGAGGGCTAACCAAGTCACCTTCAACGGAGTTCCGATCCTCGCGCCCGCCACCAATGGTACGCGAATATTCCGAGTCACCAACACGCGAGTGAACGCGACCTCGCTGTCGGACAGGTCGCCGGTTCTTGCGACTATCTTGCCCGCGAATGGGATCGCCATCAGCAACCCGAATATAGACCCGTTAGCGACCGTGTCTCAGGGGCTCAGTACCAGCATTTCGCAGAGCTTCACCGGCTCCGCGTGCACGCCCACGAACTTTCCGTTTACCGGGACCCCCAATCCCACGCAGATGGCGAATATACGATTCGGAGAAGGATTCTTGAATTCCTTCAAGACGTTTTCGACAACGCAGGGGACTGGCGCACAAAGGCTACCTCCCCAAGCGACGCAGAGTGTGCCGGGCCAGAATGTGCTGGGGAGCGAATTGGGATTCACGCTTCCGCAGATCAACTCGCAAGTAAGCTCCGGCACACAATTCGAACTCCTCTTCAACGCTCCAACGGGCGTCGATTTGTATCTGCCGGTGCTGTTGGGTACGAATTCGCACCTGGTGGCGATCAACCAGCCGGGAGGTCAGCGACAACTCGTCGTGCCCACAGCGGGAACTTTTTTCAAGGTTCCCATGACCAATGGACGCGGCTCGGCGTTTTACGAGGTGAGCGATCAGGCGGCAAATATCGTCGAATCCTTCACGGTCCCCGTGGTACCGTCATTCAACTCCGGTGGGGCCGCAGTCAACAGCCCGCTGCCGGGGACAGTAACGGTCAACCTCTCGTTTGCTCCGTTGTCGCCTATACTCGAACCGCACGTACCCAACGGATTAACTTCGGCGCTGATTCCGAGATTCACCGATCGACCAAGCTTCGACAACGGAGTGAACAAGCCTAATTCCGTGAACGACCCGCTGGCGCTGTTTACATTCACCCCATGCCCCACGAATCCCGGACTAAGCGGAATTCTCCCGCTAGGTTCTCCCACGGGGCGAATTAGTTTCTCAGCGTCGCAGGGCGAACCACCGCCGTTCATGCAGAACTTCATCGGCACCAGCACGCGCGACAACGTGACAGGCCTCAACATGATCCCGACCGCGAACAACAATTTTGTCCCCGGCACGGTTCCCGAAGGTTTGGACCGGTCCGCGACTTCGAACTGGTTGACAGTCGACGTCACCGGCTCGGCCACCCCACTCACCGGCCGCGTCACCGTAAATCCCGCGGGGCTGGCGCCGGGGAAATACACCGGCAACATCGCATTCGGATCGGCCGCGGCCGGAAACGTGAACGTGCCAGTCGACCTCACGGTGACGGGCCCGCTTCCATACTTCACCCCGGCAGCAGTGACCAGCGCGGGAAGCTACGCGGGCAACCTGGTGACGCCGGGCGAAGCGATCGTGATATTTGGAACACGCTTCGGTCCGCCGACGCTGGCTGGCCTCGATTTTTCGGGCGGTCAGGTCGCGACCATGATCGGCGAAACGCGCGTGCTGTTCGACGGCGTGCCCGCGCCGATGATTTACGCGGTGAATGGACAGGTCAGCGCGTTCGTCCCGTATTCCGTCGCGGGAAATCTGCGCACGCAAATTCAGGTGGAGTACAGGGGCGTCAAGTCGAACCCAGTGATCGTGCCGGTCATAAAAGCGGTGCCTGCGCTGCTCACCTCGGATTCGAGCGGCTTCGGTCAGGCGGCGGCACTGAATCAGGACAACAGCTTCAACTTGCCGGCAAGCCCGGAGAGCGTGGGGAATCAGGTCGTGCTGTTTGGATCGGGCGGGGGGCAGACCACGCCCGTCGGTCGCGATGGCAAGCTCAACGGTGTCGGCGGCACACTGCCCGTGTTCAACATGGGGCCGATCTCGGTGACGATCGGCGGCAGGCCGGCGGCGGTTGCGTACGCGGGTCCGGCTCCCGGGGCGGTCGAGGGAGTTTTTCAGGTTAACGTCACGATTCCGCAAGGAACGCCGTCAGGACCTGCGTCGGTGGTGGTGTTCTTTGGCGATTACGTGACGCAGCCGGGTGTCACGATTTCGGTGAAGTAATATTTGCTCTTCGGCTAGGCCCGCGCTACAACGCGTCGTGCCGAACCCGGCTCCATGCGCGCCGGTTTGCGTTCGATTCCCGAGAGTCGCCGCGCCTGATCGCTTACCGAAACCAGGAACATCGGCTGGCGCGCGTTCTTCAGGATGTCGATGATGCGGTCGTGCTGATCTTCGAGGTAAATCGATTTCCCGTCGGTGACCAGGTGCAGATCGGAATTAGCTTCCAACACTTCTGCCAGGCGCTTGCCCATTTCGCGCTGCAGGAAGCGCAGCACGCGACGGATTTTCTGAAGCGAAAAACCCTTGCGGCGAAGTTCGGCGATCACCGTGATCTCGACCACTTCCGCTGCGAAGTACACGCGCCGGTGTCCCTCGTGCCGCGGCGAAACTACCTTCCGCTCATCCCACCACTGCAGCTGCCGCAGGCTCACCTCCGCGATGTTGGAAACTTCGCTCGAGGAATAGGTCCGGTCCTGATCGGGGACTTCGCTGCGGCTGCTCTTTCTGGGTTTGAACATTTTCGGTAGTTTCCGTTTTTTATGATTTTCGGGGACCCCTCGATTGTACTCGACCGGAGGGCTGTGTCAAGAGACCCGAACGCGGGTACCGGCGGCACCCGCTTCGAGAATGTGGTAGGGACTCGATCGAGCCGCTAGCGAATCCCGAACAGCAGCACCTTGGGCCTCGCCGAGCGATAGCTGGCGCGTTCATAAAAGAATTCGACGTCGCGAATCAGGCGGCGGTTTCCGGGCAGGTCGATGACCCGCGTGGTGGAACCGGCAGGTACGCGACCGCGAATGGAAAATGGCTGAGCTTGGCCGTCTTCAAAATGAATGATGACGCGGTCGAAGCGCACCGGTCCCCGCTCCACGCGAAGCCGAATCCCCGTAAATGCCCCCGCCGCGCCAGTGACCACGATGCGATCGTGATCGACGGCGCCATCGACATTCGCCTCACCCAGCAACTCCCACCGGCCGCGATCGCGCCGCTGTCCAAAAGCAGGAGCCGTAATCAGCAACAAGAATGTGGCGGCCGTGGCCGCGCGCAGGATATTTCGTTGGAACACGTTTGTGTCCTCCTCAGGATTCCATTATGTCGAAAGATCCCGCTGGCGTGCCTAAAACTTTCCTAACCTGAACGCGCTTTAACGCGGGCGCGCAAGCATCACGTGTGACGCATCGGCACAGCCCGCAGAGCGGCTCTGGCTGTAAACACGGAGCCCGCGAAATGGCACGCGCCGTGCTTCCGTAAGTCCGTGCACAAAACGCTTCCGATAACTTTTGTTCTGGGATGTTTGGTCTTCAACGCCCGCGCTACCGGGCAAGGCGCCGCGCCGGATATGTCCAGCCGTCAACCTTCCGCCTGGGAATACTTCGGTGGTGCGGCCGTGGTCGGCGTTGTCAGCGGCACTGGTGCACGAAGCCTCATCGGTCCGAATCTGTCGACTCCGTTCAGCATTCACGATGGCGCTCAGAATGGAGTGCACGCGGCGGTGATTCGCAAGCTGGGCCCGCACTTCGGTTTGAAATTGGATTTCTCCACCTACTTGCGCGATCAGTTCGGGACCGGCGTATTCGACAACAATCTCCAGATCGTTAACGCCCGCTCGCGATTGACCAATTTTCTTGTGGGACCCGAATGGAAATGGCACCGCGGCGCGCGCGTGACGCCGTGGGTCAATACGCTGGCAGGAGCAACCCTGGTGCGATCGACTTACAGTACCGCCGGGCTTTTTTCAATGACCAGCAAGGAGACACGCGTGGGCGGGACCCTTGCCGTGGGTGGCGGATTCGACGTGCGTATCGTTCGGCGCGCCAGCTTTCGATTGGGCGCCGACTATGCGCCGCTGTTTCTAGGTGCGCCGCTCTCCGACTCGTCGCGCATTCAACACCAGGTCCGATTCGTAATCGGCCTTAAACTTCACTGATGCGGGGCCGCTAGCGCCGCCCGCCCCCCACAAACCAGACGATCTCGACATTCGCTCCTGAGCTCACGCGCACCGATTCCCAATCGGCCTTGCGCACGATTTCGCGGTCCAGTTCCACCGCAACGCGCGTGGGATCAATCGCCAGTTCGGCGAGCAATCCGGCCACCGTTAATCCTTCTGTAACGCGATGCGGCTCGCCGTTCACTACTACTTCGATCTTTTGTGCGATTGACACCTTGTCTCGACGCTCATTATATTCGATACTTAACCTGATCCGAACTCAGAGGGAGCCGCAAGCCGCCGATGCCGACAACTTTGCCTGAGGTCTACTTTCCAGTTCTGGTGCAGGCGATCATCGCCATGGCACTGGCCGCGGGTTTGATCGGCGCTTCGTCGCTGCTGGGCAAACGCGCCCGCAGTCCTTTGAAGGACACGCCCTACGAATCCGGCATGGCGCCGGTTGGCTCGGCGCGCGAACGCTTCAGCGTGAAGTTCTATCTGGTGGGGATGATCTTCATCCTGTTCGATATCGAAGCCGTGTTCCTGTATCCTTGGGCGGTGGTGTACCGCGAGCTGAAGATGTTCGGGTTTTTCGAGATGCTGATTTTCGTGGTGCTGGTGATGGTGGGCTTCTTCTACGTATGGAAGAAGGGCGCTCTCGAATGGGCGTTCAAGGAGAAGGGCGAATGACGCACGCGGCGATTCTGAACAGCGTAGACGCCTTCGGCGAAACGACGCTGACGGTGGATCCGGCGCGCATCGTGGAATTTTGCGCGCATCTTAAAGCCGCCGAGAAGTTCGAGCGACTATCCGCGGTGACCTGCGTGGATCGTCATCCGGCCGAGCCGCGCTTCGAAGTGATCTACCATCTGCATTCGCTGGCGAAAAATCAGCGTCTGCGGCTGAAGTGCTGGGTGAGCGGGACCAATCCGGAGATCGATTCGGTGTGTTCGGTGTGGCGCTCGGCCAACTGGTATGAACGCGAAGTGTTCGATCTTTTCGGTGTGAGCTTTCGCAACCATCCGAACCTGACCCGCATCCTGATGCCGCTCGACTGGGAAGGGCATCCGCTGCGCAAGGATTATCCGGTGCACGGCTACAAGTACAGTTACCCCAGTGAATAACGGCGACTGAGGACCAACATGAAACCGGTCTACGAAGATCACACTTCCACAGTTCAGGCGGTTCAGGAACAGCCCGCGAGCCCGTCATCGCCACGGCGCATGACGCTCAACATGGGTCCGCAGCATCCGTCGACGCACGGCGTGCTGCGCATTGTGCTTGAGCTGGAGGGCGAAACCATCATCTCCGCCGAGCCCGACATCGGGTTCCTGCACACCGGCATCGAAAAGGAATTCGAGCAGAAGCACTACCAGCAGGGCGTGACGCTGACCGATCGTGTCGACTACCTGGCGAATCTTTCGAACAATCTGGTGTACGCGCTGACGGTCGAGAAGCTGTTGCAGATCGAGATTCCGCCGCACGCGCAATGGATGCGCGTCATGCTCACTGAGTTGTCGCGAATCCAAAGCCACCTGGTGTGGCTGGGGACGCACGCGCTCGACATCGGCGCGATGAGCGTCTTTTTCTACTGCTTCCGCGAGCGCGAAGATCTGTTGCGGATTTTCGAAATGTTCTCCGGCCAGCGAATGATGGGCAGCTACATTCGCATCGGCGGACTGGCGCTCGAACCGCCGCGCGGCTGGGACAAAGTCGTCGGCAAGTTCATGAAAGAGTTTCCGTCCAAGGTGGACGAGTACGAGAACCTGCTGGACTCGAATCCGATCTGGACTCGCCGGACCAAAGGTGTGGGCTTCATTTCGGTCGAGGACATGCTGGACCTGGGCGTTACCGGTCCGATGTTGCGCGGTGCCGGTGTGAATTTCGACATCCGCAAATCCGAGCCGTACTCGAGCTACGAGAAGTTCGATTTCAAGGTCGCGACGCACACCGATAACGACGTCTGGGCGAGGTATCGCGTGCGCATGGATGAGATGCGGCAGAGCGCGCGCATTGTCGTGCAGGCCATGGAAGGCATGCCCGAAGGTCCGTGGCAGGCCGACGCTCCGCACGTAGTTCTACCCGACCGGGAAAAGATGAAGACGCAGATGGAGGCTTTGATCTATCATTTCAAGATTGTGACCGAAGGCTTCCGCGTTCCCGCCGGCGAAGTGTACCAGTGCATCGAGTCGCCGCGCGGGGAGATCGGGTACTACGTTGTGAGCGACGGAACTTCGAAACCGTATCGCGTGCACATGCGCACCCCGAGTTTCGGTAATCTGCAGTGTCTACCAGTGCTGCTGCATAATGCGCTGATCGCGGATTCGATTGCGGCGCTGGGCAGTATGGACTTCGTGCTCGGAGATACGGACCGCTAATCCACACCATGACTTTTTCGCCTGAACTCGAAGAACGATTCAAGCGGTTCCTGGCCAAGTATCCGGGCCGCGAACGCTCCGCCGTGATTCCCATGCTGATGTACGCCCAGGATGAAGTGGGCGCGATCACACCGGAGCTGATCGACGAAGTGGCCAAGCGCTGCGGCGTCCAGAGCCTGCAAGTAGACGAAGTAGTGGGCTACTATTCAATGCTGCACCGCAAGCCGCTGGGCAAGTATCACGTCCAGGTGTGCACCAACATCAGTTGCATGCTGGTGGGCGGCACCGAATTGTACGAGCATGCCAAGAAGAAGCTGGGAATCGGACACAAAGAAGTGACGGCCGACGGAGTTTTTTCGCTGGAAGAAGTGGAGTGCATGGGCGCGTGTTCGTGGGCGCCAGCGGTGGAGATCAACTACGATTTCCATCACCACATCACGCCCGAGAAACTGGACGCGCTGATCGACGGCCTCAAGTCGGCGAAGAAAGCGAACTGATGCTTTACAACGAACCGAATCCCAACGAAACCCGGGTTATCTCGCAGCGATTCGGATTGCCCAACTCCGCTTCGCTGGATACTTACCTCGCCAATGACGGCTTCAAGGCGTTCAAGAAAGCCTACGAGATGAAGCCGGAGGACATCATCGCGGAAGTGAAGGCCTCGGCACTGCGCGGCCGCGGCGGCGCAGGATTCGCGACCGGCCTCAAGTGGAGTTTTGTCCCACGCACGTCGCCCAAACCGAAATACATCATCGTCAACGCCGATGAGAGCGAGCCCGCTACCTGCAAGGATCGTTTGTTGATGGAATACGACCCGCATCAGATGATCGAGGGCATTCTGATCGCGGGACTGGCCACTGGCGCGCATCACGGCTACATTTATATACGCGGCGAGTATCGCTACCTGATCGAGCACATGGACAAGGCGATCGCCGAAGCGTACTCGAAGGGTTATCTCGGCCAGAAAATCGCCGGTACGGATTTCCATTTCGATCTGTACACGCATTCGGGCGCAGGCGCGTACGAGTGCGGCGAAGAAACCGCCCTGCTCGATTCGCTCGAAGGCAAACGCGGCGTTCCGCGCATGAAGCCGCCGTTTCCGGCGGTCGCGGGCGCCTGGGGCTGCCCCAGCCTTATTAATAATGTCGAGACCTACAGCACCGTTCCGGTGATCATTCGCAACGGCGGCAAGTGGTATCACGAGCTCGGCACGCCCAATAACGGCGGCACTCGCCTGTTATGCCTCTCGGGGCACGTGAACAAGCCGGGCGTGTACGAAGTGCCGCTGGGCTACAACATGCTGAAGTCGATCGAGGTCTTCGGTGGCGGAATTCCGGGCGGCAAGAAACTCAAGTCGGTTTGTCCCGGCGGATCGTCCTGCCCATTTTTGAAAGCAGACGAGTGCGATGTGAAGATGGACTACGATTCAATCGCGGCCATCGGCAGCATGCTCGGTTCGGGCGGCATGGTGGTCATGGATGAGACCACCGACATGGTGAAGGTCGCATTGCGCGTGATGCGATTCTACGCGCACGAATCCTGCGGCTGGTGCATCCCCTGCCGCGAAGGCACAACTTGGCTAAGAAAAATTCTGCAGCGCTTCGACGACGGCGGCGGCCGCCGAGAAGATATCGCGCTGCTGGGCGAGTTATCGCATAACATGTTGGGCCGGACCTTCTGCGCGCTAGGGGATGCGGCCGCGATGCCCACCATTTCCATCGTGGAGAAATTCGCCGGCGATTTCGAGAAGCGACTTGCACGCGAGGCGGTACTGGTCTAGACATGCCTGATTCAACTCAGACTGAAACGGTCAAGCTCACCATTGACGGTCGAACTATCGAAGCCGCCAAGGGAACGCTGATCATCGAAGCGGCGCGGCAATCCGGCATCGAAGTTCCGGCGTTCTGCTACTACGAAGGGCTGACGCTGCAGGCCGCGTGCCGCATGTGCTTGGTCGAGGTCGAAAAAACTCCAAAGCTGCAGGTGGGCTGCACACTTCCCGTCGCCGAGGGCATGGTGGTCCATACCGATTCGGCGATCGTCCGGCAAGCGCGCAAGGGCACGCTCGAATTTCTGCTGACCAACCATCCGCTGGATTGTCCCGTGTGCGACAAAGGCGGCGAGTGCGAATTGCAGGATATGGTGTTTCGCTACGGCGCAGGCGAGAGCCGCTTCACCGAGCGCAAGGTTCACGTCGACGAGAAGCAGTGGTCGCCAGTGGTGTATTTCGATGCGCCGCGCTGCATCTTGTGCTATCGCTGCGTGCGAATCTGCAACGAGGGCATGGGCGTCGGCGCGCTGGGTGTCGCAAATCGCGGCGTGATCGCCGAGATCGTGCCCAACAAACACGATCATCTGGAATGCGACGAGTGCGGCGCCTGCATCGATATCTGTCCAGTGGGCGCGTTGACCAGCGGGATCTATCGGTATCACACGCGGCCGTGGGAGATGCACCACGTCGGCACCATCTGCACGCATTGCGGCGACGGCTGCCGCACGACGCTGGGCACCAAGAACGACCGCATCATTCGCGGGAACAATCGCGATCGCAGCGGCATCAACGGCGAATTCCTGTGCATCAAGGGCCGCTATGCGTTCGATTTTGTGGAGCATCCGGAGCGCCTGCAATCGCCATTGAAGCGCGTGGGCGACACGTTCGAACCGATCTCGTGGTCGGAAGCCTTGAGCACCGTCGCCAAGAAATTCGGCGAGATCAAAGCCCGCGGCGGGAAGTTTGGCGTGATCGGCTCGAATCACACGACCAACGAAGAGAATTATTTCCTGGCGAAGTTCGCGCGGCAGGGTCTTGAGACGAAGAACATCGATCATCACCGCACTGGCGATCTTTCAACGTTCTTCGATGCGCTGTCGGGCAAAAACAACGCACTAGGAACCGCGGCGGATTTGTACACCGCGAAATCGGTGCTGATCGTCGGCACCGATCTCTCGCAGCAGCATCCTTTCCTGGCGTTTCAAGTGCGCGCGAATCAACGGCATCACTTCGCGCATGTGTACGTCGTCAATCCCGGACCGACGCGTGAGGACAAACACGCGACGGCGGTCGTCCACGCGCAGAAGGGCGGGGAACTCGCAGCGGTCGAGTCGCTACGCGATCAGATTAAGACCGCAGGCGACCTGGTGATCGTATTCGGCGACGCAGTGCAAGGCGATGCGCTGCGCAAGCTGATCGCGTTCGGCGATTCGCTGGGCGTGCCGGTGAAATACATTTGCCTGGTCGACTACTCGAATTCGCGAGGCGCGTTCGACATGGGGCTGACGCCGCGCGATGGCGGGATGAGCCGCGAACAGATGATCGGCGCGTCGGATCTCGACGCGTTGTGGGTGGTCGGCGCGAATCCGCTGAAGAACGCGGCGCTCGCTTCGAAGGCGTTCGTCGTCGTCCAGGATCTTTTCCTCACTGAGACGGCGAAGCGCGCGGACATCGTGCTGCCCGCCGCATCAGCCTACGAAAAGAACGGCACGGTGACCAACGTGTGCGGTGAAGTGCAGAAGCTGAAGCACGCGGTGCGTGTGATGGGCGTCAAGACCGACCTCGAGATCTGCGGCCTGATCGCGAAAGAAATGAATCTCAACTTGGGGATCTGGCTGCCGGACAAAGTATTCGAAGAAATCCGCAAGACGGTGCACGGCTACAACGTCCCGCTACCGATCTTGGCGACGGGCGGCGCGGCCCCGACGGCTCCTCTGAATGGTCGCGTGGCGGCGCTCCCGGGAGCGGTCGCATCGGCGGGTGACACGCTGTTCACGTCCGGTTCGTTGTCGAAGTATTCGAAGATCTTGAATTCGGTGATGGAATCCCCCGGTCGGCTGTTTGATGAGCCCCATAAGAGCGGCCAGGGGCCAGCGGCCAGGGGCCAGTGAAGGTTGCCTCTCCGAGGCGATACTGCGATCTAATTGCTTGGCAGAAAGCGATGGACCTAGTGGAAGCGGTATACGGCGTCACAAAGCAGTTTCCGAAAGACGAGCTGTTCGGGCTGACGAGCCAACTTCGTCGTTCGGCGGTTTCGGTACCGTCGAATATTGCCCAGGGGCATTGCCGCAACGGGGCTCGTGAGTTTGTTCATCATCTTTCGATCGCGTTAGGGTCGCTTGGAGAAGTGGAGACGCAGGTTCTGATTGCTCAACGATTGGGATACATAAACGAGGATCGGGCGGCTGGGGTAGTGGCAGCGGCTTCTGAAACCGGACGGATTGTGGTCGGGTTGATGCACTCCTTGCAAAAACATGCATAGTCGAGAACTGGCCCCTGGCCCCTGGCCCCTGGCCCCAACTTAAAGATGAATTTTCTCCTCCTTTCGCTAATCAAAGCCGGAATCGTGGCAGGTGTGCTACTGACCACGCTCGCCTATCTGCAATGGATCGAGCGCAAGGTGATCGCGCACATCCAGCTTCGCGTCGGCCCGCGTCGCGTCGGACCCCACGGCCTCCTCCAACCCCTGGCCGACGTCATCAAGCTGCTCACCAAAGAAGACATGCTGCCTTCGCATGTCAACAAGTTTTTCTATTTCCTTGCGCCCTTCATCGCCGTGATGTTCGCGCTGATCTCGATTTCCGTGGTCCCCTTCGGACCCGAGATCAACGTCTTCGGAATCCAGACCTATATGCAGCTCACCGACCTCAACATCGGCGTGCTGTTCATCCTCGGCATGTCCGGCATGGGCGTTTATGGAATCGCACTGGCCGGCTGGGCGTCGAATAACAAGTACTCGCTGATGGGCGGGCTGCGCAGCTCCGCGCAGATGATCAGTTACGAACTACCGATGGCGATGGCGATCGCCGCGCCGCTTCTGATTCTCAACTCGCTTAGCTTCCGCGAACTAGTCAACGGGCAGGGCGCTTACTACTTCGGGTTCATCCCCAACTGGTCGATCTTCCACGGCCCCTTCCCGCAGATCTTCAGTTTCATCATTTTTTTGATCGCCGCCTTTGCCGAAACCAATCGCGTGCCATTCGATCTGCCCGAAGCCGAAAACGAACTGGTCGCCGGCTTCCACACCGAGTATTCGAGCATGAAGTTCGCTTCGTTCTTCATGGCCGAATACGCCAACATGATCACCGTCTCCTGTGTCGCGACGCTGCTGTTCCTGGGCGGCTGGCATCCCCCGTTTCCAGCGGAATACGGGTCGAAATTCATTCCGACCATCATCTTCGCGATCGGCGGGCTGACATGCTTCTATCACGCCGCGAACCCCGCGCGCCGTCTCGATAAGTTCACGCTCCCCGTGTTCGGCGTCGTGTTCCTGGTGATCGCGGCTGTGTTCATGCTGCCGATCGCCGGCAAGATTCTGCTGCCATTCTTCTGGTTCGCTTCCAAGGTCGGCGCGATTCTCTTCCTTTATATATGGGTGCGCGGCACGCTCCCGCGTTTCCGCTACGATCAACTGATGCGTTTTGCATGGACCGTTCTGTTTCCGGTCGCGATCGTGAATCTTTTCGTCACCGGACTCGCGGTGGCACTGGAATCCAAATAAACATGGACGCGCTCCTATTTCTGATCTTCGCCGGCATCGCCGTGATCTGCGCGGTAAGTCTGGTCTTGCAGCGCCATCCGATTTCGAGCGCCCTGTCGCTGGTCGGAGTTATGGCGTCGCTGGCCGCCCTCTACTTGCTGCTGGGAGGCGAGTTCATCGCCGCCGCGCAACTCGTGGTCTATGCCGGCGCGATCATGGTGCTTTTCATCTTCGTCATCATGCTGCTGAACGCAGGCACCGAAAAGAAAATCGTCAAAGGCCCCATGGTGCGCTTCTTCGCGCTGCCGTTGCTCGTGATCCTGCTCGGGATTCTCGGCTACGTAGTGCAGTCGCTGCTGCCGGTGTCCGCTCCCGTAAACTTCGGGAGCTTCACTCACGGAGCTCCGCAGGACGTGGGCCGCTTGCTGTTTCGAAATTATCTGCTGCCCTTTGAAGTCACCAGCGTTTTGATCCTGATCGCGATCATCGGAGCGATCGTTCTGGCGCGAAAGGAGATCGAGTAATGCCGCAGCTTCCTCTGCCGCCCAACGTGCCGCTCTCCTGGTACCTGGCTCTTTCGGCGATTCTGTTCAGCCTCGGTGTAGCCGGCTTCCTGTTCCGCCGCAACATTATTACTGTATTCATGTCCATCGAACTGATGCTCAACGCGGTGAACCTGACCTTCATCACTTTCTCGTACAAGTTGAAGCAAGTGGACGGACATATCTTCGCGTTCTTCGTGATGGTGGTGGCCGCGGCCGAAGCAGCAGTCGGGCTGGCCATTATCCTGACCATCTTTAAGAATCGACAGACGCTCGAAATCGACGAGGTCAGTTCGCTCAAAAACTAATGATGCAACTCTGGCTAATCCCGATTTTCCCGTTAGTCGGCTTCGCGCTGAATGGCCTGCTGGGCCGGCGATTGCCCAAGATGGCGATTAACGCCATCGCCTGCGGCTCCGTGCTGCTGTCCTTTCTATGGGTGCTCAAGACGCTCGTCGCGCTGGGAGTGTTCAACGGCACCTTCCATGAAACGCACGTCGAACACTACTTCACCTGGATCCAATCCGGCGCGCTGAACATCAGCGTCGATTTCGCGGTCGACCGGCTCACCTCCGTGATGCTCATGGTCGTCACCGGCGTTGGATTCCTGATTCACGTTTATGCCGTCGGTTACATGGCTCACGAAGGCGGTTACTATCGCTTCTTCGCGTACCTGAATCTGTTCATGTTCTTCATGCTGAATCTGGTGCTGGGCGCGAATTTCCTGATGCTCTTCATCGGATGGGAAGGCGTGGGATTGTGCAGCTACCTGCTGATCGGGTTCTATTTCACAGAGCAGTACGCCACCACGGCCGGCAACAAGGCATTCATCGTAAACCGCATTGGCGATTTCGGATTCATGTTGGCCGTGTTCCTGATCGTGATCCACTTTAAGTCGCTCGACTTCGCGACCGTGTTCGGCCAGGTTAAGGACATGCCTGTCGAAACGGGTTGGGGCTGGATGACCGCGATCGCGCTCCTGCTGCTCGTGGGCGCGACCGGAAAATCGGCGCAGATTCCGTTGTACGTCTGGCTGCCCGACGCCATGGCCGGCCCGACTCCCGTCAGCGCACTGATCCACGCCGCGACCATGGTCACCGCCGGCGTCTACATGATCACGCGGAGTTCGGTGATCTTCACGCACACCACCGAAGCGCTCAACATTGTCGCCATCGTCGGACTACTGACCGCGTTCGTCGCCGCGACGATCGGCATGGCGCAGAACGATATCAAGAAGGTTTTCGCGTATTCCACCGTTTCACAGCTTGGCTACATGTTCCTGGCGCTGGGCGCGGGCGCATTCTCCGCCGGAATTTTCCACCTGATGACACACGCGTTCTTCAAAGCCCTGCTCTTTCTTGGCGCCGGCGCGGTGATTCACGCGGTGGGTGGAAATCAGGATATGCGCAGCATGGGCGGGCTGCGAACGAAAATCCCCATAACGTTCGCTGTGCTGATGTGCGCTGGCGTGGCGATCGCCGGCGTCCCTGGTACATCCGGATATTTCAGCAAGGAAGAAATCTTAGGCGCCGCGTATCATCACGCACCGTGGATGTTCTGGGTGGGAGTGTTCACCGCCTTCATGACCGCGTTCTATGTGTTCCGCGCGCTCTTCCTGACTTTCATGGGCGAGTATCGCGGCAATGCCCACGTTCACGAATCGCCCCCGGTGATGTGGATTCCACTGGTCGTGCTCGCGCTGCTGAGCCTCGGCGGCGGGTTCATCAACATCCCGCAGTATCTCGAACATATGTTCCCGTTGGGCGAAGAGGGCCACGTGAGCTGGCTCAAGCCGGTGGCGATCGCAGCGGGCGTAGGCGGAATCCTCCTGGCGTATTTGCTGTACGGAAACGGCAAGCGCGTCCCCGCACCCGAAGGGACGCGACTCAATCCGCTGCACCAGTTGATCTATCGCAAATACATGGTGGATGAACTGTACGCCGCCACCGTGGTGCATCCCTTGGTCGACGGATCGCGAACGCTGCTATGGCGCGTCGCCGACGCCGGGATTATCGACGGCACGGTGAACGGCGTCGGAAAGACCGCGCGCGCCGTGGGTGGAATTTTGAAACGGGCGCAGTCGGGAAATATTCGCAACTATGCGGGGTGGGTCCTGGGTGGCACGCTGCTGGTCGTGATGGTGATGGGTCTGCTTGGAGGCGTGCGATGACGCTGCTGGATATTGTCCTGCTGCTGCCGCTCGCCGGCTTTCTGGTGATGCTGTTCGCGCCGAAAGATAATCCAAACGCGTCGCGTTGGGCCGCACTGCTGATTTCGCTGGTTGTGTTTGTCGTATCGCTCGGATTGCTTGGACCGTACTTATCGGCCAGCCCGACCGGATATACATTCACGACGGACGTGTCGTGGATCTCCTCGCCGCCGATCCGCTACCACGTTGGACTCGACGGCCTCAGTCTGTGGCTGGTGATGCTGAGCACTGTACTGACGCCGATCGCCATCGCGATTTCCTGGAAATATATCGACAAGCGCGTCAAGGAATTCATGGCGTTTCTGATCCTGCTCGAGTTCGGGCTGATCGGAGTATTCATCGCGCTCGACCTGTTCCTGTTCTACGTGTTCTGGGAAGTTTGCCTGGTGCCGATGTACTTCCTGATCGGGATCTGGGGCCACGACCGCCGCATTTACGCGGCAGTGAAATTCTTCCTGTACACCATGGCCGGATCGGTCCTGATGCTGGCCGGGATCATTTATCTGTACAACCAGTCGGGAACTTTCGATTACGTACAAATCGTCAGCCAGATCCAGAGCGGGCAACTGGTGTTCTCGCCGCGCGCGGAACTGCTGCTGTTCCTGGCGTTCTTCTTCTCCTTCGCGATCAAAGTTCCGCTGTTCCCGCTGCACACCTGGTTGCCCGACGCGCACGTCGAGGCGCCGACCGCGGGCTCCGTCATGCTGGCCTCCGTCATGCTGAAGATGGGCTGCTACGGTCTGATCCGCTTCTGCCTTCCGTTGTTCCCCGGCGCGGCGCACCGCTCGCAGCCATGGATCATCGGACTCGCGGTCACCGGAATTATTTTCGGCGCGCTGGTCGCCATGGTGCAACCCAACATGAAGAAGCTGGTGGCGTACTCGTCGGTGAGCCACTTGGGATTCGTCGTGCTGGGGATTTTCTCTTTTACGCAGCAGGGGCTGGATGGCGCCGTATATGTGATGCTCGCGCACGGCGTTTCGACCGGAGCACTCTTCATGCTGGTCGGCTATCTTTATGAGCGCCGCCATTCGCTCGAAATCTCCGCGTACGGCGGAGTCGCGACGCCCGCTCCGAATCTCGCGATCGTCTTCATGATTACGATGCTGGCTTCGATCGGGCTGCCCACACTGAGTAATTTCGTCGGCGAGTTTCTGGTATTGCAGGGCGCCGCCCAGGCCAACTTCACGTGGGCCATCTGCGCTGCGCTTGGCGTGATTTTCTCGGCTTGTTACATGCTGTGGTTGTATCAGCGGTCGTTCTACGGCAAAGCCTCCGAATCGCTCACCCAACACATGCACGACCTTACGCCGCGCGAGTGGGCGGCGATCGTACCGATGCTGATCCTGATGGTCTGGATGGGCGTGTATTCGCAAACCTTCATGCCCGCCATTACCGCGCAGAACGCGGTCATCCTGGATCAGACCAAGCCGAAAATGGAACGCGTGGAGAATCGGAAACCTTCTGGTCACCGGCCACTGGCCACTGGCCACTCGGAGGTGTCCAATGCCCGATAGTTTCGTGCCCACCAACGCCGAATACATGCGGCTGCTGCCGGAAATCCTGCTGACCATCTTCGGGACTCTTATTCTATTTCTCGAAGCGATATTGAAGAACGGCCAGAAGAAGATTTTCGCTCCGCTGACTATCTTGGCCTTGGCAATCGCGGGCTGGGCATCGGTCAATGCGGGCGCGGATCCTGGCATGGCGTTCAGCAACATGATGAACGTCGACGCGTTCACGACTTTCTACCGCTTACTGGTGATCGGAGTGGGCCTGCTGGCGGTGCTCTGCTCCACCGAGTATCTGGCTCGGGAGCGACAAAACGGCGGGGAGTTCTACGCGCTCATTCTGTTCAGCCTGGTGGGGCAGTGCATCATGGTCGGCGCGAATGAGCTGATCATGATCTTCATCGGCCTCGAGATTTCGTCGATTGCATCGTACATCCTGGCCGGATATCTGCGCGACGATCCGCGCAACAACGAATCGGCGCTCAAGTATTTCCTGCTGGGTTCTTTCGCGACGGCGTTCTTGCTGTACGGTGTGGCCTGGATTTACGGGATGACCGGCCACACTAATCTGCTCGAGATCCGGCGCGTGCTGATGACCCCGGGTGAGGCGCCGGTGTTGGCGCTGACGGGAACTGCGATTGGTCTGATCTTCGTCGGACTCGCGTTCAAAATTTCAGCCGCACCCTTTCAGGTATGGGCGCCCGACGTGTACCAGGGCGCGCCCGCGCCGGTGAGCGCATTTCTCTCCGCCGGCCCCAAGGCGGCTGCGTTCGCGATCCTCTTCCGGGTTTTCCTCACCGCCTTCGGAACCGTTTCCGACCGCTGGGAGCCGTTCGTGTGGGCCTGCGCGCTGGCGAGTATGACGGTGGGCAACTTCGCGGCGATCCAGCAATCCAATATCAAGCGCATGCTGGCCTACAGTTCCATCGCCCACGCCGGCTACGTGCTGGTGGCGGTGACGGCGCATTCGGATACAGGGTCCGCAGCGGGGATGTTCTATCTGGCGTCGTATGCATTCATGAATGTGGGCGCCTTCGCCGTGGTCACGCACATCGCTCGTAAAGGCGAAACGTTTGTGAAGATCGACGATTTCGCCGGTCTCTCGCAGCGCCAGCCCGTGATGGCGGCGATGCTGACCATTTTTCTTTTGTCGCTGATTGGCGTGCCGCTCACCGGCGGATTCTTCGGGAAGTTCTACATCTTTAAAGCGGCGCTGGATTCGAAGCTGGTGTGGCTCACTGTGCTGGGATTGCTGAACAGCGCGGTGGCAGCCTTCTACTATCTGCGCATTCTGGTAGTTATGTACATGCAGGAACCGGGTGAATCGACCGCGGATCTGCAACCGCCGGGACCAGCCATGAAGATCGCGGTTTTCGGTGCAGCGCTCGGAGTGCTGGTTCTGGGAATTTTCCCGTCGCTGGTGCTCGACTTCGCGACCAAGGCCGCAATCAAGTAACGCAGGCGATCTTGTCGCCTGTTCTTGTGGGGCAG
>DASYPO010000369.1:0-14128 GCA_036006545.1 Bryobacteraceae bacterium
GCGTTGAATCACTCGAACTACAGCATCGTGGGGCGAATCCTGAACGACCCTGCCTTCGGTGTCGTACAAAGCCAGCTTGATCCCCGACAGATTCAGGTCGGCGCAAAGGTCATCTTCTAGCGCCGGAGAAAGTCTAGTCGATCGTCAACATCCGGAGCCAGGCCTCGGCGAGGGGCTTGTGCTCCGGATTTTTTGTCCGCAGGTACTTTTCCACTTCCTCGCGCGCGGCCGCCAACGAACCTTGATGCATCAGCACGTCGGCGATCGCCAGGTGCGCTTCCGGAAACTCCCGTTCAGCGATGCGCAAGCTCTCAAGAGCCGCATTCGAGTAAAGGTGCTGACCGACCAGACTCCAGCCCAACAGCAGATGAGCGCGGTGATTGGTGCGAGAGATCTCGAGGGCTCGCTGCGCCGCCGATTCCGCTTCGCGCGGACGGCCCAGGGCCAATGCAGCGTAGCTCGCATTGACGTGCGCCGTGCCCAGGCCCGGCTGCAGCGAAGCCGCACGTTCAAATTCCCGTAGTGCTTCCTCCGCCCGATTTGCCTGTAAGTACAGGATGCCCAAATCGTTGTGCGCCGAGGCGTTCCCGGGATCGGATTCGATGGCCTTGCGGCAATGCGCGATCGACCGCGCCAGATCCCCTTTGATAAGCGCCTGAAGCGAGGCGCGATACTCTCGCGCGGCGCCAGCGGGGACACGATGCGTAAGTTGCTCGGCCGTAATGGTCTGCGCTGAAGACGTCCCAGGAAAGCCACACACCCAAACCAGAAAGCTGCCTAGAACGATTCGCACCTCTCCGTTCTGACAGGAATCCGGTTGAGTCTCAATCCGGCTGAGGTTTATTTCGTACCAGCGAAACAGCGTTTTTGTACTGGTACCGAAGGGCTACTGCTGCGCGGTGATCTTGACCAGCTCGATCCGGCGATTCTTCGCGCGGCCGTCTTCGGTGGCATTCGGCCCGACGGGACGCGCGTCTCCGATTCCCGACCAATCGAGTCGCGTCCGCTTGACGCCTAGGGCCACCAAGGCCGTCACAACCGCCGCGGCACGACGTGCCGATAACGTCTGGTTGGCCAGCTTCGTGCCGGTATTATCGGTGTGCCCCTCGACGCGAATGTGCCAGTCCGGGTGCGCTTCGAGCATGGTCGCCACCTCGGTTAGGATGGTGTTTGAGTCGGGAGTCAGTTCCGCACGGCCCGCCGGAAATTTTATGCCATAGAGCGGAACGTGGCCGTAGCGTTCAATCGCGTCCGAGAATCCGGCCGCGTCGATGATCGACTCGAAATCGGGCGGAGCCGCCAGGAACTCGGTCAAGGTGTAGTAATGAGATGCTGCCTCGACCAGAACCCAAAAATCGTCTTTTCGGGCGGTGACCGCGCCTTCCATGCCCGTGAACTGGTACAGCACCGGGATTCCGGCGGCGCTCAGTGCAGCGGCGGTTTGCTGCACAATCGACGCGGGCGTGGTTCCGTCGTTGCATTCGTACATGATCGAGCGGCTCTTGCCGTCGATCGCGGCAGTGACTGGTTCCCCTTTTTCGCCTTCCCTAACAGGAACCGTACGCTGGTCCGATTCCTTGCGTTCGCAGGTGTCGATCCAGCAGTTGAGCAGCTTGGGTAGGACCTTTGAATCGACGCAGCCCGCCGTCTCCGCGCCAGGCTTTTGCTGCGCGATGAGGCCTTCGGCTGTACCGGCTAACAGTAGGCCGAGCAAGGGGTTACAGATTAGTCTCATTCTCGGCTCAGTCGCTGAAGGCCCAAGATTTGGCTCAGTCCGGGCAAGCTCGGAAGACGGCTCGCCCGCTGTAGATCTATCGGCACAAGACGGAGGAAGGTTTACTGACCACGCGTTACAATGCGATGGGCCGCACGCTGAATTCAGAAAATGAATCGCACCTGTAGCTGGAACATGCGCGGCGGATCGATGTTCGCGAATGCCGGCAGCGCATTGGCGGTGGTGCCGACGGCCACCAACTGGCCGAATGTCGGATTCGGTGCGAGCGCATCGCCGTAGGTGGTCTGCCCGCGGCCAAGGTAGTTCCCATGATTGAAAAGATTGAAGCCTTCCAAGCGGAGCAGGAGGGTGGTCCGTTCCGACGATTTGATGCGGCCCTCGACGAACATTCCCACGTCGGAGGTCGGGGTGCTGCGGAACGCTGACTTGCCGATGACCGTTCCATTGATGACGGGCCGGTCGTTATTCGCGCCGTCGCCGTTGTTGTCGATCCCCGTCGTGGCATTGAACGGCCGCGACGATGCGAGCTGCGTCACGGTACCGGCAGTGATGCGGAATGGGAACTGGTAGTTGAACGTGATCACCGCGCGATGACGCTGATCGAGCAGGCTCGGTCCGCGTTCGACTTCGCCTAGTCGCGCGAAATTGCCGTCGTTCGGCGCGACGCCGTTGCCGTCCGGTTCGCTGGTATTGGTCGCCTTGGAGAGCGTGTAGCTGACGGCAGCGTAAATTCGCGAGTGCCCGCGATAGCTGATCTGCGTCTGCAAACCGTCGTAATCGGCGACGCCGAGATTGGTCAAAACGTTAACTGTGCGAATGCCGCCATTGACCGGCAGGATCGGACGCGTGGCATTGGCTGCGTTCACACTTCGAACCTGTCCGACAGCAGTACGATCGAAGGGCGACGGGGCGTTCAAATCCACCGTGCGATCGATGCCGCTTAGGTGTTGATGCACGTAATCGCCCCCGATGAAGAGTCCCTTGGTCATTTCGCGCTCCGCGCCGATCGAGATCACCTGGCTGCGCGGGTTCACGAATTCATCGGGATAGTTCGGCAGTAAGTCGAAATTCAACCCGTACTTCGCGAATTGAGCCTTGTAGAAGTCGCGCTGTCCCGCTCGGATGGTGATATCGCGCGCCGGCAGTTGCGAAGCCGCGAGAGTCTTCGGATCAAATGACAGCGGAAGACACGATCCGGTCAGGCAGGTGGGGAAGCCGAGTTGCCCAGGAATCGCCGTATAAGTGGTCAATCCGTCCAGCCCGTTGACCAAATATCCGGCGACGGCATTGGATCGCACCTGCGTGTAATACATACCGTAGCCGCCGCGAATGGACAAGCGCGAATCGCCCTTCGGATGCCACCCGAAACCGATCCGCGGGGCGAAGTTCGCTTTAGCGGTGGTCAGGGTCTGGCGATCGTAGCGAAGACCGAAGTCCACTGTGAAGTCGCGACGCAAATGGATGCTGTCCTGCACGAACGCGGTGTAGAGCCCTTGCGATAGCTCATAGCTACTGATCCCGAAGTTGATCGGCTGCGTGTACTGCTGCACGTCGGCCAGCGTCAATTGATCGAAAGGCGCGGTCGTCGTATTCCTGAAGGTGAAGGTCCCGAGCACAGCGGTGCCAGGCTCGCTGCCAGTGCCGCCGGATGTGTGACGAATGATGCCGCCGCCGAAGCGAAGGTAGTGCTTGCCCTTGGACCACGAGAGCGTATCGGAAATCTGTAGCTGGCGCCCAAAGATATCGGCCACTCGCGATTGCCCGATGGTGAAGGGCACCGATCCGGCGCGTGTATAAGCGGTCGAAAGCGTCTTCGCCTCCCAATCCGTTACCGGATCGCCATTCAGAAAACTGAAGCGGGCCTCGTTGAGGAGAGTCGGGGTAATTACCGAAGTGTGATTCACCTGCGCCGTCCAGGAACGTCGCGCGTACAAGCGGGCGACGGATGGCGCATTCGTGCCGCTCACGGCGTCCTGCGGATTGTTATCGAAAAACCGATCAATATTCATGCGCAGCATGAGCGACTGACTGGCCGTGAATTTGTGATCCAGCCGTCCGTTGAAAAGCTCCTGCCGATAGTTGCCGGTGTAAGAGAGATCGCCATTTGCAGGCAGCAGGAACGCGGGCAGCGTGTTCGAAAGAAACGTCGTACGATCTTGCCGGGTGTAGTCGGCAGTGGCGAAAAAGAAAGTTCGGTCCTTGACAAGTGGGCCGCCCAGCGAGCCGGAGATTTGGTTCAACGCGTCGGGAATGTCCACGGGGTTGATGGCCTGGAGCGTGGCGGGCTTTTCGCAGGTCGCGATCGAGGGCGCGCAGAAATTATTGGTCGAAAATGTTTTCGCCTGCATGCCGCCGGGACGGCTCATGTACAGTCCTTCCCCGTGAAAGGCGTTGGTGCCGGCCTTGGTGACGATATTCAAGGCGGGTCCAGCGGTCCAGCCGAATTCGGAGGAGAACGCATTCGAGAGCACCGTCATTTCCTGGATCGCGCCGAGCGGTACGGTCGCGATCGCCGTCTGACGACCCCAGCCCTCATCGTTATTCGATCCGTCCAACGTTACGGTGGTCTGGCGGCGTCCACCCACGCCGGTGACGAAATAGGTCGCATTGACGAACAGATCGCCGGTGCCCTTGGCTTGACGGAACGCGGCGTTGAGGAGCGGCAGGGTGGTCACTTTGCGGCCGAGGATCGGAGTTTCGTCGATTTGGCGGCTATCGAGCCGTCGGCCGATCTGGGCATCCGCACGCACGCCTTCCGCGGTGCCGAAGACGGTGACCTCGGTTTTCTCGGCTCCGACCGTGAGCGTCACTTTCAACGTCGCGGTTTCGCCGGAGCGGAGCGTGATGTTCTTGAGTTCCTGATTGGCGAAGCTCGTCTTGGAGACCGTGACGGTGTAAGTGCCCGTCAAGGACAGTGCTGGAATAGTCGCCCTGCCGTCGCTTCCGGAGATGGCCTCGCGCACGGCGCCCGTCGCGGTGTTGAGCACCGATACGTTGGCGTCCTTCAAGACAGCGCCGGTTTGATCCACGACCACGACGATCATGGTGGCGGTGTTGGGCGATTGCGCGGCAACCGGCGCCGCAAGCAGGACAAAAAGTGTAAACAGAAATAAAGTTAGGAACGGTTGATTGCTGGGTGCCATGCTGCTGATCGCCAACTTCCGAAACCTTTGATTGTACGAATGGGTGGGAATTACTACCAGCGCTCGTAACCAGCGGAGCTATTTTGATTTTGGTCGACGTCCAGAACCGAGTTCCGCAAGATCTTTAGAAGCTGCCGTAAACCCTGTCCGGGAGCAGATGTCGGTCACGTAGACGGCGGGTTGTGAGACCTTGAATGCGTAAACGATTAGATCGCTGCCGACCTTGAGCCAATCCGGCCAGAACCCAATGCACGCGGACGTTTCTTTGATCGCGGGCATCTCAAAGATTCGGGCAAGATCGCCTTTCCACACGCGCTCGACATTGAAAACTGCTTGCGTGCCGAGGGCTGTGTTCCGAAAGCTTGTAATCCTACCGCGAAAAATTATGTCGGCTCTCTGCTGGGCTTCCTGAAAACTAGGAGATCGACATTCACAAGCGAATACCAGACCAGTCCCTATTACTGAAATGACAGCAAGACGCGCTAGCATTCAGCCTAATCGTATCACCCATGCCGCTCTTTTTGACCCGCTCCTTCGCTTCCAGAAGGGGCTACATCGACTGGGATCGAGGCAGGCGAAAATCTATCTCGACCGTCGCCTTTGCGGCAACTGGTTCGCCGAAATAGTCAGTAGCAGGTTTGAATCTCCATTGCTGTAAACATTCGACAGCTTTTTCGTCCAGCCCCATCCCGAGTCGGAGCCACCTTGATATCCGCCGGAACGCCTTCCGCGTCAATCGTCAGCGAAAGAACCACGGTGCCCTGGAGCCTCGCGGCACGGGCCTCGTCCGTGTACTGTGGTTCCACTTTGCGGATCAGCTTCGGCTGCGTTTTGTGGGTGGTCTCCTGTGAACCCAAGGAGACTACCGCAATCAGCAGGAGAATCGCGAGCTTCATGTGATTTCCGCCTCCTATTTTACTCCGCTACGCCGCCCTTTCTATCCAGCAGGATCGCTAGGGTTCTCGATCGCTACTGAGGGCTCACGACGTAATCTTTGAAGTAGCTCGTGCTATCGGTCTTCGACCAAAGACCGACCTTGCCGGCGACGGGCGGCCGCAGGACGGGATTGTTAGCGGGAAACAAATCTGGATTGGGCGGACTCTTTTTCCCGGCTGCAGGCTCAACCCCGAGCGTGTACTCAAGCGCCAGCGTTCCATCCAGCCAAGCCTTGAAATTGGCGCCGGCCACATTCAGCTTCAACTCATGCCAGGCGCTCCGATCCAACATAAATGGCTTGTCGCGATTGCTGAACCTGAGATTCCGTCGAATGCCGTTGTGAAATTCCCAGAAAGCGACGTTGTTTTCCGTATCGTTATAGCGGACCGCCAACCAGTCGCCGTTGGGCTTCACGTTGAAGACAATCCCAGAGCAACGATCGGAGTCGCCAGCGACCGTCTTGAACTTCACACTGATGGTTCCGTTCGCGAAATTATCGACGCCCTTGAGGATCGCGACCGGATAGTAGGCGAACTGTTTCGCGTTGTCCATCAGCTCCTCGTTCGTCGTGCCGTACAGCTTGCGCGCTGTTTGGAGAAGCAGCTTGGTGGGGTTGTCCTTGCTCGCAACCCACGGGCGGCCATCGATCATGATCACTTTCTCGGCGCCGTCCTGCGCTACCACCCAGGTTCCCACCATGGGCTCAAACGTCACTGGTGTCTTGCCGACTTGTTCGCCCTTGAGATCGACCTTCAAGTCCGCCGCGCTCGCGGTCGCCGAAATTAATACTGCGGTAATAAAGACGAATCCACACAACTTCATTTGAAACTCCTCCGTGCGAGTATTCCACTAATAATCGTTAGTCCGGGCCAGACAACATAGAAAACAGTGCCGGCGCCTTTGGGCGGCACCGCGAGGGGATGCCCACGAAAAACAGGCTCCTCGCTCTCTGCATGCACGCCGGCCAGAGAGTAAATCGATTCAAGCACACCCTCGGCCGTGGTCATGCGACTCATGGTCCTCCGCCCACCTAATTCGTACCAAATCTCGCCGTAGCCGGGGCGAGTTTGCTCGAAAATCCCGATGGTTGTGTTCGACACATATTGCACTTGCACCTTCGGCATCACGCGGCGCAGCTTCGAAAGCGCGTGACGCTCCAGATCGAGCCGGCGTGGATCCTCGGGCGCGAGATGTGCCTCGATACGCAGCGGCTCGTGCACTTGCCGGAGCACCCGTTCGTCGGCTTTCGAGAACGAGTTACTTCGGGCTTCCGATGTATCCCAACTCGCGTTGAGAAAGGTGCAAGCGAATATGCCGCCGGCGGCGAGCAATACGACGCCGATCGATTCGTACACGCGACGATTCATGGCGCTGCCCAATCGCATCCAGATCGCCGCGATGCTGAGCGTCGCCGCGATCAGCAGTAGTGCGGTGAGAGTCGTGTCGAGACGGAGAAGCCCGTGCTGGAATTCCGCGGTCATGGCGGCCGGCGTATATCCAGCGGCGCGCTCCCACCAGCCGCCTTGGATCGCGCCGAAGAAATTGACGATCCAAGTACCGACGGTGATACCGAGTGTCAGGATCGCCGCCGTGGAGGGATGTTCGGTGAGCGAGGATGTTGCGGCAGCAACGCCAATCGTCAGGCCAGCGTTGAGCAGGTGGCCGACGATCAGTGTGATCAGCTCCGGCGGGTAGACGCTGCCCCCGTAACTCTTCCACAGCAGGATGGCGCTCAGCGGCGGAAGCATCCCGACGATCCAGCCCGCGAGCAGTACCATCGCCTTCGCGGCGATCCGGAAAAACGCAGGCATCCCCTGCTGAAGTTCCAGCTTGAGCGCGCCGCTTTGACGATCGCCGGACACGAGCCGGATCGCAACGAAGGGCAGCAGGAATACGGCCGCCAGTTCGCACGCGCTGAAGGTCGGTGCCCAGACCCCGATGAGGGGCGATAACGCTTCTCCCACACCCGCCGATGTTCCGTTCAGGCCGCTGACTTCCGCATAGCTGCGAACGGCCGTGATGAAGGACACGCCGACCAGTGGTCCCATGGTGAAGAGTAAAACCCACCAAGCGCGGGAGACGATGAGTTCGCGGCACTCTTTTTCGAGGAGCCACAAAAATGGCGACCTAGGTGAGCGCAAGGAACACCTCTTCGAGATTCTCATGTGGTCCCGACGGACTGTGCGCTGCGGCCAGCGCCGCGAGTTCCGGAACGGTACCTTCGCCACACACGCGTCCGTTGCTAAGAAGGACGAAACGGTCGCACAGTCGTGCGGCTTCGCTGACTTGATGAATGGAGAGAAACAGCGTGCGCCCCCGCGCCGCGTGCGTTCGGAAAGCAGCGGCGATGTCGCGCGCCTGGCGCAGATCGAGGCCATCGAAGGGCTCGTCGATGAGTAACGCGGGTTGCGACGTGAGCAGGCCGATTGCAAGCAGGACGCGCTTACGTTGGCCTTTCGACAGCGTGCCGATCGATTGATGTAACAGCGGGCCGAGATCAAGTTGTTCGATCACTTCCTCGCGAAGTGACGACTGCCCGCGTAGAAATCCGATGGTGAAATCGAGCGCCCATCGAACGGACTGCGACGACCACGGAGCGATCCCGTCCGGCACATAAAACAGGATCGTTGAACGCTCCCGATTTCCTAGTTGCCGATCGCCCGCGCGAACGGTACCGCTGTCCGAAGGCAACACGCCGGCCAGACATTCGAACAGGGTAGATTTTCCGGCGCCGTTGGGACCGATGAGTCCCAGCAGTTCGCCATCGCGTACTTCGAAGCTGACGTCGCTCAGTGCCGCAATGCGGCCAAATTGCTTGGAAAGCCCACGGACCTCCAGCAGCGTGTTTGCGATAGACATCTTCCTCACGCCAGCGTAGCGTAAAGGTACTTACTGGCTGTCGTAAGCACCTTGTGTCGCGCATTCATGCGAAGCCGCGCAATGTAACCCGCACCGAAAGCCCCGGTACATCTCAACGGTGTCGGATTATCCGGAACGGCTTCTGTTCGATTCTCCCAGCATTCGTATCGGAGCTTTCCGCTGTCCTGTCGGCCATCGCCTCTTCGAAGATTCCGGACCGATCCAAAACTATGTGTTCGTGTTCCCCCGCAGTTCGGTTTCGATCGAGCACGAACAGGGACCCCCGTTTGTCGCGAATCCGAACGTGGTCACGTTTTACAACCGGGGGCAGGTGTTTCGCCGCCGAGCTATCGACCCGGACGGCGATCGCTGCGAATGGTTCGCGATTCCTGGCGAGGTCGCGCGCGATGCGGTTCGCGAATTCGACGACGAAGTAGATTCGAATCCGTACCGCCCCTTTCGCTTGGCGCGTGGCTGGTCCGATCCGTCCACCTACTTGATGCAGCGACGGCTCATCCTGCAGCTCGAATCCGGAGCGGCCGTGGATCCGCTGTACGTGGAAGAACAAGTGATTCGCGTTTTCCACTGCGTTCTCCGGTCGGCTTATGGACGCGGCACGCGATCCTGGCTGCGCCGTGACGTTCTGCATCACGTGGAAGCGATTCTGAGCGCGCGACTGGATCAACGCCTGCTCCTGGCGGACCTGGCTACCGCTGCGGGCGTGTCAGCTTTCCACTTGTGCCGCGCTTTTCGCCGCCAGACTGGAGTGTCGTTGCATCAGTATCGGCGCCGCTTGCGATTACTGGCCGCGCTCGAGCCGGTATGCGACGCGCGCAGACGGCTGGTGGACGTCGCGCTCGACGCCGGGTTCTCCAGCCACAGCCACTTTACAAGCGCATTCCACTCTGAGTTCGGATGGAGTCCATCGAAGCTCCGCAAGGGGTAAGCAAGAGCAGGATTTCGATAGCCGCACGCGTGCTGCAGCCATACACTGGCCGACGGGATGCAATGTTCTATCGCCCTTCTGCTTGCGGCCGCGCCGTTCATCGCCGGCCAATCCCCGGATACTTCGTCCAAGAATCCGTCATTAACCGCCTGGCGCGACGACCTGGACGCAATCGTCCACGACATTCGATCGCTCCATCCCGCGCCGTTTGCAAGAGTCGGCGAACTTACCTTCACTCGTGAACTGGAGGCATTGAAGGCGGCATTGCCGCGGCTCACCGAACCACAACGCGTGACCCGCGCGATGAAGCTGATCGCTCTTTTGGGCGATGGACATACTTCCCTCGAGCCCGACCGCGAAGACTTCGCGTCGTGGTACCCGATTCGGGTGCAGGAATTCTCGGACGGCTATTTCGTAACCACGGCGCATACGTCCGCGGCAGAACTTGCGGGCGCTCAATTGCTTCAAGTAGCTGGACGAAACGTTGCGGAGGTAATGGAGCGGGCGCGGGATCTAATCGGCTGCGAGAATTCGTCTTGCCGTAAGGAACGTGTCTATGCATTCCACAATGCTGCACTCATGTGCGGATTGGGTTATACGGATTCGCAGGGGAATCTCGCGGTGAAGGTCAAGCTGCGCGACGGGCAGATCGCGGATCGGGTACTGGCGCCCCACGCTGCGGACGACCCTTCCTACCGCGGTCAGGAATCGAGCTTCGAGTGGCGTTATGGCGGCGAAATGCTGGGGACACCTTTTGGCCGGGGCGGTTGGCGTAGCGCCTACCGGGGACTGCCGGGCGCGGCGTTCATGACTGTGGATCCAGCCCGTCCGCTTCACCTTTCGCAAAGGACCAGATACTACGCCCGTGCGCTGCCTGAGCAGCACGCCTTCTACATCCAACTGAATCAGACCGACGATACCAACTTCGTAACTTTCATGCATAACACCCTGCTCGCGGTGGACCAGGCCAAGCCGCGCCATCTGATTGTCGATCTGCGCTACAACTTCGGAGGCGATGCCAGCCGCGTTTCGGAGGTCATGCACGAATTCATCAAGCGTGAGGATAGCCGGACTTGGCAGCTCTACCTTCTCACCGGAGGCAAGACTTTCAGCGCGGCGCTGGGCCTGCTGCACGGCTTCGTCGAGCATATTCCCTTGACCATCGTCGGCGAGCCACCGGGAGCGCCGTTTAACTTCTTTGGCGATGCGACGTCGCGGAAATATCGCGCGACCGGCCTGGAGCTGCACGTTTCCGTACTCCGTCACCAGTTCAGCGACTCGGCCGACGTCAGCGAGTTTGTCGCGGTGGACGTGCCTGCGCCATTCTCTTTCGCCGATTATGTCGCGGGACGCGATCCCGCGGTGGATCCGATTTTGCGGGGCGAGGAAATGCGAAGCATCGCCACCATCATCCGCGCGGACGGCGGCGCGGCAGCGCGAAAGGTATGGCGCGAGCGTAAGGAGAAGTTCGCCGCGTATCCGTGGTGGACAGCACCCCGCGAATTCGACCTTCGAGCCGCCTGCCGCGATCTGCAACAACACCAGCGAATGGAGGATGCCCTGGAGGCTTGTACGCTGACTACGGAGATTCAGCCCTTCATCTGGAATAGCTGGTACAACCTCGGAAACTTGCAACAGCAGACCGGACACATGCAGGAGGCCGCGGAGAGTTACGGCAAAGTGTTCGAAATCGATCCTAACAATTTCAACGGCGCGCGGCTGCGCGCGTTTATCAAAACTTACGGCGTCGGCAAGAAGCCCTGAATTGTACCGTTCGTAAAATTGGTCCGCTAGCGCGGCTGGATGTTGTGCTGGATCTCTGTCGCGACGAAGGTGACCTGATAGTCCGCGCGAGACCAGACGATTTTCGAGGGCAACATCACGCCGTCGACGCGTTGGAAATCACTAAAGTCGTAGAACTCTGGAACGGACCCGAGTGGTGTTTCGATCTCGTCACTGCGGCGCACGAGCAGACCGCTCGATTCGCTGAAGTACAGACGGTGGAGGCCGCGTGCGCTAGTTCCGGTAGCGATCACGACCGCTTCGCCGCCGATTGTGGTGCAAGCGACGACGCGCAGATCGGGATACACAGCAGGGAGCAGCGGCGGTCGCAGAAACGTGATGGGCAGTTCGGCGTCCGCCTCGGGCGGATGCGACAGCTTTGTCGAAAGCCGCATAGAACGCGGCTTTTCCTGCACCAGCTCGAAGGTGTCACTCGCGGGAGCAGTACGCCCACTATTGCGCGTCACGGTACCGGCGAGCCGCTGATTCTGCAACCGTTCGAGTGCATCGACGCCGACGGCGGCCGCGTATCGGCGCAACACCGTCGCCGCGTCCGGCAGCGCGGGTTCGGCGGCGCTCGGCGGTTTGTTCCATCCTGCATTTTCGATCGCGGGAACCGATTGTGGAATCGCACGGCCGTTGTGACAGGTCTGGCAAGTGACCACACGCTGGCCGCCAAACTGAGCGTCATTGACGGCGCGCGTCATTTGGATCATTTCGCGCGCCTTCTGCTTCATCGGCTTCTCGTCGCTCTCGTACACGTCGGTGTGACAGTGCAAACAGGTCACGCCCAGCGAATTCGATATGAACGCCATCGTAGGAATCATCTGCGCAGCGGGCATGGCGGTCAGCACCCGGACGCTCTTGAATCGCGCGACGGGAGCTTGCTGCGGCGGCTGCTGTGGCTGCGCCGGCGGTTGCTGCGCTGCCGGTATTTCGAAAGTCGAGTCGTCGACGTCCAGGTTGTGTTTGATGCTCGTGAAAACACACCTCGACGTGTCGAATGGCGATCCGTCGGAGGAGCGAATGACGAACGGCAGCATCACACCATCCACGCGCCGGTAGTCCTCGAAGTCAGTCTGCTCTTGAAGCGGCACCAGCGCGGTTTCGGTGGTCGTGCGCTCGCGCAAAAGCAGACCGTTCGCAACGTCAAAGAACCACATCGCTCTTGTACGCGCGTTGAGCTGGGCGACAGCGACATAGGCGTCGCGGTTGCCGACACGCTCGATGCCGCTGATCCGAGAGTTCGCCGGAAGATTGGTCTTGATGGGCCGATAACGGCGGGCGGCTCGTTGCACGCGAGAGATTTCCTCCGGACGAAGAACTCGCGACCGGCTGCCGCTTGCGACCCAGCCGCTTTCCCCTTTGAGCGTCTGAGTAAAAGGCGGATCCGGTGAAATGGCGGAAGTGATGCGAACCCGATCGGCACCTTTAAAGATAGCTTCGACGCTGCCGTGGCGGCCTTCGGAGCGATCGTCCGTGGCGCTGAGGACCGTAGTCGAAAAGCCGGCTGACGGCTCGCCAACGGCGCGGACATACGCATTCCACACCTCATCGATAGTCGGCAGCTTGGGTGTCGGTTTATCCGTGATGGTCGAGTAATCGCGCGGTGGAAGCGACGGAAATTTATCCGGAACCAAAGCTCCGTGATGACAGGTTTGGCAGGTCACGGCCATGCGGCCGCCGAACTGCTTCGTGTTGATATCCAGAACCATCCGCATCATCTCTCGCGCGACGGCTTTCGGCGGCTTGTCATCGCGATCCCAAACCCATCCGCCCGCGAGTGACCAAGTCTTGGTTGGATCGGGCGAAACGCGGACGTGGCAATAGTCGCAGCGGACACCCAGCGAATCGGAGATCGCATTCATCATCGGAAAGAGCTGCGATTCGGGAACTGTGGTCAGCACTTGCAGCTTCGGGCGGCGGCTTGCTGCCGGCGGCTCGTTCGGTTCCTGAGCGGCTGCGATGCAGAGCGTGGCGCTCAGTACACGCACCAAGAATGCGTTGGTCGTCATTCGAGTGAAGCCCCTGCGTAGTGCAAGCACATCTCCGATGGGAGTCTGCCACAACGTGATGAAAATAAATGGAGCTACCGCGGCTGACCGAGTGCCAACGGTGTGATTTTGGGAAACCGCTGACCGAAGCCGAACGCTGCTTGCCGGCACGCGATTCAGCAACAGGCGACCTGCGCTATTTGGGCTTGTACTCGACGAAGAGTTCGGGGAACTGTTCCTTCAGCGCCTTGATCTTCGGCACATCGCAGACCTGAATGTAAGGATTGTCGGGATTGCGATACGCGTAGTCCTGATGATAATCCTCCGCACGGTAGAACGCCTTGAGCGGCGAAACCAGCGTCACGATCGGCTTGGGAAATACTTTCTGATTATTGAGCTGCGCAATGTAGGCTCGGGCGAGCCGCTGTTGCTCGTCGCTGGTGAAGAAGATTTCGGAGCGATATGACTTCCCAACGTCCGGTCCCTGCCGGTTGAGCTGCGTTGGGTCATGGGCGACTGAGAAATAGATGCGGAGCAGTTGACCGTAGGTGATGCGCGAGGGGTCAAACAACACTTCCACCGATTCGGCATGATCGGTTCTCTCGGTGACGACCTGTTCATAGGTGGCGGTTTCCCTGCTCCCACCGGCGTAGCCAGCAGTGGTGCGGAGCACGCCATTCACGCGCTGAAACACGGATTGCACGCCCCAAAACATCCGCCTGCAAAGACGGCG
>DASYPO010000370.1:0-9077 GCA_036006545.1 Bryobacteraceae bacterium
TTGGATGCGACTGGTGCGGCAAATGTTCTCCGAGGCATTGTTGTTAGCTGCGCTTGGAACCGCCGGTGGACTGGGGCTCGCCGCCTTCGGCATTCAGCAACTGCGCGCGATCGCGCCTGCTAATCTGCCGCGACTCGATCAGATCAAGATCGATCCCGAGGTGCTCGGATTCACCGCGCTGGCCGGTCTCGCAGCCGCCGTGATTTTCGGATTGGTGCCGGCCTTACGCGCCTCGCGTCCCGACGTAATGAACATGCTGCGCGGCAGCGGCCGCACCGCCGGATTGGGACGCGCGGGCATGCTTCGCAATGGCGTGGTCGTCGCCGAGGTGGCGCTGTCCTTTGTGCTGCTGATTGGATCCGGCCTGATGTTTCGCAGTTTTCTCGCGCTTCAAGCCATCGATCCCGGTTTCGATTCCAAGAATCTACTGACCTTTCAGTTACTCGGGAACCGCGGCGGTGCGGATCCAAAAGCGCGCGCGGCCTTTCTGCGCGATCTGGAGAGCCGACTTCGCGCGATTCCCGGCGTCGAAAGTGCCACTGCAGCGAGTCCGTTTCCGCTCTCAGGCGGATTCAGCACCATCCGCTGGGGACTTGAAGCCGCGCTTTCCGATCCGACCAAGTTCCAGGCGGTCGAGCCGACTTTTGTCCTGCCCGGATACTTTGAAGCCATGCGCACACGCGTAATCGACGGTCGTACATTTACGCAGGACGACAACGCCCCCGAGCGCAAACTTGTGGTGGTCGACACGCAGCTCGCGGCCAAGGCATTTCCCGGAGAATCCGCTGTCGGCAAGCGCATTCTGATCCGTGTACGCACGCCCGAACCCGAATGGGTCGAGATCATCGGCGTGGTGGCGCACCAGCGGCATGTATCACTGGCCGAGCCGGGGCGTGAGCAAATTTATTTCGCTGATGGATTTGTGGGCTACGGCGCGGTGAATCGATGGGCGCTGCGCACCTCGCGCGACCCAGCGAGCCTCGCTTCAGCGGTGCGCATGGAAATCGCGAATTTCGATAAGAGCGTGCTAGTCGGCGAGCTGCGCCCGATGTCCGAACTAGTCGAGCGCGCGCAGGCAGGCACGCGTTTCTCGCTGCTGCTGATCGGTGTGTTCGCGGCAATCGCGGTATTATTGGCCGGGGTCGGACTCTACGGCGTACTTTCGACGGTGGTGCGCCAGCGCACTGCGGAGATCGGAGTACGCATGGCCATGGGCGCCGATCCGGGAAGTATTTTTCAGCTTATGGTTGGCGAAGGCATGCGGCTCAGCGGGTTGGGAATCGCTGTCGGCATCCTGGCGGCGGTTGGGCTGACGCGGCTAATGAGCAGCATGCTGGTCGGCGTAAAGCCGACCGATCTGACGACCTTCGCCGCCATGGTGGTACTGTTCGCGCTGATCGCGCTGGTGGCGTGCTGGCTTCCCGCGCGCCGTGCGGCGGGGCTGGATCCTACGGTCGCGCTGCGGGACGAGTAGGTTGCGCCAAGAATCGCCCAATCGTCTCATTCAGAAATTTCGCGTCCGACGGATTGCTGGCCGCACCCGCAGTGTGTCCCCATAGCGAAGGGATCGGCGTCAGGATCACTCCGGGGATGAACGCCGCCTCATATCGCGCGTCGCCGATAGGGAAGTAGAGGTCGGTTTCAGAAGGCATATAGAGCAGCGGAACTTTGATCGACCGCAGGGCGCGCTCGACATCACCGCCGAAGCCCGGCGTGGTGCCGACGTCGTGCTTCTCCCAAGTACGCACCTGCGCGATGTAATCGTTCGCGTCCGCCGCGAAGCGCGTCCGGTAGCGATTCAGCGCCTGATCGAAGGTGGTTCCCACGGGCATATTGTTCTTCCACAGCTCTCGTCTCCACCATTCCTGCGAATACAGCCATGCCGCCCACACCGTCCCGAAGGCCTCGAGACCTTTCGTCGGAGGAGTCTTGTAATCGCCTCCTTGAAACGCTGCATCTGCGCTGAGCGCCGCGACCTGACCTTCGAGCCGGACGATGCCGTGCGGGTAGGTCTTCGCCGTGCCCGCGGTGGCCACGATCCGATCCGCGAATGTTGGGTGGCTGACCGCCCACTGGAAAGCCTGCTGCGCGCCCATCGAGAATCCGATGATGGCCCTTACGTGGGTGATCTTCAGTTCGTCGGTCAGCAGCCGGTGCACCACGGCGACGTTATCGCGGATGGTCATCACCGGAAAGCGCGGGCCGTGGAACGGCTCGGGTGTATTGCTGGGCGACGACGAGCGCCCGTTCCCGAACAGTTCTGTCGAGACCAGGAAGAGCTGCGTCGGGTCGAGCGCGCGGCCGGGCCCAATGAGCCACTCGTAGCCGTGGAAGTTGGCCATGTAATGCGAGGGCAGCAGCACAACGTTGCTCTTATCGGCATTGAGTCGCCCGTAGGTTCCGTAGACAACGACCGCTTTCGGCAGCGTCACCCCGCCTTCAGTCTTGAGGTCGCGGATGACGAACTCGTGCTGGTCGGACGCGGGCGGTTGCGCTAGGAGAGCGGTCGCCGCGAACAGGAGAAGGGAGGTTTTCATGCGATTAATGTGGATCCGATGCTACTTCTTCTCGTGAACCAGCCCCGACCTTACCAGAAACCCCGTGTCAATCCGCCCCGCACGAAAATCTTCATTCGCCAGAATCCGCTGGTGCAGCGGGATCGACGTATAAATCCCCTCCACCACGAACATGTCCAGCGCCCGCTGCATACGCGCGATTGCTTCCGCGCGATCGGCGCCACGTGCAATTAGCTTCGCCACCAGCGAGTCGTAATACGGCGGAATCACGCCGTCCTGGTACGCCGCCGTGTCGACACGAATTCCCGCCCCGCCCGGCAGATTCAGTCCGGTGATGCGGCCCGGCGACGGCGTGAGCGTCTCCGGATGTTCGGCGTTAATGCGGCACTCGATCGCGTGGCCCGAGATCACGATCGGTCCGCGAAGAATCTCACCTAGCGGCACCCCCGCGGCGATGCGGATCTGTGCTTTCACCAAGTCCACTCCGGTCACCATCTCGGTCACCGGATGCTCCACCTGAATGCGCGCGTTCACCTCGATGAAGTACAGGTTCGAGTCCGCATCCATCAGAAACTCGACCGTCCCCGCGTTGGTGTACCCAATCGCTTTGAGCGCCACCCGCAGACTTTCCGAAATGCGTTCGCGCAATTCCGGCGTAACCGCAACCGACGGCGCTTCCTCGAGCAGCTTCTGATGCCGCCGCTGCAGGGAACATTCACGCTCACCCAGAACTTCAATGCGGCCGAAGTGGTCGCCCAGCACCTGAAATTCGATGTGCCGCGGATTCTCCACCAGCTTCTCCATGTACATGTCGCCGCACGAAAACGCCGCGGACGCTTCGGCCTGCGCCTGGGCCAGCAGATTCGGCAAATCTTCGGCGTGACGAACCACGCGCATCCCGCGCCCGCCGCCACCCGCGGACGCTTTGAGCATGATCGGATAACCGACCTGTTCCGCAGTCTCGAGCGCCTCTTCGACGTTCTTCAAAATGCCTTGGGAACCCGGTAGAATCGGCACACCGGCTTCCTGCATGGCGGTTCGCGCGATCTGCTTCGAACCCATGCGGCGAATCACATCGGGCGTGGGACCGATGAATTTCAGCCCGCTGGTTTCGCACACCTCGGCGAAATCGGCATTCTCAGAAAGGAAGCCATAGCCCGGATGCACCGCGTCGGCGTTGGTGATTTCGGCGGCGCTGATCACCGACGGAATGTCCAGATAGCTGCGCGCGCTTTTTGCTGGTCCAATACAAATTGCCTCGTCGGCGAAGCGCGTATGAAGGCTGTAGCGATCGGCTTCGGAGTACACCGCGACCGTGCGGATACCCAGTTCCTTGGCCGCGCAGATCACGCGCAGGGCGATCTCGCCGCGGTTGGCAATCAGGATTTTCCGGAACATTCGAGGCTCGACGCTCATCGCGGGCGGATCGAAAACAGCGCTTCGCCGTATTCGACCGGACGGCCGTTTTCAACCAGCTTGGCGGTGATGATGCCCGCCACTTCGGCCTCGATCTCATTCATCAGCTTCATCGATTCGATAATGCACAGCACCTGGCCCGGCTCGACGGCATCGCCCACGCGCACGAAAGGCGGTGCTCCGGGCGCAGCCGCTTCATAGTACGTTCCCACGATGGGCGACCGCACCAGCACCTGGTTGGGATCGGCGGCATCGCTCGGCTTGCCCGAGGCGGCAGGCGAAGCGGGAGGCGTCTGCGGATAAGCGGCGGGTGCCGAAGGTGCATTCGACGGTGGCGCACTCGCGACCGGCGCGGGTGCAGCGGACGCGGCAGCGGGTACCGCGTAATCGGTGGTCATACCCGCGCGACGGATGCGCAGGCGGTTCTCGCCGCGCTGCAACTCCAGTTCGGCCACACCACTCTCATTGAAAATCGCAAGCAGCTCTTTGATTTCTTCGATTGTCATTTACAAGGGTTAGAGTTACAGAACGACGAATTCTTTCGTGGTGGGGGTCAGCACTTCACAGCCCTTTTCGGTTACCAGCACTGTGTCCTCGATACGCACGCCGCCCAGTTCGTCAATGTAGGCTCCGGGCTCGATCGTGATCACCATCCCGGCCCGCAACTTTGACTTTTCCTTTCTGGCGACGCGGGGCATCTCGTGAATCTCCAGCCCCAGACCGTGCCCGGTGGAATGCACGAACGCGCGATCAAGCTTATGACGCTTGAGCACCTCCCGCGCGGCACCGTCCACCTTCCTCGCCTCGACCCCCGACTTTACCGCATCCAAGGCGGCCAATTGGGCCTCAAGCACTGCCCGGTACAGATCGCGGATGCGCTTGGACGGCTCGCCCGCGACCGAAACTCGCGTCATGTCGCTGGTATACCCTCCGACCGTCGCGCCCACGTCAATTAATAATAGTTCACTTGCGGCCAGCCGGTGGGGGGTGGGATGCGCGTGTGGAAGGGCCGACCGGACCCCCGCTGCTACGATCGTCTCGAACGCAGGTTTCTCGGCTCCCAAAACGCGCATCTGAAAGTCCAGTTCGGCGGCGATGTCCTGCTCCCGCACCCCCACCCTGACGCGCTTGATGGTCCGAGCGTAGCCCTCGGAGTTGACCTGCACGGATCTTCTGATGCCGTCGATCTCGGCGGGCGATTTGATCGACCGCAGTTCCTCGATGACCCGAGCGGCCGGGATTAGCGATGCGCCCAGCGGCAGCTCATCCTTCAGCTTGGAGTAATCCTCGTAACGCATCGAGCCGGGCTCGAACCCGATCTTTTTCAGCTTCTTGCGTTTGATTAGTTTGGCTACTTCTTCAATCAGCGGACCCTTCGCGACGTGCACCTTGCAGGTGATCCCACGGGAGACTTCTAGCGCATAGCGCGGGTCAGTGAAGAAGTGCGCTTCGCCTGCCAGTAGCAGGACCAGGCCGTTCGACCCGGTGTATCCGGAGAGATAACGAACGTTCGCGGGGGAGCAAACCAGCAGGGCCTGGACCTTTTGCTCTCCCAGGCGGACGCCAGCAGATCGTCGACGCTGTTCAATTTCCGTCAAACTACCAGTCTAACAGGGGACTCTCTGCTGGAAGCAACGGACGACCCGGTGCTCTCGGGAAACTAACGTGTATTCAAGCACTTAAGCGAGTTTAACAGTCGACTCCGCGTCCACCGCGGGCTCCTTGCTCAAATCCACGCCTTCCCATCTGGCGACCACTGCGGTCGCCAGGCAGTTACCCAGCAAATTCACCGACGTGCGCGCCATGTCCATCAGCGTGTCGACGCCCAGGATCACAGCGATGCCTTCGATAGGAAGGTTGAAACTCGCCAGTGTCCCGGCCAGAATCACGAGCGACGCCCGCGGCACTCCGGCGACCCCTTTGCTGGTCAGCATCAGCGTCAGCATCATGGTGATCTGCGTCCCGATCGAGAGCTGCACGCCCGCGGCTTGAGCGACGAACATCGCCGCCAGCGAGAGATACAGCGTCGAACCATCCAGGTTGAAGCTGTAACCGGTCGGCAACACGAACGCCACAATGTGTTTCGGGACTCCGAACTTTTCCATGTTTTCGAGCGCGAGGGGCAGCGCTGCCTCGCTCGATGCGGTCGAGAAGGCGATCAGCCAGGGCTCCTTCGCCCACTTGATGAATCGCTTGAGAGGGATTCGCGCGATGGCCGTGACCGCGCCCAGCACCACCACTACGAAAAAAATCAACGCGCCGTACAGCGTCAGCACCAGCTTGCCCAGGTTGAGCAGCACGCCCAGTCCCTTATCGCCAACCGTCGCTGCCATCGCGCCGAACACTCCTAACGGCGCGAACAACATTATGTAGTTCGTGTATTTGAACATCACTTCGGAAAGCGATTCGCAAAAATGCACCACTCCTTGTGCCTTGGCTCCGATGGCCGCGCACGCAGCGCCGAAGATGAACGAGAATACGACGATCTGGAGCACATCCCCCTTGGCCATCGCCTCGATAATGCTGGCGGGGAAAGTATGCTCCAGAATTGTCGAAACGTTGGTCGGAGGCGGCTTTTCGACGGTCGCCTTGGCTGGATCCAAATGGACGCCCACGCCCGGTTGGACGATGTTCACCGCAAGCAATCCGACCACGAGCGCGATGGTGGTCACAATTTCGAAATATAGAATCGCTTTACCGCCGATTCGGCCCATGGTTTTCACGTTGCCGGTGCCTGCGATTCCAACCACCAGGGTGGCGAACAATAAGGGCGCAATGATGGACTTGATCAGCTTCAGGAAAATCGTGCCCAAGATGGCGAGTTGTTTCGCGGGTCCCGGCAGGAGGGCGCCGAAAACAATTCCGGCGATGAGCGCGACCAAAATCCAAGTCGTGAGCGATGGTCTTTTCATCGGCCTCCCCATTTTAGTTTTTCGCGCAGCACGTCGAAGAATTGCATGCGCGGCGCCGTCACCAGGTTCACGCACCACTGCGAGCGCCGGCAGACCACCGTGTCGTTTTGCTTGAGCAGCTCGCCCACCTGTCCGTCGATCGTCAGATAGGTGGTGTCGTCATCGCTACGGTTAATCACCTGAATCACCATGTCGTCCGGCACGATTACTGGGCGATTGGTGAGCATGTGCGGGCAAATCGGCGTGATGCAAAGGCCCGCGACCGTCGGAAAAACGATTGGGCCGCCCGCGGAAAGCGAATACGCTGTGGACCCCGTCGGTGTGGTAACGATCAGTCCATCGGCGCGATAAACGCACACGAAGTGGTCGCCTGAATGCACCTCCAGCTCGATCATGCGCGCGATTTCCTGCTTGGTTAGCACCAGGTCATTCAACGCTTCGTGCTCGGCAATTTTCTTGCCGCTGCGCCACAGCTCGCCGCGTAACATGCGGCGCGGCGCCAGTTGCATCTCGCCGCGCAGCGTGTGTTCGAGCTGCGGATACAGCTCGTCAACGGTGATGGCGGTGAGGAATCCCAAGCTGCCGAGGTTTACAGCGAAAATCGGGGTTCCGTTGCCCCCAATGGCGCGCGCCGCGGAAAGCAGGGTGCCGTCCCCACCCAGCACGACCACCAGATCCGTACCGCTGACCGCTTGCCCGCGTGGCAGCCCGCCGGGTCGGACCGCATAACTCGCGCTCTCCTCGTCGAGTTGCACGCCGATGCTGCGCGCTTCCAGCCATGCAGCCAGTTCGGGCACAATGTGCGCCGCTTGATCGCTGTGCGGCTTCGAAATCAGCGCGACGGTTTTAACCGCGGGCATGCAGCAGAAACTCCTTGTTACCTTCAGCGCCTAGAATCGGACTGTCCATGATCGCGATGCGGAAACCGAGCGCTTCGGCTGCCGACGCCACGCGCGCGCAAGCTGCGAGATGCAGCTCCGGATCGCGCACGATGCCTCCCTTACCGACCTCACCGCGTCCAGCTTCGAATTGCGGTTTCACGAGGATAACCATTTCGCCGCCCGCCGCCAAAAGCGACACAATGGCGGGAAGCAGCATCGTAGCCGAGATGAAGCTCGCATCGCAAACCGCCAACCCGAACTTTTCGGGAAAATCCTCGGGCTTGAGATAGCGCGCGTTTACGTTTTCGCGCACGACGACGCGCGCGTCGTTACGCAAGGTCCAGTCGAACTGGCCGTGCCCCACGTCGACCGCATACACGCGCGCCGCGCCACGCTGTAGCAGGCAATCCGTGAATCCGCCGGTCGATGCGCCCACGTCCAGACATACGCGCCCAGTCACATCGATCTTGAACTGCTCCAGCGCCGCCTCGAGCTTCAATCCGCCGCGGCTGACGTAACGCATCCGCTCCGTCAATTCGACCTGCACATCCGCAGCCACTGTTCTACCGGGCTTATCGCTTTTCTGTCCCGCGACGCGCACACTTCCCGCCAGAATCAGCGCCTGTGCGCGCTGGCGAGTTTCGGCAAGCCCGCGCTCGACCACAAGCTGATCCAGTCGGATCTTTGCTGACTTGGGTGCTGACTTCGGGGCAAGTTCCTTCATCGCAGTGGCCGTCATGCGGTGCGATTCACGATCCGGTCCGCGAGTTCGCGCAGCCGTTCCGCTCGCTCGTCGAAGCGGCGCAAAGCCAGGTGCGCGCCGAGGCGCTCCTGCTCCGCCATATCGCGCGACCGCCCGATTCCATACACCGCGGGGAACGTGATCTTTTTCTGCTGCGCATCCTTGCCTGCTGTCTTGCCCAGCGCTTCGGACGATTGTTCCACGTCCAGGACGTCGTCGACAATCTGAAACGCGAGGCCGATGTGTTCCCCGAATTCGGTAAGCGCCTCCAGTTCCGCTTCGCACGCGCCCGCGTAAATCGCTCCCATGCGAACGCTACAGCGCAGTAGTGCGCCGGTCTTGGCGCGATGAATCGATTCCAACAATTGCGCGGTCGGAAATTTTCCCTCGCCCTCCAGATCGTGCACCTGCCCGCCGATCATTCCGCCGACGGTCCCCGACGCCGTTGCCAGTTCGGCTACCAGGCGCGCGCGCCGATCCGCTGGCGCGTCCAGCTTCCCGAGCACTTCGAAGGCGAGCGTAAGGAGTGCATCGCCGGCTAAAATCGCCATCGCGTCGCCGAAGACTTTGTGGCAGGTGGGCCGGCCGCGGCGCAGATCATCGTTGTCGA
>DASYPO010000371.1:0-2160 GCA_036006545.1 Bryobacteraceae bacterium
CAGCAGTGGATCTATACGGATTAAATCGGCGCGGGGAACCGTGCCCGAGATCAGGCGGGCGAGCACTTTGACGCCCCAGGTGGCAAGCAGCGCTCCCGCGGCCGCACCGAGCAACGAAAGCATTCCTGCTTCAACGAGGCATTGGCGGATCAGGCGGTGGCGGCCGGCGCCGAGTGCGGCTTGCACGGCGAGATCGCGAGCACGCGCGGTGGCGCGAACCAGCAGTAGTCCGGCAACGTTCACGCAGGCGATCAGCAGTACGAATCCGACCGCGCCGAGCAGCACCAGCAGCATGCGCTGGCTGCGTCCGACGATTTCCTCGCGCAGCGATACCAGGGAAATGCGCCAGCCAGCGTTGGTGCCGGGGAAGTCCTTGGCGAGATCGGCCATCATGCGGTTCAGTTCGTCCGTGGCGCGCTTTTCGTCGACACCGGGCGCGAGTCGCGCGACCGCATTCAGGAAATGCGATCCGCGGTTGCCACGGGCGAATACGAAGGGAATCCAGACGTCGACGGTAGCGCCGTGTGCGGGCGATCGATAGGTGCCGCCGGGATGTTGAAACTCGGGCGACATGACGCCGAGAACGGTGAAGGGCTCGCCGTCGAGAAGAATCTTGCGGCCGACGATTGAGCGATCGCCGTCGAAACGCCGCTTCCAGAAGGCATCGCTAAGCATCGCTACCTGGTGGTTGCCGCGGACTTCGTGCGAGGACTCGAAATCGCTGCCCATTTGCGGCTGAGCACCGAGGACGTGGAAATAATCTTTCGAGACCTGGAGCACGGCGAGGCGTTCCGGACGGGCGGGATCGGAAAGCGAGCGGTCGCTCTGGGTGAAGACGGCGAAGCTTTCGAAGACGCGCTGGCGTTCGCGAAAGTCCATGAAGTCGGTTGGGTTCACGGGGAATCTGGGAAATTGCTCGCTGTTGTAGAAGATGCGATAGAGGCGGCCGGCGTCGGGATAGGGAAGCGGGTCGAGCAGCACGCCGCGAATCACGCTGAACATGGCGGTGTTGGCGCCGATGCCGATGGCGAGGGTCAGAACGGCGATCAGGGTGAATCCCGGGTTCTTGATGAGGTCGCGCAGCGCGTATCGAAGATCCTGTGTGAATCCGGTCATAATTATTTGGATACTCTCCTGAGCGTGGCTTGTTACATGCGAATTCTGCGCCTTTCCTATGACGACCTGACCCCCCACTGGGTGCCGCTGTGCGATTTACTGACGGACGCGGTGGACAGCGGCGCTTCGATCGGATTCCTGCCGCCGCTGCGGGAAGACGAGGCGGCGGAATATTGGTCGGGCGTCGCGGATGCGTTGCGAGACGGGTCGCGCGTTCTCTTGGTGGCGGTTGACGAGGGCGGTTTGATCGGATGTGTTCAGTTGGATTACGCGATGCGGCGAAACGCATTACACCGCGCCGAGATCATGAAATTAATGGTCCACCGTTCGGCACGGCGGCGGGGGATCGGTCGCGCGCTAATGGTCGAGGCGGCGCGGGTAGCGAAGGCGGACGGGCGAACGCTGTTGGTGCTGGACACGCGTCACGGCGATCCGTCGGAAGCGCTGTATCGAAGCCTGGGTTATCAGGCGGCCGGGATTATTCCACGCTACGCCCGCAGCGCTTCGGGCGAGTTGCACGCTACGATTCTGATGTACCTCGAATTGGAGAGCACATGCACATCTTCGAACTGAGCGAACTGGATCGGCAGCGAGCCGAGGAGGGCAAGGCGTTTTTCGAGTTTCTGCGGGTGCCTCCGATGAGCTTGGGAATTTACCGGCTGGCAGCGGGCGCGACCGATCCGCAGAGTCCTCACACGGAAGACGAGGCTTACTATATCGTCGCGGGGCGCGCGCGGATTTTGGTGGGCGACGATGATCGTCCAGTGCAGCCGGGGACGGTAGTGTTCGTGCCGCCGGGAACTCCGCATCGCTTCCATGAGATTACGGAGGATCTCACGGCTCTTGTAATTTTCGCGCCTGCGGAAACGGTGTAAGAGCTTCGAGCTGCGTGGCGCGCCATCGCGTCGGATCGAGGGAGGCTTTCACCGAGCGCGGCGTTGAGGCTGACTCTCCATAACCACCCTCAAGATACGGTTGATACGGGTCTGGTAGCCCCTCCCGTGGGCTTTGAGCCAGGACAATACGTCAGAGTCAAGCCGAATT
>DASYPO010000372.1:0-12068 GCA_036006545.1 Bryobacteraceae bacterium
GTGAGCAAAAGCGTGTAGGAGGACTGATTGTCGACAATAACGCGGCCGTCGCGATCCAGAATCTTGCCGCGCGGAGCCAGCACCGGAACGGTCTTGATGCGGTTACGCTCGGCGCGTTCGCTGTTGGCCTCGTGATCGCGCACTTGCAACACCCAGAAGCCGGCGATCAGAAAAAGGAAAATGGCGACGGCCAAATATTGGAACACGGCGATGCGGCCCAGGGCGAAGCGCGTGTCGTCGCTGAACAGGCGGCTGGTTTCGGATTGATGCGGGCGATCTGGTTCTGTAGGTCGCACGGCGCTTTCTTTCGAACCTCGGGCTATCCCGTAACCTTCAGTCTATCCAAGACGTGGAACAGCGGCACCGCTACCATCCCGTTGAGCATGCCCACCACCAGCTTCTGCGTCGGATTGAAATCCACGGGCTCGTCCAGTAGTGCGCGCTGTAACACCCAATAGAACAGCGCGTGAAAAAAGTAAAAGAAGAATCCCAGGATCAGCCGTATCACCGGATTATCGACAGCGAAGCGCTGGCTGACTGACCCCGCAAAGTACCCAACCAAAGTTTTGACAATCCCGAACATCCCCAGCGGCTGGTGCGACAGCGAATCCTGCGCCAGCCCGATGCCCGCGCCGAAGAGCACGCCCGCGACCGGCGAGCGGCGCATCAGCGCGAAGTACACCGTGACCAACAGCGGCAATTCCAAATAAGACAGATACCGAAAGAACAGTGGAACGTAGACCTGGAAGAGAATCGCCGCCAGCGGAATGCCGATCAGCGCAGCGACTTTGAATTTCGAGACGCGGCTTTTGGGATCGGGAAACCGCTCCGAGTATTCGTTCATGGGTTGCGGGGCTGCTTGGTGGCGTCGGTCTTGTTATCGATGGGAGGGGTCTTGCTTTCGACCGGCGCATTGAAGTTCGGGGCGCCCTTGCCGCGCTCGCCGTAGGTGTGTTTGACCTGGCGATAGCGATCCAGCACTTTGTCCGCATCCGTGGTCAGCGGGCCGGACTGGGCGGGCGCGCTGGCTACCGGTGCCGCCGTCTCGCCTGGCGGCGGAGGCAACAGGTGGACCGCCTGCGAACCCGGAGGCGTCGCCGGTATGTCCGCATGAACACCGCCGACGATGATCAGCACTTCTTCGAGGCCATTCTGAAATCCGCTGGGCGTGACGAAGATTTCCTTGCCTTTGCTGCCGGGGCGCACAACGGTCGCCTGGCCGGCGGGCAGCCCTTTGGGAAAAATACGGTCGTCGCCCGAAGTGAAGAACCACTCGCCCGGCTCGACGTTTTCTTCGTTCTGCACGTAGTCGATCTTGACGGTGCTGTGGTCCTGCCCCTTGAGCGTCCCGTGCACGCGATTCTTTTGAGAAATGACTCCCGCGGCGAAGCTTGGATCGGTGATCAGCAGCAGCAGCGATGCTGTCGGATACACGGCGATAATCTTGCCGACGATTCCGTCCGGCGTGATCACCGCCATGCCTTTTTCGATTCCGCTCGCGGTGCCGCGGTCGACAATCACGACTTTTCCGCCGGAGCCGGTGGTATTGCCGATGATGTGCGCAGCCACGGTACGCGATGGGGAGCGGCTTTGGAAAATGGCCAGCGAGCGGGCGCGGTCGGCGGTGGAGAGTTCCGTGCGGAGGAACTGATTCTCCATTTTGATGCGATCCATCTCCGCCTTCATGCGCTTGTTGTCTTCGCGCACGTCCAACAATACGAAGTAGTCGCTGAAGAAATGCGCGACGTTGCTGCGGAAGCTTTCCGTCACGCGCGCCAACGGCGTAACCGCGGTCACCGCCCAGACGCGGATGAGGCGCACTTCCTGCTTGCTTTTCACCTGATAAGCGAGCAAGACCAGTTGAAGCAGGATCGCCGCCACCAGCACCATCAGGTTGCGATAGCGGTTGAGTAAGAACTCCATGGAGTGGCCAGTGATCAGTGGCCAGTGGCCAGTGAAAACCGGCTCCTGGCTCCTTGCTCCTGTCTCCTATTCAATCGCAATTCGCCGCAGGAGTTTGAATTCCGTAAGCATCTTGCCCGTTCCCAATACCACCGAGGCGAGCGGATCCTCGGCAATCGACACCGGCACACCGGTTTCCTGACGGATACGCCTGTCCAGATTCTTCAGCATCGCGCCGCCGCCAGTCAGCACAATTCCACGATCACTGATATCCGCCGACAATTCAGGCGGCGTGCGCTCCAGCGCCACTCGGATCGCGTTCATGATGGTGGCCACGCATTCCGCCAGCGCATCGCGAATTTCCGAATCGTCAACCGTGATGGTTTTAGGCAGCCCCTCGAGCACGTTGTGCCCCTTGATTTCCATCGTGATGGGTTTGTCCAGCGGGAACGCCGAACCAATCTGGATTTTGATCTGCTCGGCCGTGCGCTCGCCCACCAGCAGGTTGTACTTGCGCTTCAGGTATTGCGTGATGGCCTCGTCCATTTCGTTTCCGGCGACGCGCACGGAACGCGAATACACAATGCCCGAAAGCGAAATGACCGCGACGTCGGTGGTTCCGCCGCCGATATCGACCACCATGTTTCCGGAAGGCTCGGTGATCGGGAGACCCGCGCCGATCGCCGCCACCATGGCCTGTTCGACCAGGTACACTTCGCTGGCTTTGGCATGATACGCGGAATCGATTACAGCGCGCTTTTCCACCTGCGTGATTTCGCTGGGTACACCGATGATGATGCGCGGGTGCACCAGCATTTTGCGGCCGTGCGCTTTCTGAATGAAGTAATTCAGCATGCGCTCGGTGACCTTGAAGTCGGCGATCACGCCGTCCTTCATAGGCCGGATGGCTACGATGTTGCCGGGCGTGCGGCCCACCATCTCCTTGGCTTCCTTGCCGACCGCTTCCACTTCGCCGGTGTTCTTATTGATCGCGACGATGGACGGCTCGTTGACCACGATGCCCTTGCCGCGAGCGTAGACCAAGGTGTTAGCGGTCCCCAAATCGATCGCGAGATCCGACGAAAATAGACTAAATAGAGACCGCAGGTTCATAGCGACTAAGTAATGGTGTGGGGGACACCGAAGGCAGCACCACCTGCAGAGGAGGTCCCAACGCCAAGAAGTAAAGGTACCACAGGGCGAAACGGGCGGGCAATCTTTTGTTTTATTTTCAGCAGGGTACACTGAATCAGTGATTTCCCGGCGCACCCTGCTGACGCTCCCGATCGCCGCGGCATGCTCGAGCGGCCGCCGCGCCGGATTCCATGGTTACGCGTTCACGGCCAACGAAGAAGGCCACGCCGTGGCGGCCGTGGATCTGGAAGCGCTCGCCGTGGCGCGCCACATTCCGCTTGACGCCGCGCCAGTACAGGTACTGGCATTGCGCTCGCGTCCTTTGGTATTCGCGCTCACCGCGGAAACCGGATCGGTGCATGAGATTCATGTCGACCGGCTGCGCTACTCGCGCAAGATTGCGGTGGCGCAAACCGCGGTCACCATGCGCATCGCCGACAACGAACGAGCCCTGTATGTACTGGGTAAGCAGCCGAGGTCGCTGGTGCGCATCGCTCTCGATTCGTGGACGGAAGATTGGCGCGTGACTCTGCCCGACGAGCCGGTCGATTTCGAGCTGTCGCCGGGAGGAAAGTTCGCGGGAGTGAGTTCGGCGGGATCGGTGCGACTGGTGGATCTTGCTAGCGGGCATGCGAGCGATCCGCTGGCGGGTGCCGATTCTAAGATGGGTGGCGATTTCGGAGCCGTGATGTTTCGCAAGGACGGTCGCTTGTTGATCGCGGCGGATCGGGGCGAGCGGCGGCTCTCGCTGTATGACGTTGCAGAGGGCCGGCTGGTGACGCATCTTCCGCTGGCGGTGCGGCCCGATAATCTGTGCGTAAACCAGGACGGCGGCCAGCTTTTCGTCACCGGCGAAGGCATGGACGCGGTGGTAATTGTGTATCCGTTCCACAGCGAAGTGGGGGAAACGGTGCTAGCCGGACACGCGCCCGGACCGATGGCCGCTTCCACGTCGTTCCTCTTTCTTGCGAGCCCGCAATTCGGCGACGTGAGCATTCTGAACATCGGCAACCGCAAGGTGATCGGCAGCGTGACCGTGGGAAGCGACCCTGGCTGCATTGCCATTACGCCGGACGATCAGTTTGCGCTGGTGCTGAATCGCAAGTCGGGCGATGTGGCGGTGATCCGGGTCGGCGGAATCACCGGGACCGAGCGCGCACGGCGCTTCAAAATGGCGTCGCTGCTAACGGTGATTCCGGTGGGGTCGCGACCGGTGAGCGCAGCGTTTCGCGGCGTGTAGGGTGGGGCAGGCGGTTTCGCCTGCCAGCGTAACCGTAAGGGGTCCGCTTTCGGCTAGAACCGCACACACAAGCGCTTCTAAACTGGATGAGTGCAACCCACCACGACATCCGAGACTTCGCACGCGCTCAAGACAGCGGTCGACGCGGCGATCTCTTATCTCGACCGGCTCGATCACACGTCCGTCGCTCCGACCGCATCGGCAGAAACTTTGCGCGCGCGCCTGAGCATACCGCTTTCAGATGAAGCGACGCCGCCGGACCGCGTGATCCAAGAACTAGTGGAAGCAGCGGAGTGCGGTCTCACCGGATCTGCAGGCGGTCGGTTCTTCGCGTGGGTAGTGGGTGGCGCGCTGCCCGCGGCCTTGGCAGCGGACTGGTTGACGTCGGCATGGGATCAGAACGCGGCGTTGCATGCGACCAGCCCCGCAGCGGCGATCGTCGAAGAAGTCGCGGGCGTTTGGCTGAAGGAACTGTTGGGGCTGCCCGCGACGGCGAGCTTCGCTATCGTCAACGGGTGCCAGATGGCGCATCTGACGGGACTCGCTGCAGCGCGGCATGCATTGCTGGCCCGGCGCGGATGGAACGTCGAAACGCAGGGATTGTACGGTGCTCCGCCGATTCGCATCCTGACTAGCGATCAGCGGCACGGATCGTTCGAACGGGCCGTGCGGCTGGTGGGCATGGGCACAGGTCACATCCAGCGATTGCGCAGCAACGATCGCGACGAACTGGACGCGGCTGCGCTGGAACAGGCGCTGGCGACGGATCCGTCGGCGCCCACCATCGTGCTCTTGCAGGCGGGGGAGATCAATCTCGGCGCGTACGACGATTTCACAACTCTGATTCCGTTAGCGCACCGCTACGACGCGTGGGTGCACATAGACGGCGCGTTTGGTTTGTGGGCGGCGGCGAGCCCGCGCTATCGACAGTTGATGCGCGGATGCGACGCGGCGGATTCGTGGGCGACAGATGGACACAAGTGGCTCAACACGCCGTACGATTGCGGGTACGCGTTCGTCGCGGACGCGGAATCGCATCGCGCCGCGATGTCGCATCGCGCGCCGTACCTTACGCACGCGGGCGATGCGCGCGATCAGATGGATTGGAATCCGGAATGGTCGCGGCGGGCGCGCGGGTTTTCGACCTACGCTGCGATTCGGGAACTCGGGCGCTCGGGGGTCGCCGATCTGGTGGACCGGTGCTGTCGCTTCGCACACGCGATCGTAACGGGTATCGGAAAGCTGCCGGGCGCGGAGCTGTTGTGGGAGCCGGTGATCAATCAGGGCCTGGTACGTTTTCCGGACCCGCGCGCTGGTGCGACTCCGGAGGATCACGACCACCACACGACCGAGACGATTGCGGCGATCAACGCGACGGGCGAGGCGTTCTTCAGTGGGACGACTTGGCGAGGACGTGCGGCCATGCGGGTCAGCGTGTCGAGTTGGCGGACGACAGATGATGACGTGCGTCGAACCGTGGACGCGGTAGCGCGGGTGCTTGCTCAGCAAGACTCGAGTTTGCGTTGAAGAAAGCGCTGCTCGGGTGCGGAGCACGGCAACTCCAACGCCACGCGATAGCACGCGGCAGCTTCGTCGGGACGTCCCAAATCAAGCAGCAAATGGCCACGCACCGCAACATACAAGTAATAGGACGCGAGCTTCGGATCGCCACGCAGCGCATCGAGTTCGGCGAGCCCCGCGGCCGCACCATGAACCTTCGACAATGCGACCGCACGATTCAACCGCACGACTGGTGACGGATTCAGCGCGACCAGTTCGTCGTACATTTCCAAAATGAGCGCCCAATCGACGCTATGCGGATCGGTGGCGCGTGCGTGCGTCGCAGCGATTGCGGCTTGCACGTGGTATTCGGATACTTCGTCGCCCGCGATGCAGAGGTCAAAATGCCGAAAGCCGAGAGCGATCAGACGCTGATCCCAGCGACTGCGATCCTGAAACTCAAGCAACACCAGGTCGCCTGATTCGTCGACGCGCGCTGGGAGCCGCGCGGCTTGCAGCGCCATCAACGCGGCCAGCGCATGGACCACCGGAGTCGCGATGGACGACGAGGCGACCAGCAGGCACAAGCGCAGCGCTTCATCACACAGGTCGCGGCGGATCAGATCCTCGCCTTCGTGCGCCGCGTAGCCCTCGTTGAAGATCAGGTAGAGCACTTCGAGCACGGAATCGAGCCGCTGCTTGCGTTCGGCCGCGGGCGGCATGTCGAGCGTGAGGCCGCGATCGCGGATCTGGCGCTTGGCGCGAACGAGACGCTGCGCAATGGTCGCCTCGTCGGCGAGGAACGCGCGCGCGATTTCACGAACACTCAGACCGCCGACCGTTTTCAGGCTCAACGAGACGCGCGTGTCGGGAGAGAATTCCGGATGGCAGCACATGAAGATCATGCGTAGCTCGTCATCGCGGAGCTGTTCTTCGATGTAAGGATCGTCAGGCACAGGAATGGTCGCGCGGGAAAACTCGGCGAGAATGGCGTCGGACTTTTCGCCAGCGAGTCGCCGGTGCCGCAGCGCATCCAGCGCGGAATTGTGCGCCACGCGAAAGAGCCACGCCGCCGCGTTTTCGGGGACACCCTGATACGGCCAGGTTTGCAACGCGCGCAGCATCGCATCCTGCACCGATTCTTCCGCGAGGTCGAGATGCGCGGGACCAAGCGCGCGCGTGAGATACGAAACGATGCGGCCGGCCTGGTGCCGGAACAAATGCTCCAGCATCGGACCGGCCGGCGTCGACAAATCTACGAACCCCAGACCTGGCGCAATTCGATGGTGCCGTGATCCAGGTGCGGATGATCCGCGGCGAGCTTCACAGCCTGCTCGTAATTGGCCGCCTCGATCAGGTAGTAACCGCCCAGCACTTCCTTGCCTTCGCTGTACGGGCCGTCCGTGGTGCGGGCGTTCGCACCTGCCCCCCGCATGATCTTGCCGGGATCGTCGGCCAGGCGATTGCTCCCCTTCACGAAGGGCTTGCTGCGCCAGGCGCTGTACTTTTCGATAGCTTTCTGCATCTCTTCCGGACTGAGCTTCATGAATCCAGAATTATCGGCGTGCAACAGCAACATGAATTGAGCCATGATTTTCTCCTTTATCGTACGCGAGTATAAGTACCGTCTTCTGTGAACTTGGGCTTGCCGTCTTCGACGAACACCCAGACGGTTTGGAAGTGGTCGGCGTCGATGAACTTGTACTTCGCATTGTTCATGTGGCCGGCCCCGGGCTTCGAAAGATTGGTGATGTCGAGCAGCTTGAATGCGACTTCGCCGGTCTTCGTATCAAACGGGCCAGCGACCATGCGCGGCTGATTCCCGGCCATGCAGTAGTGCGTCATCACCAGGCGATCGCCGTCCAGGTGATACATCGAGTGCATGGTGACGTGCTTCTCGGACGAGTATTTTTCGATGACGGTGGTGCCGGCGCCGGTGAGCTCGAAGGTGATCTTGCTCTTGTCCTGCGGCGATTCCCAGTCGCCCACCATGCCCTTGAGTTGCTTGAACAATTGGGCGGCGTTGCTGGGCTCGGTTTTAGTATCGGCGGCGTGGATGGCGCCAGCCAGTAGCGTGACGAGTAGAAGGTTATGAATCTTCATGAGTTTCTCCTTGCGGTGTGTTGTGACTTGCAAGGTAGTAACGAACGAGGGGCGGGAAAATCGACAGGGTGGGAAAGAGAATCTTTACCCCGTGGACGATCCGCCAACATGAACGACGACGCCTGGACCGACGCTGTTGACAGCTTCGACCAATTGCTGTCGGAGGACCTGGTAGTGGGCCAGCTGGTTCTTGGGCACACGGGCGACAACGATGCCGATTCTCAGCTTGGATAGGTTCTGTTGGTGTTCGATTCCGCGATCGATCGTGAGCAGGCAATCAAACTGATCCTGAGCGACCTTCAGAAGCGGGCCATCTTCGAGGGCGTCCCATCCCATTTCGTGGACGGTAGCGGCATCAGCGCCAAAGAATTGCTTGACGCGCGGATCTACGCATTCGTCAATGAGGACGCGCATTCCAGAATCTGACTGTTGGCGAGGCTAAGGACCGCGAGCACTTGCGAACGGGTAACCGACGGATAAAGCGTCAGAAACTGATCGATGGTCTCTCCACTCTCTAGCAAATCCATCAGACTCTGAACCGGCACACGTGTTCCGCGAAAACAGGGCGCACCGCTCATGCGCTGCGGGCTAACCCAGACTGCGTCTTCGAGACGCTTGCGTTGTTCTGCGGTCACAACTCTATGTTACGGCAGCGCGAAGGCCATTAGGACCGCGTCGGGGCCGCTGCCGGTGGCGATCACGACATACTGCTTGCCATTTTTTGCGCGGTAGGTCATGGGCGTCGCGGTGGTCGGGCGCGGGAGTGGGAAGGTCCACAGGTCGCGGCCGTTCGCGGTGTCGATCGCATGGAACGCGGTATCGCCGCCGCCGGCGAAAATTATGCCGCCTTTCGTGACGATCACGCCTTGCGCGCCGGGCACTCCAAACTTCTCGGGCAGCTTCACGCCTTGCAGCGCCGGATGATTGCGCAGCCGAGCTTGATCACCAAATGGAACCTGCCAGACGATCTCGCCACGATTCAGGTCGAGCGCGGTGAGATGACCGTAGGGTGGCTTGATCAATGGCAGACCGTTGTGAAAAGTTGCGTTGTCGCCGCGCGCCAGCGTATAGTCGGCGTCCATGTCGGCAGTCTTCTCACCTTTCGCGATGCGCGCGACCGCGAGTTGGTTGGACGTTTTCACGTAGAGAATCGCGGTCGCGGGATCGATCGCGCCCCCGCCCCAATTCGCGCCACCGATAATTCCCGGACGCATCAACGTTCCTTCCATCGAGGGCGGCGTGTAGAGCGGACCAATCCGATACTTCTGCATCGCGGCCTGCGCTTCGAGTTTCAACTCGGGCGTTAGATCGAACGCGTCGTCGAGCGTGACGCCTTGCGGCGAAATCGCGGGAGGCTTCGACGGAAAAGGTTGCACGGGCCAGGATTGTTCGCCCGGCACGTCGCTCTTGGGAACCGCGCGTTCCTCGATCGGCCACACCGGCTTTCCAGTGACACGATCGAACACAAATACGAAACCCATCTTGGTGAGCTGCACGACGGCGTCGATTTTGCGCCCGGCGACGTTGATCGTCACCAGGTTCGGCGGCGCAGGCAGATCGTAATCCCACAACCCGTGATGCACGAGCTGGAAATGCCACTTGCGTTTTCCGGTGTTGGCGTCGAGACACACCAGTGACTCGGCGAAAAGATTCGCTCCGGGGCGGCGGCCGCCATAGAAATCGTTCGACGGAGTCGAGATCGGAAGGAACACGAGGCCGCGTTCGATGTCCACGGTGAAGGGCGCCCACACGTTGGTGTGCCCAGTGCTTTTCTCCGAACCAGCTCCCCACGTGTCATTGCCGACTTCGCCCTCTTGCGGGATGGTGTGGAATGTCCAGGCGAGTTTGCCGGTGCGGGCATTCCAAGCGCGCACGTCACCCGGCGGATCGTTTTTGTAAACCAGGCGATCGGCGACGCCGTTGCCCGTGATCACCAGGTCCTTATAGATGACCGGCGGCGAAGTATTGGTGTAGTGTTTTGGGTTCGTTTCCCACAAAAGGCCCTGCACCAGATTGACGACGCCATTGTCGCCGAAGGTCGGGACGGGTTTGCCGGTCGCGGCGTCGAGACAGATCAGACGATAACGTGAGTTGATGAAAATGCGGAGCTTGCCCGAAATTGGGTTCGTTTTGTCATTTCCACTTTTGTCAAACCAGGCAGCGACTCCGCGGTGGACGAAGCCGGTTCCGTTGGGAACTTGCCCGTCTTCGTAGGACTTAGGATCGTAGGACCACAACTCACGCCCGGTTTCCGGATCGAGCGCGACCACGCGATTGTAGGGCGTGCTGAGGTACAGAACTCCGTCGATCATCAGTGGCGTCGCCTGGAAATTTCCGGGCGTGGTTTTGTATTGCTCAAGCGGTTTCTCGCCAGTCTTCCATTCCCAGGCGAGCTTCAATCCGGCGACGTTCGAGCGATTGATCTGGTCGAGCGCGGAGTATTTCGATCCGCCGGGATCGCGGCCGTAGGAGGGCCAGTCTTGCGCTGAGAGCACCGTGCCGACGAAGAAAATGAGAATCGCACGAGGCATGACTACTTCAATAGACCACGGACGCGCAGCCAATCCGCCAGTCGCGAGGTCCATGTCGATAGAATCGCGTCGGTTGTTGCTAGTCCAACTCCGTGAGGACCACGTTCGTAAATGTGAAGTTCCGCGGGGACGCCGGCTTTGCGCAGCGCGAGATAGAATCGCACGCTATTTTCGGGAGGCACGCCAGTGTCAGCGTTGGTGTGGAAGAGGAACGTCGGCGGCGTATCTTTCGTCACCTGCTGATCGTTAGAAAGCGACTCGACCAGCTTGGGATCCGGATTTTCACCGAGCAAATTTCGCTTGGATCCCTGGTGCGTGAACTCGCTGTTGAACGAAATGACGGGATAGGCGAGGATCGCGAAATCGGGCCGCGTGTCCTTTTCGAAATGCGTGGCGGCAGTGGAGGCGAGATGGCCGCCCGCCGAGAATCCCATGATGCCGACGCGATCGGTGGCGAGGTTCATGCGGGCGCCGCGTTCGCGCACCATGCGAATAGCCTGCTGCGCGTCATTGAGCATCGCTGGGTGGCGATATCGCGGGCCGAGCCGATACTTCAGCACGAACGCGGTCACTCCCAGGCTGTTGAACCACTGCGCGAATTGCTTGCCTTCGTGATCCATTGCGAGCGCGCCGTAGCCGCCGCCGGGACAGATGATCACCGAAGTTCCGTTGGGATTGCGCGCGGGATATGGAGTGAGGGTCGGTCGATCAAGCTCTTCCTGGCCGACTGCGCCGGGCGTGCCCTGCGGCCAGAGTGGCTCGGGCGGCGGAACATTCTGGGCGCGGAGAATCGCGCAAAGCACGAATGCAAGCAATGCCGCAATACGCGTCGCCGATCGTAACGTGAGCGCGACGAACGTCAGCGTGCCGTTGGTGCAGCCGCCGTTGGGCAGCGTGGGCGCGCCGGCGACGAACAGATTCTCGTGATCGTGCGTGCGGCCGAAACTGTCGCAGACGCTGGTGGCTGGGTCGTTTCCCATGCGGCAACCTCCTGCTGGATGATCCAGATAATTCGAATCGCTGGTGGAGAGAATTTTTCCGTTATTGGCTTTCGCGAGGCGCGCGAAGACCTTGTGGATGTGCTGGCGCGTGGCGGACAGACGCGATTTGGTCGCGTCGTCTAATGCGTGCTCAATCTTCGGCAGCGGATCGCCGTAGCGATTGCGCGCGGATTCTTCCAGCGTGAGTGAGCTTTCGCGCGAGGGGTGCACGTCGTAATAGGCACGCACGCGGGCGGCGCCGCGCTGGGCCCGCGCGCGCCAGTCGTTTAAGAGATCGTCGCCGAGGAGCAGCTTGCCTTGGTCATTTCGCAAGCGCGGCTGACGGCCGGCGCCCGATTCCCAGACGCGCAGATCGTGTCGAACGAACGGCTGATCCGCAGCGCAGCGGAAATATTGTCGCGACACGAGCCCGTACTGCTCGTTCATGCCGGGGAAGATTTTCGCGTCGAGCTCGATCTGCGCGGTGAGAAACGAATGGCCATTCATGTAGCGACCAATCACGCCGGATCGATTCGCCAAGCCATTCGGGAATCGCGAATTGCGCGAGAGCAGCAGCAGGTGCGGCGTCCAGGTGTATCCGGCGGCGATGACAAATTGCTTGGCGCGATATTCCACAGGCTCGTCGGGATTCCGCCGGTCACGCGCTTCAGCCAGGAC
>DASYPO010000373.1:0-4657 GCA_036006545.1 Bryobacteraceae bacterium
GTCCGCAAAGACCTCGCGAAGCTGATTCGCAAGCTGGTCGCGATCGAAGGCATCGAAGACATCGCGCTGACCACCAACGGCGTCTTGCTGGCCGATCAAGCCGCGGAATTGTACGACGCCGGTTTGCGACGGCTGAATATCCATCTCGATACGCTCGATCGTGAGCGCTTCAAACACATCACGCGCCGCGACGATTTACCTCGTGTCATGGAGGGAATCGAGACGGTGCTTCGGCTAGGATTCGGACCGATCAAGATCAACGCCGTCGCAGTGAAGAATCTAGTAGAGCCGGACATCGTTCCACTCGCCCGCTTCGGCCGCGAGCACGGGATCGAAATTCGCTACATCGAATTCATGCCGCTCGATTCGCAGGGTCTATGGGATCGCGGCCGCGTGCTGCTCGCCGATGACATGCTTGAGCTGCTGCGTCGCGAGATCGGCCCGCTTGAAGAAGTTCCCGACGCCGATCCGCGCGCGCCCGCCAGTGAATATCGCTTCGCCGACGGCATTGGGCGCATTGGGTTCATCGCGTCGGTGAGCCGGCCGTTTTGTTTGAACTGCAACCGCATCCGCCTGACCTCCGATGGCAAGCTGCGCTACTGCCTTTTCGCGATCGACGAGACCGATGTGCGCGATCTCCTCCGCGGCGCGGGCACCGACGACGAAATTCGCGCGGCCATTCGATCGTCAGTAGCGGCGAAGTGGATCGGCCACGAGATCAATTCGACGCAATTCGTTGCACCGCCGCGGCCGATGTACTCGATCGGCGGCTAGTACTCTCGTGGCGCGGGCTTCAGCCCGCAGCCGCGGCTTTAGCCGAGGTGTAACTCAGGAATTTAAAGCAAATCCGCCGTTCCGCCGATCTAGCGCTCTAATCCTGCATGCGGCGACTGCGTTACTTCCCGATCGCATTACTCGCAGTGTCTTCACTGATCGCGCAAGTGAAAATACTGGACCCCGATGCGCCCTCCTGTGCCGATTCCAAGCTCCTCCCCAAACTCCCCGGCTGCCGCGTCGACGCTTGCGAAAAGAAAGAATCCGACCGCCGCGAAGCACCCATTCGAGAATCAGAAGGTGGCGGGGATCCACTCACAATGGCCCTCGAGGGCGACAGCCGCTCGGTCATGTACGAATGCAATGCGGGTATCGATCCGGCGACCACCATCCGCCGGGCCGCCGTCTTACTCCAGGCAGCACCCTTTGAGATTCTGTACCAGTACTCCGGCCAGGAAGGTACACTCACCGCTCGCAAGGGCGACACTTGGCTGCTGCTCGAAGCTGCCTCGAATTTCTACACGCTGACCGAACTCACCGTACCCCCTCCCGATCCGAGCGTCATCACCGACGCCGCCGGGCTGGCCGAAACCATCGAGCGATTTGGACGCGTGACCGTCAACGGAATTCGGTTTCTCGCGGGGCGTCCGGAAACCACCATGGACTCCGAAGCCGCGCTGCGCGAAGTTGCGATCATGCTCACCGATCACCCCGAGTGGAAAGTCCGCATCGAGTGCTTCACCGACAACACCGGACTCAAGGCCGCGAACGTTGCGCTTTCGAACCGGCGCGCGACCGGCGTGGTCGCGTGGCTGTCGGGCCGCGGCGTGAAGCGTCTCCGCATGGAGCCGCTGGGCAAGGGGGATGCGCAACCCATTGCCGATAATTCGACGCCCGCCGGACGCGCTCGCAACTCCCGCCTCGAAGTCGTCAAAGTCGACTAAACTGGTTTTCCAATGAGGCTCCTTTATCTCTGCGCCCTTACTACGCTCGCGCTCGCACAGACCCCTTTTGACCTCGTCATAACCGGCGGCCGCGTGATCGACGGCACCGGGAACGCCTGGTTCTATGGCGACGTCGCGATCCGTGGCGACCGCATCGTGCGTGTCACGCCCGCCGGTATACTCGCCAATGCGCCGGCGAAGGAACGCATCGACGCGCGCGGCATGGTGGTCTCGCCCGGATTCATCGATATTCAGGGCCAGTCGCAGGGCCAGCTTCTGAACGGCGACGGGCGCGTCATCAGCAAAGTCACGCAGGGAATCACTACCGAAATTCTCGGCGAAGGCTCCACCCAATCGCCCGTGAATGACCGCATTCTCGCGACCATCACCGACGAAACTCAACGCCGTAATGCCCAGCGCTTCACCGGTCCGCGCGCGTTCGGCGAATGGCTCGACGCGATGCAGGCCCACGGCATGTCGGTGAACGTCGGATCCTTCGTCGGCGCGACCACCCTGCGCATGTATGGCAAGGGTATGGCGCAGGGCGTGCCCACCGCGGCCGAACTCGACGATATGCGCGGGGCATTGAAGCGCGCCATGGAAGACGGCGCGTTCGGCATGGCGTCCGCGCTCATCTATCCGCCCGGCGAATACACCACCACGCGCGAACTGGTCGAGCTGGCGAAAGTCATGTCGCCCTACGGCGGCGTCTACATCACGCACATGCGCTCCGAAGCCGATCGCTTGCTCGAAGCCATCGACGAAGCGATCGAAATCGGCCGCGGCGGCCCGGTGGGCGTCGAGATTTATCACCTCAAAGCGGCAGGCATGGCCAACTGGCCGAAGATGGCGCAAGCGATCGCCAAGATCGATGCCGCCCGTCGCGCCGGTGTCGACGTCAGCGCCGACATGTATCCATATGTAGCCGGCGGAACCGGATTGACCGTGTGTCTGCCGCCGTGGGCGTCGGCCGACGGCAAGCTGTTCGACAACCTCAAGGATCCGCAGATCCGCGCGCGCATCAAAGACGAATCCCTCGGGAACCAGAAGGAATGGGAGAACATCTGCCAGCAGGCGACGCCGCAGGGCGTATTGGTGGCCCGCATGGTTCGTCCCGAGAATCAGAAGTACGCGGGGAAGCGACTCAGCGAAATCGCGGAGATGATGAACAAATCGTGGGCCGAAGCCGCCATGGACCTGATCTCCAGCGAGCGCAGCCGCGTTGAAACTATGTTCTTCATCGCCAGCGAAGACAATCTGAAATTGCAGCTTCGCCAGCCGTGGATCAAGTTCGGAACCGACGCCAGTGGACTCGACCCAGCCATGGCGCGCGGCCTCGCGCATCCCCGCGCGTACGGAAATTTCCCGCGTGTGCTCGGGAAATACGTGCGCGAAGAGCAGGTGATTCCGCTCGAGGACGCGATCCGCAAAATGACCTCGGCGGTGGCGAATCGCCTGTCACTCCAGGATCGGGGTCTGGTGCGCGAGGGCATGTTCGCCGACATCGTCATCTTCGACCCCGACAAAGTCGCCGACCGTGCGACCTACGAGAGTCCCCACCAGTTGTCGGTCGGAATCCGCGAGGTGTTCGTCAACGGCGTCGCCGTCGTGCGCGACGGAAAGCACACCGGCGCCAAGCCCGGCCGCGCTGTCCGCGGCCCCGGGTATCAGCACTAGTTTTGTGGGGCCGACAATCTTGTCGGCAAGCCCGCTTTCCAGCAGGCTTTGGAGGGCGGTCCCCCTGGACCGCGACCGGCCCCCTGGCCGGTCAGCTTAAGATAAGGTCATGCGCAACGAGTTCACTGCGATTGTCGAGCAGGACGGCCCGTGGCACATCGCGTATTGCGCCGAAGTGCCCGGAGCCAACGGGCAGGGAAAATCGCGTGAAGAATGCTTGGCCAACCTGCGCGAAGCGATTGCGTTAATTCTTGACAGCCCGCGAGAACTGAAGGCTTAGCCTACGCAGTTGTTTCTCTCCGGCTTTGCTACCATCGCTTGAACAAGCATTCCCTTCTAGCAATAGTGCTCACTAGGCTATCCTCCGAGGCAAAAAGTGAAAACGGATTGATGTTCATTAGGTCAAGGTGCTGCAGTGCAATTTGCCGCTCGGCTATTGGGATCGTGAACTTGAGCAGTTGCTTGGCCGGGCCAAAATCACTCTTCATAACAGACTCCTGCGGTTGAAAGAGATAATCTTTACCGCTCTCATCCCGGCCGACACACATCGAATACCAGCACTGTTGAAGATGGTGCCGTTGGTGAGTCCTCATGTAAGGGCCGACGAAGTAACAGTGTTCATGGTAGGATCCCGCGCCCGGACTGGGCAGGACAGCGTACACGCACACATGCTGAGCGTGATCGGCTACCTTGTCAAAGGCGAAGAGTGCAGCGACATACGGAGAGACGGTCCAGTCAAGCAGAGGCGAGGGAAACCCGTGATGCCTGAGGTAAACCAGATACTCATAAATCTCGGGCTGAGTATTCATTTTGATATCAAGCCATGACAAGCCGGGATCGGCAAGAAGTAGTTCGAATTCCGGCGGAAGAGGAAGGACTCCCCACGTTCTTCCACTGAAGGTCTCGACGGCGGACCTCGCCGCAAAAATCTTATCGTAGTATCTGCGAAGGCTCAGCGTAGCGTTGCAACGTTCATTGGGATGGCTACGTTCAAGAGTCGTTTCTAGACCCCAACTTGCGTTGGCCAATCCCCTGAAAAGCGGCGGCCAAGCCCGGGCCTCATCGTCGCCTGGGACAAGGTTGAGGTCACGAATCGCTCGCTCGAAATCCGACCATTTTGCGACTGGGATTGTTTTTGAAGGCATCGCTGTTAAGCCGATTCTAGCTCTTAAACAGTTAAGGTTCTGGCAGCTGCGGAGGCACTCATCCCACAATCACAACCCTCCCCCAATCAATTTCCCCCACCCCGTCAACCACTTCCC
>DASYPO010000374.1:0-10382 GCA_036006545.1 Bryobacteraceae bacterium
TGCGACACGCGCGCAAGCTGACGCAGGTGCGGATGGCCAAGAAACTCGGGATCACACAGGACAGCGTGTCGCGCCTGGAGAAACGGAGTGACCTGTTGCTGTCCACGCTACGGAAAACGGTGGAGGCGATGGGCGGGAACCTGTCGCTGGTCGCCGAGTTCCCGGACCGTGCGCCAGTTGTACTTTCGGGCATCACCGAAGAGAATCGGAGGTCGAGGGCGGCGAGCCGAAGGAGTGTCGCCTGAGGTTTGTGGGCGACCGGGAACGTGCGCTTCACAAGTGTGAGCAACAATTCAGTTTCCGTGAGAAACGACGTCTACTTGTTTGGCTTCTGCCGGTAAGTTGCGCGTAACGGCTCTTCGTCGGCGTCTTCTGCGGAGCCTTAGTCTACTTGCCAAAGATCGCCACAGTCGAATGGATCGCGCCTTCCGCTCCGAAGTGTGTTTCCTGGCCAACGTGAAGGCAGTACAACTGATGCTCTTCCAACATGTGATTGCAAAGGTCGCCAAAGCCATGCTCGGTTCCGCCGTAGGTATTGAATTGACAGATTGGGCACTGAACCGGTCGCACACCTGTGCTGAATCTGTAGATGACTTCTTTGGCGACCGGAGCCGGCATGGTTAAAAATCCCTACCGCGGACTGATCCTACAATACCAACGGCTGAGCGGTCAGGAGAAGAATTCGTGTTGTTTTATGGCGTCTAACCGAAACCCACTTGACGGTCCAAGTAATCCATGTCATCCTACTTCCATCGATAGACGATGGGAAGAACCTGGAACAAAATCATCCACCTGCTTCGCCGCCGACGCTTCGAAGCCGACCTCCAAGAAGAGCTGCTGCTGCACCGCCAGATGCTCGAGGAGCACCAAGGGCATCCGCGGGATTTCGGCAACGCAACGCTGGCGCTTGAAAACAGCCGCGAGCAGTGGAGCTTCCGCTGGATCGAATCGCTGCGTCTCGACCTCCGCTACGCCATCCGCGGATTCTTCCGCGCACCGCTCTTCGCGCTGACGGTGATCGGCACCATCGGTCTCGCGCTGGGACTTAACACCACACTGTTCACAGTATTCAACGCGTACGTGCTGCGGCCGGTGGCCGTACACGACCCCGCCGGTCTCTACGAATTTCGCTGGGTGATGCGCCAAAACGGCCGCGGGCGTCTTTCCACCTGGGCCGAGTACGAAAAGCTGCGCGACTCGGGAATCGGATTTTCCGAAGTAGCCGCCTATACCAATCTCGGCGCGCGTCTCAACGGCTATTCGATGCTCGGACACTTGGTGACCGGGAATTACTTCAGCATGCTGGGGGTCGATGCCGCGATGGGTCGCGTCATTCTTCCCGCCGACCTCGCGGGCGACGCCGAGAGCGCGGTAATCGTGTTGAGTCACTCCGCTTGGAGCAATAAACTTGGAGCGGATCCCAACATTCTCGGTTCGAAATTGGTAATCCATGGCCAGCCGCTCCAGGTGGTTGGAGTGACACGGCCGGAGTTCGGCGGAATCGATCAGGTCACGCCGGACTTCTGGATACCTCTTACGATGTCCCCCCGCATTACGCCGCAGGAGGATGTATTCGCGGCGACCACTGGACAGTCGCTTTGGAACGTGGGACGACTGCGACCCGGACTGAGTGTCGCGGCCGCTCGCGCCCAGTTGGCGGTGTGGGCTGTGCGGACCACTGCCGATCGCGCCGAATCGCAGCGCGCGAACGGCGCCCAGTTAGTCTCACGCGCCACCATGCTGCCCTTCAATCGCGAGGTGATGAGGGTCTTCATTCCGGTGCTCGCGGCTTTCGTATTGGTGCTGCTGATAGCCTGCGCCAACGTGGCGAATATGATGCTGGCGCGCGGTCTGGCCCGGCAGCGTGAAATCGGCATTCGCCTATCGCTCGGAGCGGCGCGCGGGCGGCTGATTCGGCAATTGCTGACCGAAAGTCTGCTGCTGGCGATTCCCGCCGCGCTCGCCGGTCTGGCGATCTCCGCATTCACGATTCGCCTGGGGCAGGATCTGATCTTCGCCACGCTGCCGCCCGAATTCCTGAAAATCATGCAACTCACCGACCTCACGCCGGACTGGCGCGTGTTCGGCTTCATCCTGCTTGGGGCGCTGCTTTCGACGTTCGCCTTTGGACTGGCTCCTGCGTTTCAGGCGACTCGCCGCGGGCTGGTGCAGGCTTCACGCGGCGACTTCAGCGCCGACCTTCGTCCGGGCCGGCTCCGCAACGCGCTGGTGATCAGCCAGGTCACCGTGTGCGCTTTACTGCTGATCGTCGCCGGTGTGCTGCTACGCGGAGGGCGTCAAATCGCCGCACGCGATCCGCGCATGGTCACGAGCGGAGTGGTCGACATCCGCATGGCGTCGCAGTTCCAAGCGAAGGCCGCTGAGACGCTGCGGGCGCTGCCGTGGGTGGAATCGGTCGCGGCGGTGTGGCGTGCGCCGTATTACGGCGGTAATTGGGTGCTCCCGGTGGTGCCCTCAGGTTCGCGCGACCAAGTTTTGGCCGCCTACAACTTCGTGGGACCCGATTACTTCGCGATCTTCCGCATCGCGCTCTTGCGGGGCCGCAACTTCACGCTCGAAGAGGCGCGAGCGGAAGCGGCTGTCGTGATCGTGAGCGAATCGACGGCGCAGCATTTATGGCCGGGACGCGATCCGCTGGCGCAGTCGATCGAAGTGCAATCGCCGGCGGCGCGCTATGGGCGCGTGCCTCGCCAGCGAACCTCACGCGTGATCGGCGTCGCGCGTGATGTCATCAGCGGCTGGGTCGGCGACGGGCTCGACCACACGATGCTGTATTTCCCGGCGACCGAAGCCAGCAGCGGAATCGGGTCGATCGTGGTGCGGTTGCGCGGGGATCCGGAAACTCTTCGCCGGGTTACGGAGGAAGCGTTGAATCGCGCCGTGCCGGGGGCCGCCGATCAGATCAATCCCATGGACCAAGTGCTGGCGATCCAGATCTATCCCTTCAGGGTCGCGTTCTGGGTCTCGTCGTTTCTTGGAGGATTGGCGTTGGCGCTGACCATCTCGGGAATTTACGGCGTAATGGCTTACCTGGTGGGCCAGCGATCCAAGGAAATCGGGATTCGAATGGCGATGGGCGCGAGTGCGGTGCGCATCTTGCGACTGGTGCTGGGGCAGACGCTGCGCCTCACGTTGGTTGGATTGGCTATCGGGGTAGCCGCCGCGCTGGGGGTGTCTCGACTGTTCGCGTCACAGCTCGAAATGGTCAACCTGTTCGACCAACTTGCCTATGCGGGCGGGATCGCGCTGGTTTTCGCAGCGGCGCTGATCGCATCGCTGGTGCCTTCGCGGCGAGCGGTCAAGGTCGATCCGGTGACTGCGCTGCGCTGCGATTGATATCCAGGGGCGGTGGCTCCACTTCGCGCGGTTGGCGCGGCGCAGCGCCGAGGCACATGCCGAACAGCAGATGTCCAGCCAGCACGGCGGGCGGCCACGAATAAACGGGCACCAGCGGATTCATGCGTGGCCACACGATCAGATGCGCAACGTAATACCAGACCAGCCCGGCTGTCAGACCCAGCAGCAGCATGGTGCTGCGACGCCGCAGCCCCCCGAATCCCGCGACGAACAGAATCCCGAGCACACCCGACATTACAAGATGGAGCGCGCCGCCCGCGATGGTCACGCGTCCGGGTCCGCCATAGAACGCTCGGGTGCCGTAAAACGTCGAGCCGATCAGGTTAGGAGTTTCCCACCACACGTGGTGACGCAGCATGGACGCCGCCGCCAGAAACGCCAGCATGGCGACGCCACCGATTACTCCGGCCTGAACCCCGCCCAACGCACGCCACGCAAATTGCGACACAATCCTCCCGAAGAAAGCAGCCTATACTAGCTCCTAGTATCGCGTCATCCCTCCTTTCATGAAACGCCGCGTGGTCATCACTGGGATGGGTGTCGTCAGCCCCAACGGAATCGGAACCGACGCATTTTGGAAGGCTACCCGGGCGGGCGAAAGCGGGGTCGGCCCGATCACCCGATTCGATCCATCCGAGCTCGCGGTGCGCGTCGCGGGCGAGGTTAAGGATTTCCCGGAAGACGATTACGTCGCGCCCAAAGACCGGCCGCATGTTTCGCGGGTGACGCCGCTCGCGATTGCGGCGACCGGAGAAGCGCTGGCTCATGCGGGTCTCGATACGGCGGCAATGTCGCGCGAAGAACTGCGCGGAATCGGCGTGGTGGTTGGATCCGGCGGCGGCTCGATCGAGTTCACGGAAGAACAGTATCGCCTGTATCACACCGGTCACTGGCGACAATGCAGCGTATACGTGGTGCCGACGTCGACCATCGGAACGTTGGCGAGCGAAGTTTCGATGCGCTTCGGATTGCGCGGCATGAGCCACGTGATCTCGACCGGTTGCACGTCGTCGACCGACGCGCTGGGATACGCGCTCCGCACCATTCAGGCGGGCGCACTGGATGTGATGGTCGCCGGCGGCGTGGATGCGCCGATCGCGCCGCTGATTCTGCGCGGATTTATCGCCATGCGGATTCTGGCGTCGGCGTGGAACGACGAGCCGCAGCGCGCGTCGCGTCCATTTTCAAAGGATCGGGGCGGATTCGTCATCGCCGAAGGTGCGTGGTTCTTCGTGCTGGAAGAGCGCGACCGGGCGCTGGCGCGAGGGGCGAAAATTCTGGGCGAGATCGCGGGCTACGGTTCGACGTGCGATGCGTATCATCGCGTGCGGCTCGAAGAGTGCGGCGAAGAACCGGCACGCGCGATGACCCTGGCGTTGGACGAAGCGGGCGTGGAGCCCGAGGCGGTCGGGTATCTGAACTACCACGGCACGTCGACCGAGCTGAACGATCGGATCGAAACGCGCGCGGTAAAACTGGCGTTCGGGAAGCACGCGCACAAGCTGCCCGGATCGTCGCTGAAGAGCCTGATCGGACATCCGCAGGGCGCGTGCGGAGCGGCCGGGGTCGCGGCAGCGTTGCTGGCGATGCGCGATGGGGTGCTTCCACCGACCTTGAATATCGACGTCGCCGATCCGGAATGCGATCTGGATTATGTTCCTGAGGTGGGGCGGCGCGTCGATGTCGAGTACGCGGTCGCGAATTGCATTGCATTCGGAAGCAAGAACTCGGCACTGCTGCTGCGACGGGCGTGATCGAGCGGCTGGCGAGAATTTTTGAAGGACGAAGCTGATGCTAGAATGAAGATCGGCCCGGTGAGGTGCGAGAGCGGTTGAATCGGGCGGTCTCGAAAACCGTTGAACCTTTACGGGTTCCGTGGGTTCGAATCCCACCCTCACCGCCACCCCGTTTTCAACACCATAGACGTTGCTACGCGTAAAACCTGACCAATCCTGACCACCGGCTTCACGCTCGCCGACTGGAAATCGCAACAAGCCTGCGCGGCTCCGTCCTTCGGCCAAGGCCTCCTGTAGAGTTCGGGTGAGCCTGGCTCGCCGGCAAGGGTTCGCTTCGCCGCGCTGGCGCGCGCCCTTGCCCGCTCCGCTCCGATTCGGGCGACTCAAACCTGCGACGTGCGGCTCCGGCGGGAACAGTTCCATTGGCATCCCGCGCAGCGGACAACGGTGCAAAAAACGATTCACACGGGGGGGCCTTCTCATGGAAGTCCTACCTGAGGAGCCATTCACCCGCGATCGGACTTTTCTCTGACAGCTTAACTGCAGCGCAGGGAGCCCAAACTCAGAAGTCGGCGCCATTGACTCGGGCGACTTCAGAACCCAATGGAAAGTCGGCGTGGTTTTCTAGGAGGCCTGCCACACTACTGTTGATAACTGCCGCTTACGTAGGCGGATACGATCCGGCGGTTCGGGGTTTTGCAGGTGGAAGGTAAATCGAAGAAGTACATGCACTCCGGGACGCCATCGGAGAAGTCCAGGGTGACCGATCCGGGGCTGCGGCCGTTGAAGAGATACCTTCCTACAATCTTGGATGGGCGGCCCGAGGCGTCGCGCGACGAGACTACCACCTGCGAGGTACTGCCGGGGACGAAGCGGTTCATGAGCCAGGTTTTGGACTGCTCAGCGATGAGGTCCTCTAATAGTCGCGTGTAGTTCTGGTTGGAAGCGCCGGTCGGTGAAGATTGAGCTTTAGACGTTACGGATGGCGCCGCGCCTGGGAGGAGAACCGGTTGCTTTCCCATGGCGAAGAGCATGAGGTTTTCCTGGAATCGCTTCAGGCCCGGATTGACGCAAGCGTTGCGTTGTACCAAGGCATTCATATCGTTGGTCATTTGCTGCGCTTCAGCGGCAGTGTTCAGGGCGGCCTGCAAGGGATTCTTTTGAGTCATGAGGCGAAGGGCATCCTTTGCAACACTGACGGCCTGTTCACCTTCCAACCTGGATTTGACGGCGTACACGGCGGGGTCGGCGTAGATTCCCCGGCCTTCTGTCCGGTATGCCACGCAGGTTGAGGCTCCGACGCGGTTGCCGAAACGATCGGTCTGGTATCGCTCGCTTGTGCAGACCTGTCTGGTCAACTCGACTTTGTTGGGCGGGAGGTAGCGATCGCAATGACGGCCAAACGCGTCGATATATTCCCCGAACAGAATGGAGAATTGCAGGTTCTCGCGATCGAAGGGAATATCGACAAAGTTGCCGGTAAAGAAGTTGGTCAGGAGTCTTTCGTTGTGGAGTCCGGTAGTAATGAAGCTGCTGCGGGTGAGGGGGGCAGGCGTTGTCGGGGAGCGGTTCGGCTGGGCCCATACAACTGTGACGACGAATAACAAAAAAAACCCTCGCAACAGTTGCATTGGCCTCCTCCTGTAAGGAACGCAGTATATCAATTCAGTGGGTCTAGGAGCTTGCTGAAAATGCTCTATTAATCCGTCCCGTTACGAGTCTGTGTGAAAACTCCGGGAACAACCGACTCCCTTACGGTGCTCGGCTAACCGAACAATGTACTGATTGCGTCCCGATTAGCGCGCGAGCGTCCCAACGCGCTCAAGAAGCCCGTTTTTGGGGAGTTGCCAATTTCCGCACAGGCATTCGCATTGACTTTGTCTCCAACCTGCGGCGAGTAGACGCGCCCTTTCATCGGAGGATATCCCGACGCTCTCCGCAAAGGGCGTCGGGCTTTTTTCAGGTCAGATCGAAACTGACCCACTACGGTATGCTGCCCAGGACCAGCGAGGTTTTCGACGCAATCGGCAACATCCTCGGTGATCACGTGGACTATAGTCAGCTCGTAAAGATTTACGCGCAGGACCCGGAACCAGAACGCCGCTCAGTCCCCCGAAGTATGTTGAATCGCACCGCACGCCGATTTACGGCAATCCCGTTGAGCGACAGAACGGATCGCTTCGCTAGTGGTGCAAGAGGCTCACAAGATTGACATACGCGTTTTCAAAAAGTGGTCGCACTATCGCTCGGCGCTCGCGTTTCACTTTGCTTACTACAATTTTTGCCGCGTACATTCGACCATCCAACAAACACCGGCGCAGGCCGCTGGCTTGACAGGTTAGGCGGGGACGGTAGCGGATCTACTCGCCTAATCTGAGACACATGTTCTGGCGTAGTGCATGAAGTGGAGCGAGATCGCCGCGCGACGCTGGTGCGCCTGCAGCATCGGGTCCAAAGGAGGTGCGGCGAGATCAGGCGGTCGAAAAGGTCGCTTCTCCCGCCGAGGATGCTGCGAATTAGCTCAACTTCCTTCGAGTGCGTCGAACTTGACCGAGACGATGCCAGCGCATGCGAAGGAACAGCCGGAGGAAAGATGATGGCAGCGTGCCCAGAGGCTTGCACCACCAGCATGCCAGCCCCGGGCCAAGCCGTTACTGCCGGTGGCCATCCGCTTCATGGCGTATGGGAATTGGTATCCCTCGAAGATCATCAGCCGGACGGCAAACGCAAGCGAATCAGCGGTTCAAGCAATCGAGTTTTCGGGGCCGCGGTCACTCCCGAAGATATGCAAGCTCGGGATCAGCGGCGATGAGCCCCGACAGCACCGCTCCCGCCGGCTCCCATTGCCCGACGATCGGATACTCGAGCAGTGCTCGCTGCGCGAGCGCGCGCGATTTCTCGACCGCCGCACGGATCAACGTCCGCTCATAAGCCTTTACCGAAAGCACCAGCCCCCGGACCGATTCCGGCAAGCGCCCAACGTGCAGGGGGACAGCGCCGGAGGGTGTGATCGAACACGCGACTTCCACCACGTCTTCGTCGGCCAAGTCGTCAATGGCGCCGTGGTTCGGCACGTTCACGACGACTTGCGTGGGCGAACTCGTGTACAGTCCACGAAGCACATCGACCGCGATGCGGTGGTAGCCAGTGGCTGCTGCGAACGGGTCCGGTTGTTCGCCATAAGCCGCGAATGCCGTGCCCGATTCGGCCTCGAGCTTGAGATACGAGGCATTGCGTTGCATCAAGTATCGGCGATAGATCTCCAGTCGCTCATTTATGCCGGCCGCCGCCAGCGCGCTAAACAGGTCGCGATTGAGATGTTCGATCTCACTGCCGCGCGTGGAACCGGCACCGACCTGATTCCGCAGAGCGCGCCGCTGCTCGTAGTAGAAATACAGGTATTCGGTGGGGATCAGCTCCAGCGTGCGAATCAGTTCCGGATCAAAAAGATCGGCGGGATAAAGCCCGCGAAGCAGCGCGTCGCTGGCGAGCAATTGCCCGGTGACATCGACGCCATCCTTCAACACGCGGCGCACCCAGCCAAGATGATTGAGTCCGGCATATTCGCATTCGACCGGTCCGCCGAGTGCCCGCGCGATCTGGTGAAACAGTTCGCTGGGAGTGTCGCAAATGCCGATCGCTCGCAGCTTGGTATGCGTCGCCACTGCCTGCGAAATCAGTCCGGCTGGATTGGTAAAGCTTACATACCAGGCCTCCGGCGCGATTCGCTCGACCACGCGAGCGTGTTCGAGCACCGCTGGGACGGTTCGCAGGGCCATCGCCGCGCCACCGGGACCGGTGGTTTCCTGCCCGGCGAAACCATGTTCGATCGCGATGCGTTCGTCGCGGGCGCGCGCCTCGATTCCGCCCACGCGAATGCTGGACAGCACACACGCCGCACCCTCCACGGCGTCTTCCAGACGCCCGCACGGTGTTACCGGAAAAGGCGCGAGCAGACGTCCCAAGCCGGCCGTGACTTCGGTGCGGTTCGGATCGATATCGTAGAGCGTCAGCGACGAAATCTCCACGCCCGATTCCGCCAGTCCATGGATCAGCAGAGGGGTGCGCACGCCACCTCCGCCAATCAAAGCGATTTTGATCGCCACTCGCTCAGTTCCTCACGGGTTGGAAATCCATTCATGCCGCCCATTTCTCGCGTCGATAGTGCGCCGCAGATGTTGCCGGACTGGAGGCACAAAGCGAGCGGTTCTTCACGCAGCCAGGCATCCAGAAAGCCTGCATTGAAGCAGTCCCCGGCACCGGTCGTATCGATCGGCTGGACCTGGATGGAAGCAACTTGTACGTAGCGTCCGTCGATGACCGTCGCCGACCCGCATGTTCCTAGCTTCACCGCAGCGCGAATCCCCAGCGCGTCAAATCGCTCTAACATGGCTTCGGGTTCTGCTTCGCCGGTGACCACCGCCGCCTCCTTCTCATTCGGGAAGAACCATGCAGCCGACCGCAATGCGTCTTGCATGGTTTCGTCGCGCAACCATTCAAGTTGCAATCCGACATCCACGGAAACGGTCTTGGCTCGCTTACAAAGCCAGCCTAGCAAGGCGGCGTCGCAAGGTGCGGCGATATGCAGATGGTCCGCTTCGGGCACTCCACGGAGCGCCGCTTCCAGATCCGCGTTGGCTCCGCGATACGTGAAGAAAGTGCGATCCTCCGGCATCGAAATCGCGACCGTTGTTCCCGTCGGCTCGCTCGCATGCTCGTAGAGAGTGTTCGTCCGTAACCCGAGCCGCTCGATTCGCGAGCGCAAATCCGTTCCAGCCGGATCGTTTCCAACGGGGCCGATAAGACTCACGTCCCAACCAAGCCGCGCCAATCCAGCAGCCGTGATCGCGGCACCGCCGCCCGCCTCGCGCGTCAACGATTTGGCGAACGCTTCTTCGCCCGGCTCCGGCCAGGCGGCAAATCCGGCGAACACCTGATCCAGGTAAATCTCACCCGCGACTACAATGCGTAGGGCCATTCGTGAATTCGTTTCGCTCTTATAAGGTAGGCGCCGATGCCGGCCACCAGCAAGCCAAATCCCGCCAAGATGTAGATCCAGCCGCTGGCCGCCAGGATGAACAGCCATCCACCGAATGCAACGATGCTGGTATATGGATACGCCCACATCGAGAACGGACGGGCGATATCCGGCCGGTTGCGGCGGATCAGAGTAACGGCCACGACCTGCGCCAGAAACTGAATCATGACTTGAATCACGATCAGCGCTTTCACCAGCGATTCAAGATCCAGCAGGCAGGCGATGGCGGA
>DASYPO010000375.1:0-5138 GCA_036006545.1 Bryobacteraceae bacterium
GCTTGAGCTGGACGAACATGGTCAAAACACCGTCCTGTTCGCGCATCTGAATGTACTCGGTGAACACTGTCTTGCCACCGGCCACCACGCGGCTCAGACCCATCATGGTTCCGCCTGCGGGTTGGGTCCAATACTCTTCAGTGGTGCTGCCGCCTTCGGTGAACGCCCAGCAGCCCGACATGAACCCGAGCTGGTTGACGTCTTTCAGATCCCCTCCGCGCGCAGCCAGCGCGGCGAACACAAGCATCCCGGAACAAAGCAACAAAGGTTTCATATGTTTCAGGCTAGTGCGGTTGGGTCTCCAGGTCTTGTAAAAATGCGACCTGGCTGGCGCGCCACTCGGCCGGCGTTTGGCCCGTGAATTCGCGAAACTCATGAATCAGGTGCGCCTGATCGGTGTAGCCGCAATCCGCCGCAATCGCCGCCCAATCGGGCAGAGGACTGCGCAGCACGTTCTGAAACCGCACAATTCTAGCGAAAGCTTTGGGACCCAGACCCACGCGGGCGACGAACATACGCTCCAGGTGCCGAGCGGAAACTCCGGCGTGCGTCGCGAGCCGATGTACAGGTGTTGTGCCGGCTGATTGCAGGATCACATCGAGCACGCTATCGACCACCGGCTGTTCGCGCACGCCGCGCAGTTGAGTCGCGAGATAGCGATCCACTGCGTTCGCTGGATCGGGCGACGATTCCAGTACATCGCGCAGCGCGTTCGCGAACGACCCGGCAACATCGCCGAGCGGAAGAATACTGTTCGCGGTCTCGCCCGCGGGCAAGCGCAGGAGCGCTTCGCTACCGCCGGGACGAAATCGAATGCCGAAGGAATGAACGCGACCGCTGGGCGCGATCTTCACGTAGCCGCGCATCTGTCCGACGAGCAGTGCACGCGGCTGCGCTTCGACACGACCGTCGTCATGAATGCGTACGAAGGGATCGCCCAGTTGGATCACAACATCCATGCGTCCATCGGGAAATATCGTTTGCGGGGTACTGCCAACGGGTCCTCGGAGGCTGTAATAGCAATGCACGTACCGGCTGAGCGCGGGCGACGGGCGGAAAATTCGAAACTCCTCAGTCACTCTATTCGCGGTTGCGGGGGCCGACGACAACCGCGCCTCCCTTCATCACCCAGCGCACTTTCTGAATCACAACGTTTATGTCGTCGAGCGGATTGCCCTCGACGGCGGCGATGTCGGCGAAGTAGCCGGGTTTCAGACGTCCCAACTGTTCGTCCATTCCCAGCAGCGCGGCGCCGTTGACAGTCGCGGCACGCAGCGCAGCTTCGGGCGTCATGCCGGCCTTAACGAACCAGCCTAGCTCGCGCGTGTTTTCACCGAACATGGTGTACACCACGTCCGATCCCATCGCGAATCGCACTCCGGCTTTGTACGCACGCTTCGCTGTTTCGAGATTACGCGCGATGTATGCGTTCAATCCGTCGGTTGCGCCCGGCGGGTAGCGAAGCAGCGTCGCATTGTCGACGTAGTAACGATTGTGGTCGATGGTCGGTACGTAGAAAATCTTTCGACGGACCATTTCCGCGATGGTCTCGTCGTCCATATCGGTGGCGTGTTCGATCGAATCGGCTCCCGCACGAACCGCATCGCGAGCCCCTGCAGGTCCGTAGGAATGGACCGCGATTCGTTTTTTCAATTCGTGCGCTGTGTCAACAGCGGCCTTGAGCTCGTCATAATTGAACGTCTGTTCGCCCGTCACGTCGCGACCGGAACCGGTGGAACCGTACACCTTAATCACGTCGGCACCGGCGGCGACTTGCGCGCGAACGACGCTGGCAACAGCCTCCGCACCGCGTGCGGTTCCGGGAGTCGTCCGCGTCCCGCGCGGAATCGTCAGGCCGTAACCGGAGACGAACATGCGCGGGCCGATCATGCGCCCGGTGTTAATCAGGTCGCGCATGGCGATATCGGAATAGTTGCTGGAGCCGAGATCGCGCACGGTTGTGACGCCGGTTTCGAGAGTCTTGCGGATATTCTCCTGTGACATCCAAACGGTTGCGCCGCCGCGGCCGGACGCGGTGATGCCGTTCATGTCGAGCACGTAGGTCATGTGCGTGTGCACGTCGATCAGTCCGGGCAGCGCAGTGTAGCGCGTCATGTCGATCGCAGGCGCGGTGCTGGAGCCCACGCTCTTGATCTTGTTGCTTTCGACGACGATCACCGCGTCGGTCCATAGTTTCTCGCCGTCCCAGATGCGGCCGAATCGATACGACTCGGCCTGTGCGAGACAAGCGAGCAGCGCGAGCGAGTACACGAGCCTCATGCGGCGCGCCTTCCATTCAGGATCTTCACGAAGCTCGCCGATCGAAGTTCTTCGAGTGACAATCCCGTGAGCGACGGGGCGTCGACTTCGGGAATCGCGCCGCAGTTGATCGCGCGGAGGAAATAGTTGAGCAGACCTTGACCGGTCGCAGCGTCGTCGAAGACGTCGCCCACCAAGGTCGCCTGTGCGGCTTTCGAAATGAAGTTGCGCAGCCGCTCGGACGCGGAATTGAGCCCTTCGAGAAAGAACGTGTACACTGCGGCGTAACGCGTCGGAAGCTGCGCCGGGTGCAGATCCCAACCTTGATAGAAGGCGTTGTCCAGGGAATGGCGAATATGATCGTAATGCAGTTTCCAGGCGCGATGGACCACGTTCCGATCGCTACCGACGGGCATGATGTTGGTCGCGCCGTCGGAAAGCCACAGGCCCGTACCGGCAAGCGACGCCTGCATCATGCTGCGCGCGAAATCGCAGGCGGGATGCAGCATGTGCTGATTCGACGCAGTTATGCCGAGACTCGCCGTGTAATCGTAGGTGCCGAAATGCGCCGCGACGCAGCGGCCGCGCGATTCCTCGACCAATAGCGGCAGCATGAAGATCGACTGCGGAGTTTCGATCATCATTTCCATGCGAACGTCGGGGTACGGCTCCAATGCTTCGACCAGCGCGCGCACCTGTTCGGGCACGGTGATCTTCGGAAGTGTTACGACGAAATTCGATGGCGTGCGCCCGCCGGTCTTCTCCAGCATCGTATCCAGGAATCGATGCAGCGTTCGAAAACTGCGCGCTTTCAGCTCGTCGTTCAAGGGCTTGATGCGGATGCCGAGGAAAGGAGGAAGCGTACCTGCGCTGAGTCCCCTGGCAACTTCGGCGGCAGCAGATAGCGCGGTCGCGTCCTCTTCGTCATCGGGACGATTGCCGTAACCGTCCTCGAAATCGATGCGAAAATCCTCTACGGGTTCGCGATTCAGCTTTTCGATCACGCGCGGATAGACGGTTTCGGAAAGCTCGCGCGAGCTTCCGACGGCATACGCCAGCGTAGCTGGATTGGGCGCAAAATCGTTCAGAGCGCGCAGCGCGAGCCCGCCCAATCGCGTGCTCATTTCGGCTTTGAAAAGGTGCGCCCCCCCGTACACAGTGTGGACCGGCTGTCGGCGCCCGGATTCGCCGGGATGCGTGCGGACGAACTCCTGGTTGGCCGCGGTGAGCCACGCAGGGGAGGAAGAGGGCATTGTTTGTAGTTTAAGCGAGCGCGGACGCGGCCTAGAGGAGGTACTGGTTCACGGCAGCCGCGGCCTTGCGGCCTTCGGCGATGGCCCACACCACCAGCGACTGGCCGCGACGTGAGTCGCCCGCGGCGAAGACACCGGGCAGGGAAGTCTCGTAGTGCTCCGCGCGCACGTTTCCGCGCGCGTCTAATTCCAGGCCGAATGTTGAGGCATTTGGACCGGTGAATCCCATCGCGAGGAGCACCATGTCGGCGGGCAAAGTAAAGTCGGTGCCCGCAATCGGTCGGCGATCGTCGCCCAGCCGCACACAGTGAATTTGTTCGACGCGGCCCTTGCCGCTGAAACCAGTTGTCGCGACGGCCCAATCGCGCGCGCCGCCCTCTTCGTGCGAACTTTCCTTCCGGAGCTGCAGCGGCCACAGCGGCCAGGGCGTAGACACAGAGCGCTGCTCAGGTGGCATCGGCAGGATCTCGAGCTGCGTCACGCTCGCGGCTTTGTGACGATGCGAGGTGCCCAGACAATCGGCGCCGGTATCGCCGCCGCCGATGATGATCACGTGCTTGCCGGTCGCAAGAATTGCTTCCTTCGGATCGATGCGATCGCCTGCACCGCGACGATTTTGCTGCGTCAGGAAATCCATCGCGAAATGGATCCCGGGCAGTTCGCGGCCGGAAACCGGCAGATCGCGCGGCTGCTCCGCTCCGATCGCGAGCACGACTGCGTGGAATTCACGGCGCAAGTCGGCGACCGAGGAAACCGCCGAACCGGTGACGAACTGAACGCCCTCGGCCGACAGTTGCTCAAGCCGACGATCGATCCAGCGCTTTTCCATTTTGAAATCGGGGATGCCGTAGCGAAGCAGCCCGCCGAGTCGATCGTGCTTCTCAAACACGGTGACGGCGTGGCCGGTGCGCGCGAGTTGCTGGGCTGCTGCAAGCCCCGCTGGCCCCGATCCGACGACGGCGACGCGCTTGCCAGTGTGCGTAGCAGCGGGTTCGGGAACGATCCAACCTCGGTCGAATGCGTGGTCGATGATCTCGCGCTCGATAACTTTGATCGTCACCGGCGGTTCGTTGATTCCCAGCACGCACGCCGCTTCGCACGGTGCGGGGCAGATGCGTCCTGTGAACTCGGGAAAATTATTGGTGGCGTGGAGCGCGCGCACCGCATCGCGCCAGCGGCCGCGATATACCAGATCGTTCCAGTCGGGAATGACGTTGTTGAGCGGGCAGCCGGTATGGCAGAAGGGCACGCCGCAATCCATGCAGCGCGCGGCTTGCTGCTCGGCGTTGGTTTTCGGAAAGGGCTGGTAGATTTCGAACCAGTCGTTGACGCGCTGGTCGACCGGACGACGCGCGGGTAGCTCGCGCTCGATCTCAAGGAAGCCGGTGGGTTTACCCACGGACCGCTCCTTGCGGATCGCGGCTCTGTTGAACTTGCGCCTCGCGACGCGTCACACCCAATACGCGCTGAAATTCGTGCGGGAAAACTTTAACGAAACGCGGGAGCATTGTGTCCCACGTTTCCAGAATCCAATTCGCGCGCGGGCTGCCGGTCTCTTCCGCGTGGCGAGCGATCCAATAGCGTAGCTCCTCAATGTCCTTGCTTTCGTCGACTGGCAGAAGATCG
>DASYPO010000376.1:0-3158 GCA_036006545.1 Bryobacteraceae bacterium
CTGTAAGCGTTCCGTCACACGCTCAGCAAACGCTTTATAGACCTGGTAGCCCAAGGCTCGGTCGCGTTCGCAGAGGGCACGAAGCTCGCTGCCCGGCAGGCGCAGGGCGCGCACAGGTGCGATTGTTCGGGCGTCGAAGTAAGACGGGCGCGAAGGTAACAGACAGGACCACCCCAGTACATCGCCTTCGCCGACCATTTCGATTTGGAGAGAGCCCTGCTGCGGCACCGAGATTTCGAGCGCCACCTGTCCGGAGAAGATCAGATACATGTCTTCATCCGGTTCCCCTTGGTGCCAGATATAGTGGCCGCGCGCGCAGGAACACTCCTCCGCGCAGGCTTCCAGGCTGGCGATCTGTTCGCGATCCAGTTCGCGTGCGAAAGGATGCTCCATTATCGACGGGCGCAGATTTGCAGATGACGACATTTAAGGGTCTCGGGGGATGGACGTGCAATTGCACAACCAACCCGCAACCTTCGCGTTTTCCCTCATCCGCGTGGTTGTGGGAGACGCAAGCTGCGTGCTTTCACCCAGAACGCAGCCGATTTTGGGGCACGAAGCTGTTCCTTGGTGGGCTAGGATGGAACGAATGAAAAATCAGGTGATCATCGACCTGGCGGAGGACGCGATCATCTCCGCCGGTCCGGATCATCGGATCGTGCTGTTCAATCGAGGTGCCGAGAAGATCTTCGGATTCCGGGCCGAAGAAATTCTGCATCAGCCGTTGGACGTGCTGCTGCCATCGCGACTGGCCTCAACTCACGGCGCACACATCCGTGAGTTTTCGCACAGCCCGGAAGCAGCGCGACGGATGGGCGAACGGCGCGAAGTGATGGGCCGCCGCAAGGACGGGACCGAATTTCCGGCGGAGGCGTCCATTTCAAAGGCGCAAGTGGACGGCGAATGGTTTTTCACGGTGATGCTGCGTGATGTGAGCGCGCGCAAGCTGGCGGAAGCCAAAATTCAGGCGTCGCTGCACGAAAAGGAAGTGCTGCTTAAGGAGATCCATCATCGGGTGAAGAACAACCTGCAGGTGGTGTCGAGTCTCCTCGGCTTGCAGGCGCGGTTGATTCCGGATCCGGCGACTCGCAAGATGTTTCAGGAGAGCCAAAATCGCATTCATTCCATGGCGATGCTGCACGAGCGCCTGTACGAATCGGAGAATCTCTCGGAGATCGACTGCTTCGAATATGTCAGCGAGCTAACCGCGCACCTGTTCCGCTCCTACGGAGTCAGCGCGACGCGAGTCAAGCTACGCATGCAACTGGAACAGACGCGCATGAGCATGGATGCCGCAGTCCCTTGCGGTCTGATCCTGAACGAGCTGGTTTCGAACGCCCTGAAGTATGCCTTCCCGGACGGACGGGAAGGCGAGATTCGGATCGAGCTACGGCGCGAGCCAGGCCAGCCGGGATGCCTGAGTGTTTCGGATAACGGCGTGGGGCTGCCGGCCGACGTGACGCTGTGGAGCACGAAATCGCTGGGGCTGCGCCTGGTGCGCATTCTGGCGGAGGAATTGGGGGCGACGGTGGAGGTGAAATCGGCAAAAGGCACTGAGGTTCGGTTGCAGCTTCCGGCTGAAGGAACGGCGCCGCGCGCGGCGGAACACAAGTCATGACGCCGGCCAAGATTTTGATCGTCGAAGACGCGCGCATCACGGCCGAGGACTTGCGTGATATTCTCACCGAGCTCGGATATACCGTCACGGGGATCGTCTCGACCGGCGCGGACGCCATCCGCGAAGCCGGACGTGTATCGCCGGACCTGGTGATGATGGACATTCACATCAAGGGCGATATGGACGGAATCGATGCGGCGCGAGCAATTCGCGAACGCTACGACATTCCGGTGGTGTACCTGACGGCACATGCCGATACGGAAACGCTGGCGCGGGCGCGCATGGCCGAGCCGCTGGGCTACATCGTTAAGCCGTTCCAGGAAACAGAGCTGCAGGCCAGCATCGAAATGGCGCTGTACAAACAGCAGCAGGATCGCTCTTCGAAACTGCGGACGGAGCGTCTTTCGGCGGCGCTGGGAGCGGTCGACAACGGAGTGATCACGGTGGACGCGCAAACCAACGTGACCTTTGTGAATCCGTCGGCTGAGTCGTGGACCGGGTGGACCAACACCGACGCCATCGCCCAGCCCGTTGCCGGGGTATTTCGAGTGGCTCCCGCCAGCATTCGCGCGTTATGTCTGCGCGCGCTGGTGGAGGGCAACCCGGTACCGATTCCCGAGCCCGCATCTCTCACCTCACGGGATGAGATCGAGCGGGCCATCGGCGGCAGCGTCGCGCCGATTCGCGATCATCAGGGAAACGCCACGGGTGCGGTGATCGTATTCGGGGAGGCGCGTGATGCACGCAACGACGCGCCCGTTGTTTCGTCGCGCCCGAAAGGCAGCGCAGGCGCCTTCGAGATGATCTTTGAGTCGCCGGCCATGCGGCGGGTGGTCGAGTTCGCGCGGCGAGTGGCGGGCACCCAGGTTTCGACGGTATTGATCGAGGGTGAAAGCGGAACCGGAAAAGACGTACTGGCGCGTTTCCTGCATCATCACAGCTTGCGAAGAGCGGAGCCATTCCTGGCGATCAACTGCGCGGCGATTCCGGAGACGCTGCTTGAAAGCGAATTGTTCGGATACGAGAAGGGCGCGTTCACCGATGCGCGCCAGCAGAAGCGCGGCATTCTCGAAATGGCCAGCGGAGGCACGGTGTTCCTGGACGAGATCGGGGAGATGCCGCTCTCGCTGCAAGCCAAGCTGCTGCGGGTTCTCGAAGAGCAGGTTTTCCGGCGGCTCGGCGGGCTGAAGGACACCAAGGTCGATCTGCGAGTGGTTACCGCCACTAACAAAGATCTGCGTCGCGGCATTCAGGAGGGGAGCTTCCGGCTGGATCTGTACTATCGCCTGAACGTGATTCGGCTGACGATTCCTCCGCTACGCGATCGTCCGGAAGACATCCTGCCGCTGGCGAATCATTTTCTGGGAGTGTTCAACCAACGCTTCGGCCGGCAGGTGCGGGAAATTTCTCCGCACGCGGCGGAGGCGCTGCTGGGACACGATTGGCCGGGCAACGTTCGCGAACTCCGCAACAGTATCGAGCGCTCGGTGGTGCTCGAAGACGGGCCCGCGATTCAGGCGGAGTTACTGGGTCTTGGCTC
>DASYPO010000377.1:0-7999 GCA_036006545.1 Bryobacteraceae bacterium
ACCGCAGCGTAGCGATGTACCCGCGCCGAGCTATGCAACTCGATGCCACGCGCCCAACTGCGGTCGATATTGTTCCAGGTCCCAGGGAAGTTCGTGAAGTCGAAGACGATCAGATCCTGGAACGAATTTCGAAACGCGGTAATCCCGGTCTCGATGCGGCGTGCCAACCACTGGTGCGACAGTCCGGCCTCGTAGCTGTTGGTTTTCTCAGGTCGGAGGTTGGGGTTGCCGACGAAGAAAGACTCGCGCGCAAAGTTCTCGATCAGCGCAGGTTCCTTGATTCCGCGCGCCAGGCTGACGCGAAAGTATGTATCGCGCGCGATTCGCAACGTGGCCGCCCCGCGTCCGGAGACTTTCGTGCCGAAGCGGCTGCTTTGTTCGACGCGGAATCCGCCGACGACAAACAGGCGAGGCGTGAGCGCGAATTGCTCGTGTACGAAAAAGCCGTTGTTGTGTCGATTCACGTCGGTGCGCGAGATGACACCGGCCTGGCGCTCGTACTCGTAACCTAAAACGAGATCCCCGCGGCGATGCGCGAGCGTGCCCTGATACGATCCGCTGGCGCGATCGGTGAGGCTACCGCCCGGGAACGGGAAGAGCGACGTGCTGTACTTCGCAAGCGTCGTACCAGGATCGGGTGTCGTGGTTGATAGCGGGACGAGCCGTACGAAGTAAACCCGTGGATGCACGCCGGGAACAGTTCGGATCAGCGCGGCGAGATTGTAGGGGCCGTCGATGTTCGCGTCGTCGAAGCGATCGCGATAGCGGTGGTACCCGAACGCCACGCGCTGCGTGTAGCGCCGGCCACGCGCATCGTCCAGACGAAGACTGACCGCCGAATCGCGATCGGAGTTGCGAGCGTCGCGATTGGTGAGGCCGTAGTAAACCTGGCCGGGCGCGCCAGTGAACGAATCGAATTCGCGAAAGATGCCGCGCAGTGTGGTGTTCGGCGAGAAATGCAACCCGATGTTCGCGGTGCCCGTGGTGATGCGGTACGCATTGTTCTCGAACTCGCCGGTCGATCGGAATTGATCCCCTGTGAGTGAGTAATCAATCCGCGAAACCAAGCCGCCAGAAAGCGACGCAGCCCAGCGATCGGTCGAGAACGATCCGCGTTCATACGAAATGGATCCGTGCGGGACGCGTGCTTCTGGATCACCCTGGCGCGTGAAAAGCTGGATCACGGCGTTGGGCGCCTCGGCGCCGAACAACGCACTTTCGGCTCCTCGCACCACTTCGACGCGATCGAGCCCGGTTGAGGTGAGATGAACGAAGTCGAGCGAGCCGCCAGGTTCCGTAAGGCGCACGCCGTCGAGCACCACGGTCGCGCCGCTACTGTTACCACCGCGCGCGAACACACTGACAATTCCGCCGTTCGATCCGGTCTGCGCCAGACTCAGCCCGGCGACATCGCGCAGTACGTCATGCAGGAACGGAAACTGCCGCTTCTCGAGATCCTTGAACGTGAATACGTCGGCGGCGACGCCTGCTTCTTCAATCGCAACAGGCGCGCCGGTGGCAGTGACCACCACGCGATCGCTGCGCGGCTCAAGTGCGAGCGTGATGGTATTGGTCGAGCCGCTGATCTTCATGGCTTTCGTCGCGAAGGAGCGTTTCGTAATCGTGGCTTCGCAGGAATCAGCGGAGGCGAATGAAAATTCGCCGCGCGCATTCGTGATGGAGGTTTCCGAGCCGCAGGCGACTTGCGCACCTTCGACCGGGCGTGTGGACGGGTCAATGACGACGCCGCGCACATCGAAAAACAACAGGAGGAATAGAGTTGTGGTCATGAGACGTTCCCCTTCGAAACGTGGTTCTTGCCAAGATCGAGAAACCGGTCTCCTGACTTACGGCTGGCCTTTTGAATCGGGCCGATCTTCCCGCTTGCGCAGTGATCGGACCCAGGCGCTACAACGTGCCGCTTACAGTTGCGGGGCAGTGGCGGATTTTCACCGCCTTCCCGTGCATTCCTCGACTACAAACTGACATTGACAGAGTAAGGCGGATGTGGCGGAATTGTCAAATGAGTACTGCTCCCGATCGAAGCGCACAGCTTGCCGAGGTTGTCACGATGCTGCGCTTCACGATCATCCTCCGCCTGCATCAGCAGTACACCGACCCTTTGGGAGAAGACGCGCGGCACTTGAGCGTCGCGCTGCTCCAGGACGCGATTGTGGAAGCGCCGGGCGACGAAGAGTGCGCAATCTATGCGAGGGATAATCGGGAGCTGATCGATCGCGAAGCTTTGAAGCTCAACCAGGACGGTGCAGTAGCCGAAGCGCTATCGCTGTTCTATGCGACTCAATTTCAGTTGATGAAAGCCCGCGGCGATTTCGATTCGCGCGAAGGAATCGACCGCTGGATGGAAATCACCAAGCGGGCGCAGCAGCTCGAGATTCCGGTTCCCAGCGGCCGCGAGATTTGCGGCAGTGACGATGCGGCGAGCTGCACACAAGCGCTCACTGAACGTGCGGGCGATTGCATGGAACGCGCATTCGATGAGGTGAGCGTCGAGATTCTCAGCGAATGGGTCCAACGCTGAAACAGTGGACCGGGGACAGCAGAAGGGCCTAGCTCTTGAGCCCGTCGAAAGCCTGCTCGATCTCAGCGCGTGCGGCGGGCCCGATCACAGTAAGCGGCAGGCGCGGGGGGCCACCGTAGTAGCCGTTTAGCTCCATCGCGTACTTCAATCCTGGGACGCCGTACTTCGTCGTCACCAACTGCGCGGCGCGGATGATGCGATTCTGCCAGTCCATCGCGGCGGCGAACTCGCGCGTGCGGTGCGCTTCCCAAATGCTGATGGTCGCGTAGGGCGCGGCGTTAGCGAAGGCGAGCACTGCGCCGACGGCTCCTACCGCGAGTGACGGCGCAAGCGTGGGCGCGCTGCCCACCAGCACTTGAAATCCGGACTTCACCTCGCGAATCATCTGAATCACTTTTTCGAGATTACCGGAGCTTTCCTTGATCGCGATCACGTTGGGATGATGCGACAGCGCAACGACTGCCTCTGGCGCGATATCGACGCCAGTCGCCTGCGGCCAGTTGTAGATCATGATCGGAATCTTGGACTGGTCGGCGACCGCGCTGAAGTAAATCTGCTGGGCGTCGGGACGATTCAGCAGCGACTTATAGTAATGCGGCGTCCGCACCATCGCGGCCTTGTAGCCGATCGACGCGGCGCGATTGGTGAGCTCGACTGTTTCTCGCACGCTCTCGACGCCCGTGCCCGCGATCAGGAGCTTCTCGGGCGCGGCGGCCTCCGCCACCCATTCCCACAGTCGAACCTTCTCTTCGGTGGTGAGATAAACGCTCTCGCCAGTCGATCCGCAAACCACGTATCCGGCAAGACCGGTGCGATTCCACTTATCGACGTTGTGCTGGACCTTGATTTTGTACAGATCACCGTTGTGATCGAAGGGAGTTGTGATGGGAGGAAAGATTCCGTGCAGCTTCATAAAAACGAAAAGGGCGGACGCAGCGGCCCGCCCCAATTTCCAAAACGCCAGACGATTAGTTGACGGTGTAGATAATAACCAGCGTGTAAAGCGCCAGCGATTCGATCAGCGCGAGACCAAGAATCAGCGCGAAGCGGATGCCCGCCTGCGCTCCCGGGTTGCGCGCCATAGCTTCGGCGGCTCCCGCGGTGGCCTTGCCCTGGCCCAGGCCGCAAAGGCCGGAGGCGATAGCCATGCCGATCGCGGCGCCCACCGGCTTCCAGTTGGTTGTGCCGGGTGCGGTGTCAGCCGCGAGAACCGGTGTGGCGGCAATGAACAGCACCACCAGAATCAGGAACAACATTTTCATCGAACGCATTTGTCAATCTTCCTCTCTTATTAAGTTGCCCGCGAGGAGGTGGTTCCACTCCGGTCCTGGGGGGCCGGCGGCTCACACTCACGGGCGATCATGCCGGTATTAATGCTCATGAGCGGTGGCGCCGCTCACATAGATCATCGTAAGAAGCGTAAAGATGTACGCCTGCAGTAGCGAAACGAAAACGTGCAGCGCCATGAAGATGACGGGAATCACCAAATAAGTAAGTCCGAGAAACGCCAGCGTCACCTGCTCGCCCGCGAACATGTTGGCGTAAAGACGAATTGTCAGCGAGAGCGGGCGCGCCAGCGTTCCCATAATTTCGATGGGGATCATCAGCGGCGCGAGCAGCACCACCGGCCCCACGAAGTGCTTCAGGTAACCAATGCCGTTCGCGCGCAGTCCGGTGCCGTTGAAATACGCGAAGGTGCAGATCGCCAAACCGGCGGGAACAGCAGCATTCATGGTGGGCGATTCGAACGTCGGGATGATCCCCAGCAGGTTCATGAATAAAATGAAAATGAAAACCGTTCCGAAGTAGTTAACGTACTTGGCTTCGTTATGAATGCCGACTTCGCCCGCGGTGGTCTTGAGAAAGGTGTAGACGGTTTCGAACAGATGCTGCAGCCTACCCGGCTTGTCGACCGAAAAACTGGAGCGCACCATGGCCACCAGTACGATCAGCACCAGGAAAACCAGCAACTCCATGACGATCCAGTTCTGCCACGGATGTTCCGCGTTCTCCGCCTTCATACCGAAGACTGCAAGGATCGAATTGGCTGGACCGGCCAGGTACCGATTGAACAGTGCGGTTAGCCACAGCTCGTGTTCGTGCATAAGGACCTATTCCCGGACGAAAATCAACTCGTAAAGAATTTCGAGAAGTATGGCAGCAACTGAGACGAACAAACCGGCTAGAACTGCCGCCAGGGTGATTCCGAGAAACTTCACTATAGCATAGACCGCCACGGCTCCGACCACGTAGCGAACTGACAAAACGAACCCATTTGCGCGTAGCGGGCGCTCGCCCGACGGAGCCCCCAGCGCGTTCGCTAAACCCTTCCACCAATGGAAGTTAAGTAGCGATAGCGACGCCCCAATGACGAATCCGCAGGCATCGTTGACGCTCCTTATTATAAGGATGGTGACCGCACCCAAGACCCCCAGCAGCATAGTCATCTTGATGATTCTGCTGAGCGCCCGATCGTAGAAATCAGGTGTCACGATTAAGTTGACGGATCATCTCGACGAATCCGGAAGCGATGCCCAACAAAAGACACACGATCTTCAAGTAGCTGGTTCCAAAGGCTTTGTCGAGTGAATAGCCGATGCCGTAACCCACCGCCGTGGTCATCGGAAGCAAGACCGCTAAAGCGGTGTAGCGGGCAACCTGACGCCAGGCTTCGCCTTCCTTCTTCTCGCCCGGCATCTTCATGGGAGCCTCTTTGCGGTGAGGATTTCGGAGGCACGCTCGGCGGTTTCGTTGACCAGAAAGCCCATCTTGGGGTGCGAAGGCTCAAGATCGGGGCGAAGTTCGAACTCGACCAGCGTTTCGGTAGTGGTGGGTCCCACCGAGGCGATCACCATGCGAGCGAGTGCCTCGCGGAGTTCAGCTTCCACGCCCTGTTCGGCCGCGGTGCGAAACAGGTGCGAGATCTGGACCGAAGTGGTGAACAGGATGACGTCGAAATCTCCGGCGGCAGTTCGGCGAACAGCATCGCGCAGCGGTTCGCAGTTTTCGGGAAGGTCCCAGACATATACCGGAACCGACGTGACCTCGGCACCGCGATCGCTCAGCGCGTCGGTCAACTCCTTCGCGGGTCGACCGTATTCCTGGATGGCGATGCGGCGTTCGGGCCGACCGTCGATCGCGGCCAGCACTTCGCGCCAGGTGTTGGGTTCGGGAACCGTGATGGTGGGGGTAAGTCCCCACTCGCGCAGCACTGCGACGGGCTTCGGTCCGCGAGTGACGATCGTGATCCCGCGCAGCGCATTCGCGAGTGAACCGGGCGGATAGCGTGTGTCCAGAATCTGGTTGAGCAGCCGCGTGCCGACACCCGTCAGCAGGATCATCATGTCGAAGTCGCCACGGAAAAGTTTTTCGGCGAAGGAGAAGACGGCGGAATTCTCTTCGAGCGGGACTTCGCGCATGGAGGGCGCGACGAATGGCTCGCCGCGCTGGGCGCGGATCAGCTTTTCGATCTCGGGCGCACGGCGACTTTCGAGGGACAGGACGCGGAGACCGTCGAATGCCATCGATTTAAGAGTAACGAAAAACTCTGAGTGGTCGGCTAAAGCCAACGCTGCGGGCTGCCCGTTTGCGGGTTAAGAAAAAGCCCGCGCCACGTCAGACTCCCCGCGGAGTGGGCCAGCTACGACCCATCTGCGAACGTAGCCGCAGGACCGCCTGGGTCTTGATCTGCGAGATGCGCGATTCGTGCAGGCTGACGATTTTGGAAATCTCGCGCAAGGTTAGTTCCTGATGGTAGTAGAGGTCTAGTACGGTCTTCTCCATGTCGGGCAGTTTGCCGATCGTCTGGGCGAGAATTCGCTGCAATTCGGAGCGCTCCATCACCCGCGAAGGCCACTGCTCTTCGTCACCGGAAACAAACTCCAGCAGGTCGCGGCCATCCTCGCTGGGCGTTGCACTTTCCAGACTGGCGAGATTCAGGCCGCGCATATCAATCAGCCACTCATGATATTCCTCGATGGAGACGCCCAACTGCGCGGCGACCTCATCCTCGTTGGGTGTGCGCTTGAGCTGCTGCTCCGCCTGAGAGATGGCCTTCTCGATTTGCTTGGAGCGCCGGCGCTGTTGCCGCGGCGCCCAATCCAAGCCGCGCAGGCTGTCGAGAATCCCGCCACGAATCTTGTACTCGGCGTAAGTCTTGAGTTTCACGCCCTGTGCCGCATCGAAGCGGTCAATCGCATGGATCAGGCCGACCACGCCGGTCGAGACCAAATCATCCAGGCTCACACTCTCTGGCAGACGGTCGTGGATCCGGCGCGCGATTAGGCGAACTTGCGGCAGATGTTCGAGGATTAGTTGTTCACGCGCCTGCGGAGTGATCAGGGATGGACGGTACCGTCTCGAAAGATCGGGATGGGCGGTAGATGCCATGGGTGTTGGTGCTTCTCTCTGTAAGGCTTGGACGCGGCGGTTGAAGATCGTCGGGGATCTGCGGAGCGAACGAAAGACATGGAATCGGCGGTATTCCAGCGGTTGATTTTTGGTGCATCGCCAAAAAATTGGCGGTGGTGGCAAGCAGGGCGCTCAGTTCAGCGAGCGCTTCAACGTGCGACGCGACAGCGGTGCCGGCTTCGATGTGCGAAGTGTTGTGCTTGCTGCCCGGCTGGCTCGCTGCGGTGGATTCCGCTCCCCTAAGGGATATCGAATCGAGAACGACTGGAAAGGTTGCGATCATGCTCGATGTCGAAGGAGCATGTCCCGCACCAACGCAGCGCGTCTTGATCTGGGATTACGCCGAAGGCCAGTACCGCGCGGGCGGGTAGTAAGTAAGTGCGCGGCGAGAGCCGTTTCGACGATGTTGGCGGTGAACCGTTACCGTACAATCAAAAGAGTGGCTGCCGCTTCAGACACCACGTACCACACCTCAGGCTTCATCCGGCTGACCCGACCGCAGTTGATCGGCACGCTGGCGGGCCTGATGCTCACGCTGCTGCTGGCGGCGCTTGATCAAACCATCGTCGGCACGGCGATGCCGAGCATCATCACCCAGCTCTCCGGGTTCGACCGCTACCCGTGGGTGAGCACTGCTTATCTGCTCACCTCCACCGTCTCGGTTCCGATCTTCGCGAAGCTCTCCGACATTTACGGCCGGAAATGGTTTTTCCTCCTGGGAGCCGTGGTGTTCGTAGTGGCGTCGGGACTGTGCGGAGTGGCGGGCGAGTGGAACATCCTCGGCCTGGACGGAATGAACCAGTTGATCGTGTTCCGCGGCTTGCAGGGAATCGGGGCGGGGATCAGTCTGGGTCTGGTGTTCACGATTCTGGGCGACGTTTTCTCGCCGCTCGAACGCGGCCGCTACCAGGGGCTTTTCGCCGCTGTGTGGGGCCTGGCGTCCATCTTCGGACCGACGCTGGGTGGCTGGCTCACCGATCACGCTTCGTGGCGCTGGTGCTTTTTCGTAAATCTGCCGGTGGGGGCGATCGCGATCGCCAAGATATA
>DASYPO010000378.1:0-14820 GCA_036006545.1 Bryobacteraceae bacterium
CCCGTTCCGGTTCATAAAGTTACAGGCAAGGAGCCGAAGCGGCGGGGGTATGGATGGGTGTGGGGGTTGGTGCTTCTTTTGGGTGTCGGGGTCGGAGCTTATCTCTACTTCCGACCGGCGGCGCAACAGCGAGTTGTCGTCTCGGCGACGTTTCGGACCGCCACGGCGTCGAATGGCACGGTGCAATCGAGCTTGCGGCTTACCGGAGTGACTGCCGCCCGGAACTTCGTGTCCCTGACCACGCCGCAAATGCGTGGGAGTCGCAGCGATCGCTCGTTAAGCGTGGTTCCTAGCGCGAGCCAAACCCAGGCGGGACCGACCATCCAATCTTCACGCGGTGGAAACACATCGCCAGGCGCGTCTGCCGGGCGCGGCGGTTCGGGCGTGGCTGGTTCGCAATCGACTATGGGAGCGAGCGGCCTTGGTTCGACCTCCAACTCAAGTGGTCTGGGTGGCGGCGATGGACGAGGCGGCGGCGGTGGAGGTGGTGGTGGCGGAATGGGCGGCGGTGGAGGTGGTGGCGGAATGGGCGGCGGCGGTGGAATGTTCGGTTTAGTGCTGCAGGATTTGGCGCGGCCCGGATCCATCATCGCGAAGGGCACGCAAGTGGCCGAGTTCGACCGCCAGTTTATGCTACAGCGCCTGGACGACTACCGCTCTGCGGTCGCACAAACCGAATTGAACCAGGCCAGCCTGAAGGCCAATCTGGAAGTAAAGTTGAAGGCGCACCAGCAGACCATCGAAACCGCGCGGGCTGCGATGGAGAAGGCGCGGCTGGATCTCAAGACGATCCCGGTTCTTTCGGCGATCGAAACCGAAAAACTGAAGCTGGCGTTCGAGGCCGCGGAAGCAAAATACAAACAGTTGTTGAACGAAGTGAAGCTTTTCGAGACTTCGCAGCGAGCCGATATCCGCAACGCTGAGCTGGATCTGGAACAGGCGCGCATTGAACTGAAACGCGCCGAAGCCAATGCGGACAAGATGGTGATGAAGGCGCCCATCGATGGGTTGATCGTCATGCAGCAGACCTTCCGGGGCAGCGATTTTTCGCCGATCCAAGCGGGTGATCAGCTCCAGCCGGGGCAGTTTTTCATGTCGATTGTAGATCCCCGCACCATGGTCGTGAATGCCACCGTGAACCAGGTGGATATCGAACGGCTGCGCATCGGAACACGCGCGCGGGTGCGCTTCGATGCTTATCCGGACCTGGAGTTGCCGGCGCGCATCGACACGGTGGGTGGGTTGCCAAAATCGGGCGGCATGCGGGACACCTTTCTCAAGGAGCTGCCGATTCGGTTGGTGCTCGAGAAAATGGATCCGCGGGTGATCCCGGATCTTTCGGTGAGCGTGGATGTGCTTCTCGAAGAGGGCGAAGGTGTGATCGCGCCCGCGGGGGCTGTGTTCCGCGACAAGCCGGGCGGCGAGCCGTTCTTTTTCGTGCGGAGCGAAAGCGGCTGGAACAAGCAGCCTGCGGAGTTGGGTACCGCGAGCTTCCTGACTGTAACGGTCAAGAACGGATTGAAGGCCGGGGATGTGGTGGCGCTGGAGCGCCCTCCAGAGCCGGCGGAGAAGTAACAGGCCGCGGATGCACGCGGATGTGCGCGGATAAAAATCACGACTTATCCATGTAAATCCGTCTAAATCCCTGGCCCCTTTCGGAATTAAATGTCAAAAGATATAAAAACAAGCAGACTCGGACAGCAGACCTCTCGCACGCGGCGCCTGGTGGGCTGGGTCCTCGGACTCGCAGTGTGCGGCGGCGGAGGCTATGCAGCCTATCGCTACGTCGGCACGCCGGCCAAGGTGGAAGTCGCGGTCGCCAAGGTTCGCAAGGCTGATTTCGTGATCAGCGTGCAGACCCGCGGCGATATCAAGAGCGTGCGCTCGGAGATCCTGAAAGCCCCGCAGATTCCGAATCCTACCATCGTCAAGCTGGCCGAATCGGGCCGTCCCATTCGCAAGGGCGACGTGGTGATCGAGTTCGACCCCGCGCAGCAGGAGCAGAATTTGCTGGAGAACGCGACCAACGTGCGCACCGCCGATAGCGAAATCGTGCAGACCAAAGCTTCGCACCGCATGACCGACGAAGCCGACGGAATGAATCTCATGACCGCCGGTTACAACCTGGAGCGAGCCAAACTCGAAGCCAGCAAGGCAGAAGTGGTGTCGGAAATCGAAGGCGCCAAGAATCGGATCGACGTGGGCATCAACGAAGGTGATCTAGCGCAGGTTAAGACCGTGATCGGCAGCCACAAGACCACGGAGGCGGCGGATCTGGAGCGCCTCAATCAGCGCAAGCAGAAAACCATTCGCGATATGGAGCGCTCAAAGGGTTATCTGGGCAACATGGTGATCCGCGCCCCGATCGATGGCATCGTGAACATCCTCCCGAATTTCCGCAGTCTCGGTTCCTTCGGCTCCGCGCCGCCGCCTTTCAAAGAGGGAGACAAGGCGTGGACCGGCGCTCCCATCGCGGAGATTCCCGACCTGAGCGAAATGCGAGTGGAGCTCAAGCTGGACGAGGTGGATCGCGGACGTCTGCAGCTTGGTCAAAAAGCTCGCGTGCGTGTGGACGCGGTTCCGGATCGCGAACTTCCGGCCGAGCTGGATTGGATCAGCCCCATCGCTACGGTGATGCAACGCGGGCCATTTCAAACCGATAAATCCTTCCCGGCGCGGGCGACGCTGAAGTTGCTCGACCCGCGGTTGCGGCCGGGCATGAGCGCGACGGCGGAGATCGTGATTGAGCAGAAACCGGGACAGATTCTGATTCCGGTGCGCGCCAGCGTCCTGCATAATGGCAAACCCGCGGTCTGGGTGCAGACGGGCGAAACGTTCGCCATCCGGGAGGTAGAGGTCGGCAAGCGGAACGAGACCGACATTATCGTGACCAAGGGTTTGCGCGAAGGCGAAGTGGTGGCCCTCGAGAATCCGGTGGATGCGGCGAAGAAGGCGAAGAAGATCTAACCAATAGGGGCCAGCGGCCAGGGGCCGGGGGCCAGTGAAAGCAGGAGCCAGAGGTTTGCTGAAGAAGATTATTCTGCGATTGATTGGCGTCGCGGTTTTGGCCGGCGCAGCGTATGGCGGCTATCGCGCCGTGCAGGGGATGCAGACGCGCGAGCAGGTGATCGCCACCACCAAGGTCCGCAAGGGCGACGTAGTAGTGCGCAGCTACGCACGCGGCGAACTGCGCGCGATGCGCAGCGTCACGCTGACCGCGCCCAACCTGTTCGGAACGGTGCAGGTCACTAAGTTGGCGCCGCTGGGCTCCTTCGCGCGCGAGAAAGATCTGGTGGTCGAATTCGATGATTCCGAGGTGTTGTCGCGCCTGGAAGAGAAGCAGCTTGAGCTGGATCAAATCGACGAACAGATCAAGAAGGCGCAAGCCGATCTGGCCATTCGCAACAATCAGGATCAGGTGGACCTGCTCAACGCGAAGTACGGAGTGCGGCGCGCCGAGCTTGAGGTGAAACGCAACGAGCTGCTGGCTGCCATCGACGCGAAGAAGAATTTGCTGAATCTGGAAGAGGCCAAGAAGCGCCTTTCGCAACTCGAAAGCGATATCAAATCGCGGCAGGAGCAGGCGCTGGCGCAATTGGCCGTGATGCAGGAGAAGAAGAACAAGGGCCTCCTGGAGTTGGACCGCGAGCGGCGTCGTCTGAGCCAGGTGAAGCTGCTGTCGCCCATCAGCGGGCTGGTGGCGGTAAAGCAGAACCGCGGCAACTTCATGTTCGCCGGCATGCAGGTCCCCGATATTCGCGAGGGCGACCAGGTGCAGCCCGGAATTCCGGTAGCCGACATTCTGGATTTAAGCGAGCTGGAAGTGATCGCGCGCGTGGGCGAGTTGGATCGCGCCAATTTGCACGAGGGCCAAGAAGTCCTCATTTCGCTCGACGCAATTTCGGAAAAGAAACTGCATGGAAAGATCAAGACCATGAGTGGAACGGCGAGTTCCAATCCCATGTCATTCGATCCGGCCAAGCGCTTTGACGTGATCTTCGCGATCGATATGCGCGAATTGCTGAGTGCGCTGGGAGCCAAGACTGAGCAGATCAACAAGATCATCGCGACGGCCGAGCAGAATCGAAAGAAGCCGATCGCGACGGCGCAGCAGAATCCAATGGCGCAGCAGATGATGGCGATGATGAACGCTGGCGGGCCTCCGGGTGCGCCGGGCGGTCCTGGCGGTGTTCCTCAAATGATGCAGCCGGGCGGTCCCGGCGGTTTCCCAGGCGGGCAACCCGATATGCAGGGCGGAGCAGAAGGCCGTGGTGGACGAGGCGGACGTGGAGGTCGCGGGAATCGCGGGGATGGCGCCGCCAAGGCTGGTGAAGGCGAGGGCGGCGGCAAACGCGGTGATGGTGCCGGAAAACGTGGCGAAGACGGCGAGCGGGGGGCGGGGAAAGAAGGCGGTCCCGGCGGCCGGGGCATGCCCGACTTTTCGAAAATGACGCCCGAAGAACAACAGAAAATGCGCGAAGCGATGCAGCGGAGAATGGCCGCTGGTGGCGGGCGCGGCGGTCCGGAGGGGATGCAGATGCCCTTCAGCATGGGTGCGGCGGGCCAATTCACGCCCAAAGATATCGAGAACGCAAAGCTGCCTCCGCCGCCGGGCGAAGATACGCAGTTCGACGTGCTGCTGCGGCCCGGGCTCTTAGCCGACGTGGAGATTATCGTCGACAAGATTCCCAACGCACTCTCGCTGCCGATGCAGGCCATCTTCGAGAAGGACAACAAGCCCATCGTCTACGTGAAAAAGGGACCCGGCAGCGAATACGAAGCGCGTGTGATTACGCCGCTCAAGCGCAGCGAATCTACCATGGTGATCGCCTCCGGAGTGAACGAAGGCGACGTGGTGCTGCTGGCGGATCCCACCGCGAAGAAGGGCAAGAACAAGAAGGACGCGACGAAGCAAGGCGGCGGCGCAATGGGCGCACTTCCAGGCGGAGGAAAGCAGTAATGCGGGTGCTCAACGTTTCGCGATCGAGACGCGTCTCTTTTGAAGTGCTGTTCGCGGAGGAAATTAGATAATGTTCTCCGGACTGCTCCCCGAGCTGTACATGGGGCTTCAGAGCCTCCTGGTGCACAAGCTGCGCAGCTTGCTCACCATGCTGGGTATGATCTTCGGCGTTGGGGCCGTGGTCGCGATGCTGGCCATCACGGCCGGCGCGCAGAAAGAAATGATGAGCTACATCGATCTGCTCGGTGTAAACAACATCATCATCGAAGCCAAGGAAGCAGTGGACCGCAACGAGTTGCAGGAGCGGCGCGCGAAGTCGCCCGGCATGAGCTTCCGCGATTTCCGCGCCATCACGGAGAACGTGCAGGGCATCGAAGCGGCGACGCCGCGCAAGCGCTTCAAGCCCATCAAGATCTTACCCAAGAGCGCCCAGGAACAGCCGCTGCTGGTGGGAGTCGAGCCGGAATTTCTGTCGATCAACAGCCTGCGCATGGTGGAGGGGCGTTTCTTCACCGCCGAGGACGACGCTCGATCGGCGCCGGTGTGCGTGCTGGGCGAATCCGCAAAAGTGAATTTATTGGGTTACGAACCAGCCGCGGGGAAGTACGTCAAAGTGAACGATACCTGGTTGCAGGTGATCGGCGTGCTGGCGCAGCAGGCTACCGCCGATAGCGATATGGAAGGCCTGGAAGTGACCGACCGCAATAACATGATCATCGCCCCGTTAAATACGGTGATGCGCCGTTTCGAGGATTCCAATTCGTATCTCAAGGACGAGATCGACGGGATTTATTTGAAGGTCGCGAGCGGATCGGATTCGGTGGAAACCGCGGGCGTGGTGAGCGCGATTCTTTCGACGACGCATAAGGACGCGGGCGATTTCAACATCGTGGTTCCGGCGGGGCTGCTCGAGCAGCGCCGTCGAACCAACATGACCTTCACGGTCGTCATGATCTGTATCGCGGGTATTTCCCTGCTGGTAGGCGGCATCGGCATCATGAACATCATGCTCGCAACTGTGCTGGAACGGACTCGCGAGATCGGAATCCGGAGGGCCATCGGAGCCCGCCAGGCGGATATTATTCGCCAGTTCCTGACGGAAGCGGTGCTGATCTCGATCCTCGGCGGTTTGATCGGGATTCTGTTCGGCTTTACGCTCGCGCGGGTGATTGCGGCGGCGGCAGGTTGGTCCACGGTGGTAACCGCAGCCAGCATCGGCGTTGCATTCGGCGTGTCGGTCGGTATTGGTCTGTTGTTCGGAATTTATCCGGCGGTTCAAGCCGCGAAGTTGGATCCGATTGAAGCAATAAGATACGAATAATTCACGACGAGTAAATCAATCCATGTTTAAGCGCTTTCTTGCCGTAATGGTTTGTGCAGTTGTTTGCACCGCCCAGGACTATCCGATTTTCCCGAAACCGTCTTACTTTAAGACCTATTTCAAATCGCCGGTGACGCAAGTCGAATTGCAGAACCCGGTGCGCCTCGAAGATTTCGTAGTGGACGGAAAACTGGAGCTATCGCTGAAGTCATATCTGGAACTGGTGCTGCGCAACAACTCCGACATCACGATTCAGAGACTCTCGGTCGAGGTGAACCGCAACGCGATCACCCGCGCATTCGGCCCGTTCGATCCGATCGCCACCGCGCGCTTCAACGCCACCAGGGTACTGTCGCAATCGACGAACGCAACTCAAGGAGCGCAGACGTTGAATTCGCTAACCCAGCCGTTGAACTTCGGCGTCACGCAACTGCTGCCGACTGGTACTCAGGTCACCGCCACTTATTCGAATACCAAACAATCCAGCAATAGTACTTTCGCAACTTTCAATCCCAGCTACGGGTCCAACCTGGACTTAAATTTCTCGCAGCCGTTGTTGCGCGGCCGCGGAATGTTCTACACCCGCGTCCCGCTGATGATCGCGCGGAGCCGGCTGCGCGGCGCGGAATACACCTTTGAGGATCAACTCAATCAATTGGTGTCCACGGCGGAGCAGGCGTATTGGAACGTCGTGGGCGCGCGCGAGAGTGCTCGTGTAGCCGACGAAGGATTGAAGCTGGCTGACACCGCGCTGAAACGCGCACAACGCGAGTTGGAGCTGGGCGCTTCTTCGCCACTCGATATTTTCCAGCCCCGGCAGCAATTCGCGCAGGCGCAGTTGCAGGTCACCCAATCGCGCTATGCTTTGGCGCTCACGGAAGATCAGTTGCGTCGGCAAATGGGTGCGGACCTGGATCCGAAGTATCGCAACATGCCGATTGTGCTCACGGAGCAGGTGACGTCGCCTGAGCTTGGCCAATTGGATCGCGAGAAGCTGGTGGAAACCGCGTTGTTACGACGTCCGGATCTAAGGGCTACCCGGCAGAATTTGGACGTCGACGATCTCAATATCCGCCAGACTAACAACGCGTTGCGGCCCAATCTGAATCTTACGGGACGCTACGGCTCGTCGGGCACGGGTGGAACTCAGTACATCCGTAGCAACGTATTCGGAAGCGATGCGCCTCCCGTGGTCACTGTGATTCCTGGAGGCATCACGGATGCCCTGGGCCAGTTATTCGGATTCGGCCAGCCCACGTACGGATTCGGCTTGTCACTTACGTTGCCTATGCGGAACCACGCAGCTGCGGCGGACTATGCCGACGCGCTGGTCAACAAAAAAATTGACGCGTTGCGGGTTCGAACTTCTGAACAGAACGCCCGTCTGCAAGTGCTGACCGCAATCACCAGCGTCGAAAATAGCCGGGCCAGCGTGGAACTCGCTAAAACCGCCCGCGATTTGGCGAAGGAACGCGCTGACGCTGAACAGAAGAAGTACGAACTCGGTGCCAGTCTGCTGTTCTTCGTCTTGCAAGCTCTCACCGACTTGACCACTGCAGAGGGCACACTGGTTCGCGAGACGATTAATTACCGTCTCAACCAGCTCGCTTTGCTGCGGCAGACGGGGACGCTGCTCGAAGAGCGCGGGATCGCCGTTCAGTAACGCGTTCCGCAACCCGCGCCGGGGCTATACTGGCCACGTGCGTTGGCCCCGGTGGCGCTCGTGATTTATCCGCTGGCGGCGTGCGGTGTTCCATTTTCGAGATCCGCATTGGCCCTTACTGAAAGCTTTACAGGCGTCTACCCAGTGCAGGGAGGTTCGTTTTCGTGAGTCGTGCGCGCGGCGTGGCGACGGACTGGGATCGCTACTATCGCTCCACTCCGTTCACGGCGCATCTGACGCGACGCTACACCGGGAACGTACTCACGGCCGCGCTGCGGCGCTACGGCGGCGACAGTATTGAAACGCTAGTCGAGATCGGCGGGGCGAATAGCTGTTTTCTCGACCGCATTCGCCGTGAAATCGCGCCGCCCCAGTATCACGTGGTCGACACCAATGCATACGGACTCTCCCTGCTGGAGGGTCGTGACGTAAAGACGCATCTCCAAGACTGTCGCGCCCTGACACTGAGCTTGAAGGCAGACGCTGTATTCAGCATTGGCCTGATTGAGCATTTCGATCCCGCCGATACGGCGCGTGCGGTAGCTGCGCATTTCGATTTGCTCAAGCCCGGGGGCTGCGCGATCATTTCGTATCCGACGCCGACCGGGTTGTATCGCGCCGCGCGCGCTGTCACCGAAACGCTGGGAGCCTGGAAGTTTCCGGACGAGCGGCCGCTGGATCGCAGCGAAGTTTTGCGGACCGCCGAATCGCACGGCGAATTACTCTTTGAAAAAATCCTGTGGCCGATCGTGTTTACGCAGCGCCTGATGGTATTTCGGAAGCGCGCATGAGGCGAAGGGTTGCTCTCGCGGTAGTGGCGATCGCGATAGCGATCTCAATATATGGACTGATCCACGAACGGCTGCTCGACCAGCCGATCTGGTACTCCACCGGTGTCGCGCGATTCGCAATGTACGCAGCAGCGTTCTGGGCGGTGGCGCTGGCGTTTGTGATCCTGCGTCCGGCGTGGCTCGCTCCGGGTATTGGGTTGATGGTCGCGGGCTACACGGCGTGGCGCTGCGGCGTCATGGCGCCGTTCGCGGTGTTGTACCTCCTCGGATCCTGTTTCCTGCTGGGGAAAATTCTGGTGCGCCGGAGCGCCGGAGCGACGTCGCTGCTGATCGGTGTCGCCGCCTGGCTGTTTGCGATTTCGATCGCCGTACATTTTCCAATAAACACGCGGGTGGTGTACTGGGTCGCGTTCGCGATTCCCTATGTGACCGCTGCGGCGCGCGCCTTCCGCCCGCTGTCCGACTCTCAGAAGGGAATTTTCTTCTTGAGATTGGGTTTTGCATCTCGCCGAGACGCGCTCGCGCTGGCCGCGTTCCTGTTCGTATTGTTGGCCCACTGGCTGGCCGCGCTGCTACCCGAAGTGAGTGCCGACGGTCTCGCGATGCACCTTACTATACCGATGTCGGTCGAACACTATCGCCTGTGGAGTTTCGATTTTCGGCAGTACGCCTGGGCGCTCATGCCGATGGGCGGCGATTGGGCGTTTACGGCCGCCTATCTGTTGGGTGGAGAAGCCGCAGCGCGGCTGCTGAATTTCGCGATGCTGGGTGTGATTGCCGCGGTGGTCTTGCGCGAAGCCCGGCGCTGGCTCACGCCCGCGACTGCATGCCTGGCCGCGGCGTTGTTTTTGTCGACGCCCCTCGTTCAATTGGCGACCGGTTCGATGTTCGTAGAGAACATCTGGGCCGCAATGTTGCTGGTCGCGATCCTCGAACTTGTCCGCGGCGAACTGATCGTTGCCGGCATGCTGTTCGGCGCGGCGCTCTCAGTCAAGGTCGGGACGGTAGCATTTCTCGCGCCCGCGGCGATCGTGTTCGCGATGCGTTCGCGCGGCAGGCTTCGCGCGGCACTCGCTGGAATCGTGCTTCTAATCGTTCTGGGTGCACCGCCCTACGTCAATGCGTGGCACAAGACCGGGAATCCGGTGTTCCCGTTCGCGAACCAAGTATTCAAATCGCCACATTTCGACGCTGCGCCGTTGCAGGATTCGCGCTATCGTGAAAAGCCGCACTGGACCGCGCCGTACGACGTCACATTTCGCTCGTCGTTGTTTTACGAAGGACAGAACGGCGGCCTCGGGTTCCAGTATTTCCTGTTGCTGCCCGCGGCCCTGTTGCTGCTGCGCCGCGAATCGCCCGCGGCCATCGCCGCAATTGCTCTCGCCGGAACCGTACTTTCATTCGGATCGCAACCTAACTTGCGGTATCTGTATCCCGCGCTTCCGCTCGTTTCTTTGGTGATCGCGTGGATGATCGGGGAACTGCGATGGATAGCGGGCTTCGCAGCGGTGGTGCTCGGGGCCAACCTCTGGTTTCTTGAATCGTCAGGCTGGTATCACAAGGATTTCGCGGCACTCACGCGGGCCGATGCACAGAAGTACTACGAAACCGGAGCACCGCAGCGGATCCTGATCGAGCGGCTCAATCGCGACGCGCCCGGCGAGCCAATCGCGTTCTTCGGCGGCGCGACCATCGCGGGTTTGCACGCGCCCGCCTATTCCGACACCTGGCACAGCTATGCGTATTGGACGCGTATGGCCAGTACTCGCTCTGGCGACGAAGCCGCGGCAGTGCTTCGCAGCCTCGGGATTCGCCGCCTGATCGCGCCGGTTCCGGTCGAGCGCTGGCAGACGCCGTATCCGTCAGTCGACAAATTCCTGGACGAATGGACTCAGTCCATCGGCACGACAGCGGACGGCTTCGGCCTGCTCGAAATACGGGCGACCCCCCTGCATTCCGATCATGATCGCAATGCCGCACCACCTGGCGCGTACGACGATTGGGCCCGCTGGATGCTGTATCAGGGCACTTGGATGCGCGACCGGCAATTCTCGCAGGCCTCCGGCGGGACGCTCACCTATTCCGATACGTCCGGCGACTGGATTCGGTTCTGGTTCACCGGCCGCCGCATCGTATATCTATACACCAAGGCGCTGAATCGGGGCATCGCGCAGATCCTGATCGACGGCGAAGAACGCGCGCGCGTGGATTTGTATTCGCCGGACACCCAATGGCAGGCGCGATCCGAATTCGGCAACCTCGCCCCCGGACGGCACGTCATCGAGATACGGGTGCTCGATTCCGCAAACCCAAAGTCCAGCGATCGTTACGTGGACCTCGACGGGTTTATCGTGGAGTAGCCCGGTTCATCGTAGAATTGAGACAGGAACGGACTATGCGAGTTTTTTTTGTCTGCACGCTGCTAAGTTTCGCGTCCGCCGCCGCATTCGCCGCGGATAAGTACGACGGTCCACGGCCGCCGAAAAAGGATATGTTGTATCTCGCGCATGCCGACAACCTGATACCGACCGACGCTGTTGAAGCCACCGAAGATCGCAAGAAGGATGACGTAATCGCCAGTGTTCCCGGCACCACGGCGACGGCGCGTACTCCGTTGGCCGAACCGATTTTCATCATCGAGACCGACAAACTGCAGCCGGAGGGCCTGGAGCTCTACAAGTTGGACGTCAAGAATGGCCGCCGGGAAGTGACCCTTTCGCAGAAGAAACGCCGCGGCGGACCGAGACCTTTGCGACTCACCGTAACTCGCCTGGAGCGGGGCCTATATAGGGTAGAAGCCGCCGAAACCCTCGAAAACGGGCAATACGGCATCTCACCAAGTGGCTCCAGCCGCGTCTTTTGTTTCGAGGTCTACTAACTTCCTTCGTTGGGCTGCGTTTCACGGTCGCATCTAGCCGCACGCTGGTCCCGTGGGCACTGTTAAAATCAGTCTTAATGTTTACCGGCTTGGAGCATACCGCGATCGCCTCGCCCAGTCCCGTGAAGCTGGCGAAGTGGTACGTGGATCACCTGGGATTCCGCATCAATTACGAGTACGACGGCAATTATTTCGTGCGCGCAGCGAATGGTTCGATGCTCGAAATCATTCCGTCGGAAGGCGATCCGCGGGAACAGAAGATGCGCGACCCGGGCATTCGTCATTTGGCGGTGGAGGTTACCGATTTCGATGCCGCGCACGCCGCCCTTAAGGCGCAGGGCGTGAACTTCGCGGGCGAGCCGTACGTCAACCAGGGCAACCGGCTGGTATTCTTCACCGATTGCGACGGGAACCTGCTGCACCTGATCCAGCGTCCCAAGCCGCTCCCTTAGGAAGAACCAAGCCACTTGCTCCGCCGCGTCTTCAAAGCCTTCCAGTATCGCGACTTTCGGCTGATGTGGTTCGGCGCGTGCACCTCTAGCGTCGGCACCTGGATGCAATCGCTGGCGCAGAGCTGGCTGGTTTACGATCTTTCGAAAGATCCGTTCTTTCTCGGCCTGGACGCGTTTCTTGGACAGGCGCCTATCATGCTGCTTTCGATGGTGGGGGGCGTTTACGCCGACCGTCAGAATCGTCGCAACATACTGCTGATTTCGCAGTTCATTCAAATGACCTGCGCGTTTCTCCTGGCCACCCTTTGCTTCCTGAACGTCGTTCAGGTCTGGCACATCCTGTGCCTGTCGTTCACCGTGGGCGTGGCGCAGGCCTTCGGCGGACCTGCTTATCAGGCGTTGATTCCATCGCTGGTTGGGCCGGAAGATCTCACCAATGCGATCGCGTTGAATTCCATCCAGTTTAATCTTGCGCGCGTGATCGGCCCCACACTGGGCGGGTTGGCGCTGACCAATCTGGGCGCCACTTGGTGTTTCGGCTTGAATGGATTATCCTTCCTCGCCGTGGTGATTTCTCTGCTCATGATTCACGTGCGCTACGTGCCTCCGAAATCCCGGGAACCGATCCTGACCAGCATGAAGCAGGGTCTCGCATTCATCCGGCGCAGCAATGGCATGGAAGCTTTGATCGTGCTCGCGTTTTGCATGACGCTGCTCGGCATCCCGCTGCTGACGTTCCTGCCGGTGTTTGCGAAAGATGTGTTTCACGGAACCGCGAAGACCTTTACGCTGTTCCTGGTATTTTCGGGCTTGGGTTCGGTGGCCGGAGCGCTGATCGTGGCTGGACAGCAGAAGCTCAAGCATCGCGGCCGCGTCGCCTTGCTGATGCTGGTGGCGCTCGGCATATTGATCGCCGGATTCTCACTCTCGAAATGGCTGCCGCTTTCGTACGCCTTGATTTTCTTCGCCGGCGCGGCGCTGATCGCCGTGTTTGCGATGATCAGTTCGCTGGTGCAGGCGATCACCTCGGACGACATGCGCGGCCGCGTCATGAGCGTCTACAACATGGCGTTTCGCGGCGGCATGCCGATCGGTGCTTTGGTGGTCGGGGGCCTGGTGCCCATGTTTACGGCGCCGTACACGCTGGCGTGCGCTGGCGCGGCGCTGGTTCTTCTCGCGCTGTTCATGCTCCTGATCCACCGTCGCGTTGCGACACTCTAGGGCTGCAATGCGCCAGGTAGTTCTCTTGTTTGTGGCGCTGGCTGTTTCCTCGCTCGGCGCCGATTGGACCCGCGTCGCCTCCGGTCGAATCGAGGTTCTGACCGATGCGGGCGCATCTGTCGCGAAGGAAACGCTGGGGCGCCTGGAACGAATCCGCGCTGTGTTTCGGGAATTCGGACCGGAGGAGCCGCGTCTGCCGCTGCGCGTATTCGTCTTCGCATCACGCGCGGAATTCAGCACCTATCACGAAGGCGCATTGGTCGAAGGTTTCTATCGGAACCGGCCCGAGCGCGACTTTATCGTTCTACAAGCCGGCGCGACAGGCGGGCGAGCTGTGTATCACGAATACGTGCATCATGTCCTGGGGCGTGCTGCGGCGGAGTTACCGCTGTGGTTTCAGGAAGGCTCCGCCGAGCTGTACTCCAATGTCGAAGCCGGTAAGGATCGGCTGGTGGTGGGCCGGCTGATTCCGGAACATCTTTCGACGCTCGCATCGGTCACGCGACTGAGTGCGGCGAAGCTCGCAGGCGCGAATCCGCGATCGCCCGATTACAACGAGCAAAAGCACTCAGGTATTTTCTACGCGCAGAGTTGGGCCCTGGTGCATATGCTCAACCTCGCGCCCGGGTATCGCGAGTCGTTGCCGAGATTCGTAGAGCTGCTGCTGGAATCTCGACCGGCCTCGGAGGCATTTGAGGCGGCGTTCGGTAGAACTTTGGAAAACGCCCTGGCGGAACTCACGGGGTACATTAACCGCATGCGCTCGACGACGGTGGGATTCGCACGCGCCGAAGCTCCCGTACCGCCGGTGGTGAGCCGAGTGGCACCGGTTACGGCTCTGCTCCTGCGTGCCGATCTGGCGCTGCATGTCGATCGAGCTGCGATCGCAAGCGGACTCTTCCAGAAAGCCGCCCGCGATTTTTCGGATTCTCCGGAGGCAATCGCGGGCCTGGGCACGTTGGCCATGTCCGAAGGCCGCTGGGAGGATGCGCGCCGCCACCTGGAACGCGCGATTCAATCGCTCCCCGCAAGCGCCGATCTCCTCTTCGAGTACGCCATGCTGGAACGCGACACGGGTGCAACCCCCAGCCGCGTCGACGAGTTGCTTCGCCGCGTAATTGTGGCCGATGCGCAACATGGCGAAGCGCAATTCCTGTTGGGATCGCACGCGAGTGACGACGGACGCTGGGAAGAAGCCGTTCGGCATCTGGAGCAGGCTGCTCGAGTCCTGCCGCGACGTTCCTTCGTGTGGCACGCGCTGGGTCTGGCCCAGTGGAAACTGGGACGCGCGCGGGAGGCTGGAGTTTCGGCGCATCGGGCCTCTGCAACGGCCGCGACGGATGCCGAAGAGCAGATGGCCGCGACCTTGGCGGAACTGGTTCGGGGCGACGCGAAATAAGCACGCCGACGTGCGTGCTGGGCTATCATAGCGTCTATGGCGCCGTCCTGGCCTAAGCGATTTTGGAACGCGATCAAGCCTCCCCCGCCGGTATATCGCCCGGGCGAGGAGAAACCCACGACCTCGCGTAACCGC
>DASYPO010000379.1:0-6078 GCA_036006545.1 Bryobacteraceae bacterium
CTTCAGCGTGCCGCAGCCGCCGCCGGCCAGCAGCAGGGGCAGATTGTGCGGACTGTGCAGCGACCCGTCGCCGAACCCGCTGCCGTAGAACAGGATGCTGTGATCCAGCAGCGACCCGTCGCCATCCGGCGTCGCCTTCAACTTTTCCAGGAAATAGGCAAACAGCGACACATGAAACGCATTGATCTTCGCGACCTTCGCGAGCATCTCCAGGTTGCCGTTGTTGTGCGTGAGCGGATGGTGTCCTTCTGAAATCCCGATCTCCGGATACGACCGCGTGCTGGTTTCGCGCGCGAGTTGGAACGTGATGACGCGCGTCACGTCGCCTTGCAGCGCCAGCACCTGCAGGTCGAACATCAACCGCGCATGATCCGCGTAAGCGGCCGGCACGCCCAGCGGGCGATCCAGATCCGGCAAGTGAGAATCGGCGGTCGCGGCCTCCGCTTTTTGAATCCGACGCTCTACCTCGCGAACGGTATCCAAATACTGGCTGACCTTGGTGCGATCGCCCGGGCCTAGTTTTCGCTGCAGTCGTCCGATATCTTCGCGCACCCAGTCGAGAAGACTCGCGTTCTTCCTCAATTCAGCTAGCCGTTCCGCAGAACTCCCGCCGTCGCCGAACAGACGCTCGAATGCGATACGTGGATGAGCTTCCGCCGGCAGCGGCGTCGTCGGTGACGACCACGAAAGATTGTTCTGATAGACGCACGCGTATCCGTTGTCGCACTGGCCCACGTTGATCAGCAGATCCATCGCCAGTTCAAGCGACGGCAACCGCGTCTCCCGTCCGATGTGCTGCGCGGCGACCTGATCGACCGTCGTGCCCAGATAGTAGTCACTGCTCTCAGTCCACTTCGACGTGGCTGCGCTTAGAAACGCCGCATTCGACGTCGCGTGCGTACCGGGATAAGCATTCTTCAGTTCGAGATTACTGATCACCGTCAGTTGATCGACGACGGGCGCGAGGGAACGCAGTGTCGGCGACAATTCTGTGAGCGTGCTGCCTGCTCCCGGCGGCGTCCACTCCGGAATGTGCGCGCCCATCGGCATATACACGAAGCCCAACCGGCGCACCGCCTTCGCCGGAGTCGCCGACTGCGCGGTCAGCGACGGAATCATTGCGTCCAGCAGCGGCAGCGAAAGCGTCCCCCCGATGCCGCGCAGAAAAGTTCGCCTCGGCAGTGCCTTCTTCGTGATGATCATTGCGATCTCCTCATCTGAAACGGTGAGCTGTTGACGATTCCAACGACGAACGACGACATTCGGAATTCTGATTCACGCGCCTTGCGCACGATCTCGCGAACCGCGGGCGCGTCGTTATATTCGACGCCTCGTCCGAGCGCGTAGGTAAGCAGCTTCTCGGTGAAAGTGGTCGTAAATAATTCCGGACGCTTCAACACAGCTTGCTGGAGCCCTGCGACGCCGTCGAACTTGGTGCCATCCGGCAAGCTGCCCGAAACGTCGATAGGCTTGCCGTCTTCGAACGCGCGCCAACGGCCCACCGCGTCGTAGTTTTCGAGAGAAAAACCCACCGGATCCATAAGTTGATGACAGCCCGAGCAGGCCGGATTCTCGCGATGCTCCGCCATCCGCTCGCGCATCGGGAGCAATTTGCCCGACCCGGCGCTCTCCTTCAGCGGCGGCGGCACGGTGGGGGGCGGGGGAGGCGGCACGCCAAGAATGTTCGACAAAATCCATTTGCCGCGCATCACGGGCGACGTGCGATTCGGATACGACGTAACGGTCAGAATACTGCCCTGCCGCAGCAGTCCGCCGCGAACGCTATCATCGCCGAACTCGACTCGTCGGAAACGGCTCCCGTATACGTTCGGGATTCCATAATGCTTGGCGAGGCGCTCGTTTAGGAAGGTGTAGTTGGCCCGCAGTAGATCCAGCACGCTGCGATCCTCGCGCAGGATACTTTCGAAAAACATTTCGGTTTCCTGCCGGAAGGCCAGCCGCAGATTGTCGTCGAAGTCCGCGAACAATCGCATGTCCGGATTCACCGACGCTAGGTTGCGCAGGTACAGCCACTGCGCGGCAAAGTTCGTGGTCAACGCCTGTGAGCGCGAATCTGCCAGCATTCGCCGAACTTGATGTTCCAGCGCCGCCGGCGTTTTCAACTTTCCCTTTATCGCCGCGTCCAACAGTTCGTCGTCGGGAATGCTGCTCCACAAAAAGAACGACACCCGCGATGCGAGCTCCAAGTCGCTTATTCGATAGGCCGTGTTCGGCGCGATGCCCGCCGGGTCCTGCTCCACGCGGAACAGAAATTCCGGACTCACCAGCACCGCGCGCAACGCCATCTCGATGCCGCCCTCGAATCCTCCATCCGCGCGCCCGTCGCGATAGAACTTCAAAGGGACTTGCAAATCCGCGGTCGCGACTGGTCTCCGATAAGCGCGGCGTATCAGCGTCGAGAGAATTCGCTTGGCGCACTCTTCGTCGCCCGCCTTCGCCGGATCGCATACCAGAATCCTTCGCCGGCTGGGCGTGTCGCCAGGACCCTTCGAATCGTACGGACCATTCACCGTGATCGAATACACCGCCGGCTGAACCCGAGGATGACGATCCATATTGAAATGCACCTGGTAGGGCTGGCGCTCCGTCTCGAGCAGATACGACGGCTTTTTGGGGAACGTCGCGGCCACTCGATGCGGTCCCGCTTTCACGGGGATCCGAATGGTCAGTTCCTTGTCCACCAGGTGGTGATCGTTGCCCGGCCCGGGCGGCTTCACGGTCACCAGTCGCAAGCGCTCGCCGTCCAGAAGAATTTCGACGTCGTGCGGCTCTGCCAGTCCCTCGACGTGCTCGTTGCGATCGCGCGCCAGGCGCACGTTGATCTCGTATTCGGCGTCGCGCGGAAATGTGTGCTGCATCAGTAGCCCACCGCGTGTGCCCAACGGAAAATCGCTGAAGTGCTGCTCCTGTGTAAGATCCGGAGGCAGCGTGACCGTGACCCCGCCCGGCGCGCGCACCGGACTTCCCATAGCCTCACGACTGATCTTTCGGGCCGCCTCGACGTAGCGCTCGAGCAAAGTTGGCGAAAGGTCGCCGACCGTCACATTGTCGAATCCGTGACTGAACTCATCGCTCGGCAACAGCGACGAAACATCGATGTCGAGTGTCAGCAGATCGCGAATCGAGTTCTGATATTCGGTCCGATTAAGGCGACGGAACGTATCCGTTCGTCCAGGATTCGGATGCGCCACTGCCGCGCGATCAAGCGACGATTCGAGCGACGTCGTCAGCATTTCGTAAGTCTGCTCATCCGGACGCGGCGCACCAGCTGGCGGCATGTGGCGGGCGCGCATTTTTCGAACCGCTTTTTCCCACGCCTCGGGGTGCTGCCCCGCGGTTTCGACACTCATTGTGTCGAGTGCCAATCCCCCCGACTTCATTTTGTTGTTGTGACAACCGGAACAGTATTTATTTACGACCACCTGTTGGGTCGACACCGTTGGCGGCGGTGCGGCAGCAACCGTCGCGGCAGCGAAAACGCCCGTAATCCAACGCAGTAACATGTTGCGGCGCGTCACATGTCAGCTCGAGTACGAGCTATGAACAAGTATATATAAGGTTGATCGCTACCGTGACCAGCGCGGCTCGGGTCGGCCGCCGGTTTCCTGCAGGATGCGATTGCGGCGCGCGGTCAGATCGCGGACCAGTTCTTTGACCGGCCCCGCCGGAATCGATTGGAAAAACGAGCCCGACGCGGTGCCCAGCGGAACGTCGCCCAGCAGATTATTCATTTGCTCCGGATCGGCTTGAAGGTCGTATAACTCGTCGCCGGTCCAGGGACCGTGATAGTTCATGAAACTGTAGCGATCGGTCCGCAGACCCAGCACCGTCGGTGTTTGCGGAAAGTCGCGCTCCCAGAAGTACTCGTACAGAAACTCCGTGCGCCAATTCTCAGTGCGACCCTGCAAGAGTGGCATCAGGCTGCGACCTTGCACGGTTTGCGGAATCGGCGCCCCCGCGGCCTGGAGAATGGTCGGGCAGATGTCGATATTCAACGCCATCTCCTTGACCTTGCGTCCGCCCTGCAGAAGTTTCGGATAATGCGCGATCATTGGCACGCGGATCGAGTGCTCGTACATCGTGCGCTTATCGATCAGTCCGTGCTGCCCAAATTGCAGGCCGTTGTCGCCCATGTAAATGAAAAGCGTGTTGTCGAGAATTCCTCGCCGGCCAAGTTCATCGTAGACCCGACCGACGCTGTCATCCAGACTTTGCACCACGCGGCAATAGTCGCGATAGTATTGCTCGAAATTGATCCGGTGGTTGTACATCCCGTCCACACCGTGCCAGGAGTTGCGTTGGCGGCGCACCCATTCCGGCCTGCCGCGATAATTCTCGGCGGTATCCGCCATCGATCGCGGGTAGGGAATTGGCTCCGTCGAATAAAGATTCTTGTATTTCTCCTCCGGGATAAAATCCGCATGAGCCGCCTTGTGGCCCAGATACAGCAGGAAAGGCCGATCCTTATTTTCATCGGCGAAACGAACCGCTTCGTCGGTCAGGATTTGCGTGACATACCCATTGACTTGCCGGCGTTGGCCATCGAAATTGATCGTCGGGTTTAGATATGCGCCTTGTCCACGAAAGGAAACCCAGCGATCGAAACCGGGGCGCGGCTCGTCCGATTCGCCGCCCATGTGCCACTTACCCATCAGCGCCGTTCGATACCCCTGCTTCTGCAGGACCTGCGCGAAGTTCGGCAGGCTCGCGGGCAGTTCCGTCGAATTATCCAGAACACCGTGGCTATGCGCGTACTGACCCGTCAGGATCGACGCCCGGCTGGGTGAACATAACGACGTCGTAACAAAGGCGTTATCGAATCGCACGCCATTTGCCGCCAGCCGATCGAGATTTGGCGTCTTGAGAAACGGATGGCCGGCGTTGCCCATGAAATCGAAGGCGTGATCGTCGGCCAGGATGAACACGATGTTCGGCCGTCGATTCGCCTGGCCCAAAATCAACGGTGCTGCGGCAGCGGATAAACCCGACGCGAGAAGCCGCCTTCTGGTCATCATGCGGCTGTCATGCCGCGAGCTCGGCAAATCTCCTGCAGACTGGTGCGGAGCTTCTGTTTCAGCCCGGCCGACGCCGCGTCGTTTACCAGATTCCGAAGTTCCCGCGGATCGGCCTGATAGTCGTACAGTTCTTCGCCCTCGGCCCCTTCGTTCCAAAAGCTGTAACGATACCGCTCCGTGCGCAGCGAGTAGCCATTCACCAACTTCGGCGCCGTACGGCGCACTTGCGAAATCGCGGGATGGTCCCACTTCGCGTTCGGATTCGCAAGCAGCGGCATTACACTGTGCCCGTGCAAATTGGATGGTCCGTCGCGTAAGCCGCACACGTCGACCAGCGTCGGATACAGGCCGAGCAGTTCCACCGGACGCGAGGAGCCCTTGCCGCGCGCGCCGACGCCAGCGCCGCCGATCAGCAAGGGAATCCGCGACGATTGCTCGAACACGGTTTGTTTCATCCACTGTCCGTGCTCGCCCAGGTGATAACCGTTGTCGCCCCAGAATGCGATGGTGGTGTCCTGCGTCAGCTTCAACCGATCCAAGGCGTCGAGTAATCGACCCACCTGCGCGTCCATAAAACTGATGCACGCGTAGTATGCGCGAATTGCTTCGCGGCGCTGCTGGACCGTCATGCCCCAGTTGGCGGGCTTGGTGAAATACGCCCATTCGGGCGCAATCTGCATCTCGCTCTCATCGAACGACAGCGCCTGGATGCGATCCATCGGATACAAATCGAAATACTTGGCGGGCGCAATCCACGGCACATGCGGGCGATAGAATCCCGCACCCAGAAACCACGGCTCGTTGCGATGCTTTTCCATCATCCCGATCACCGCGTCGGCGACCAGGTAGTCGGTGTGCTGATCGTCCTTGGATTCGGAAACATGATAAGAAACGGCAGCGCCCAACCCGCGATTCGGTGTGTAGTTCGTGAGCAAGGGCTGCTCTTTGGTGCGATCTACTCCGGCCGGATTCACCGTCTGATTCCAGCTCGGCGGATCGTCCAGTCCTGGAGTGCCGATATCATTCGGAACACCGTAGTGAT
>DASYPO010000380.1:0-12972 GCA_036006545.1 Bryobacteraceae bacterium
ATCCCAAAAATGCAGGCTGAGCCACGCACCGCCCATCGGCCACACACCCGACCTCACACCGTCGATCGGCACGGCATCACCCCAGATATCGGTGTTGTGATGCATCACAAATCCGCGCGCGCCGTAAAGCTTTTTCGCGACCGCCCGACCGTTCTCGCGCGCCGCATCGACCAGATCGAACAACGGCCCCGCCAGCTCGCTCAGACTGGTCGTCTCGGCATGCCAGTAATTCATCTCGGTATTGATGTTGATGGTGTACTTGCTGTCCCACGACGGATCCAGTTTGTCGTTCCAGATTCCCTGAAGCGTCGCCGCCATCGTGCCGGGGCGGCTGGAGGCGATCAGTAAATAGCGGCCGAACTGGAAATACAACGCCATGAGCTGCGGATCGGCGTGGCCTTCGCTGACACGTTTCAAACGTTCATCGGTCGGAAGATTCGACGCCACACCGCCCAAATTCAGCTCGACGCGTCGGAAAAGCTTCTGATAATCCGCGACGTGATCCGCGCGAAGCTGCGCATAGGATTTCTTCGGCGCCGTCGTGTCGCGCGGGCGAAAGCTGGTGCTCGCTGTGATGAAAAGCGTGGCAGCATTCGCGCCTACGACGGCCACTTCGTTTCCGTACAACCGTATTAGCCCACCTTCGGGCACGACCGTCAGAACGCCCTGGAACTTCACCCCGACCTTCGGCTCGCGCGCATGCCGCTGGTCACGCGGAATCGCCTCACCTTCTAGAATCACACCGAAACCAAATCCCCGTGCCTTCGCATCCATCTCGCGGTCCATCGTGGCGCGAAACGAAATGCGTCCAGGCTCGCTGCACTCCAAACGAATCACGATCGCCTGATCCACCGCTGTCGAAAACACCTCACGCGTGCAGCGCGCCCCACCCACGCGATAGGTCACGCGCGCGATGGCCGTATCGATATTCAACTCGCGCCGATAATCCTGGACATCCTTGATCGGAACAGCGGCGTGGTCGGTGAAAGCGATCCGCAAATCGCCCAGCGGCTGGTACTGCGGCATGCGGTCCGGCACGGCGATCATGGTCCGCTGCGCCAGTGCCTCGGCTTCCTTCACCTTTCCGGCGAATAGCAACTTGCGAATTTCGGCGACCGCTTGCGGATTTCCATCTGGATTACTACGGTCGCGTTTCTCGCCCGCCCAGATGGTGTCTTCGTTGAGCTGCAGATGTTCTTGAGCGACGCCGCCGAAGACCATCGCGCCCAGGCGGCCGTTGCCGATGGGCAGCGCTTCATTCCAATTCGCGGCGGGTTGCCGGTACCACAGAGTCGAATCGGCAGCCGCTGCGAGCATGCCACCGGCCATCGCCAGCGTCCACAATCGTTTCACGCCGCCGATTATAACGCGTGCCGCAACTTGACAGTTTCAGTAAAGTAAGCGATAACTATAGCGATACAGATATGGCCGTTCGAATGAAAGATATCGCCGAGGACCTGGGCGTCTCGTTGATGACGGTGTCCAAAGCTCTTCGCAATCATAGCGACATTTCCCACAAAACGCGAGAGCGCGTGCTGCAGCGGATGCGCGAGTTGAACTATCAGCCGGACTGGATCGCGCGCTCCATGGTGACGCGCAAGACTTATCTGGTCGGTCTGGTGCTGCCCGATCTGATGCACTCCTTTTTCGCTGAGATCGCAAAGGGTGTGGCTCGCAAGCTCGATCCGCTGGGCTACCAGGTAGTGATCTCGAATACGGAAGAAGACGGCGAGGTGGAACAGCGCCACATCGACGTACTGCTCACGCGCAAAGTGGATGGACTGATCATCGCGTCCGCCCAACGCGACGGAAAAGTGTTCGACATGCTGGCGACGCGCAAGATTCCCTACGTGCTGATGGATCGCAGCATCACGGGCGTCGACGCGAACTTCGTCGGTGTGAAGGATGAGGAGATTGGCGCGCTCGCCACCGAGCACCTGATCAAGCAGGGCTGCCGCCGCATCGCGCATCTGCGCGGACCCGCGCTGGCCACAGGCGCTGGCCGACTGAAGGGTTATCGCAAGGCGCTTGCGAAGCACGGAATCGAAGCCCAGTCCAGTTACGTTGTGAGCGCGCAGTATGGCGACAACACCGGTTACGAAGCCACGCGCGAGTTGCTCAAATTGAATCCTCCGCCGGATGGAATCTTCGGTTACAACGACCCGGTGGCCGCGGGCGCGGTGAAAGCGGTGCTCGAAGCGGGCCTGCGCGTGCCCGAAGATATCGCCATCATCGGCGCTGGAAACGTGCACTATTCCGATCTGTTGCGCGTGCCGCTTTCGACCATCGACCAGAGCAGCACGGTGATCGGCGAGACCACCGCGCAACTGCTGTCGGAGCTGATGGAGACCAAGATTCCGCTCGAGCCGCGTCACATTTTCATTCCGCCGCGCCTCGTAGTGCGCGAATCGAGCGAGCGCAAGAAGCAGGGATGAAACTTGCTGTCGCGGTCGTCCTGCTCTTTGCCGCGTGGGTTGCGCTGCCCGCTGCGCCCGTAAAGTTCGACGTCGCCGAGTTCGATCGCGCACGCGTTCTCAAAGCAGCCGATCAATATTTGAAGGAAGCGCCGATCACCATCACGGCGTCGCACAGCCCGCGCAGCGCCGGCGGTCGTCACGATTTCTTCTCCGAAGGCGACTACTGGTGGCCCGATCCGAAGAATCCCGGCGGACCCTACATACAGCGCGACGGGATGACCAATCCCGACAATTTCGTCGAGCATCGTCGAGCGCTGATGCGGCTCAGCGTGCAGATGCCTGCGCTCACCGCCGCGTGGAGGATTACGCGGGAACAGAAGTACGCGCGCCACGCGATCGCTCACCTGCGCGCCTGGTTCGTCGACAAGGCGACGCGCATGAATCCCAACCTGCAGTTCGCTCAGGCGATTCATGGGAGATTTACGGGGCGCGGGACCGGGATTATCGACACGATTCATCTCGTGGAAGTCGCGCGGGCGACGAGGCTCCTTGCCAAAGCCCGCCTCATTCCGGAAGCCGATTGGACCGCGATCAGCACGTGGTTCGACGAGTACACCATGTGGATGTTCACGCACGAATACGGCCAAGCCGAACGCGATACCGCAAACAATCACGCCACCTGCTGGCTGATGCAGGTGTCGGCGTTCTCGCAAATGCTGGACGACGACGAAGTGCTGGGATACTGCCGCGATCGGTTCAAGACCGTCTTGTTGCCGAAGCAGCTCGCGGCCGATGGCAGCTTCCCACAGGAACTGCGCCGCACCAAGCCGTACGGTTATTCGCTCTTCAATCTGGAAGCTATGGCCACGGTCGCGCAGATTCTTTCCACGCCCGAGGACAATTTGTGGACGTTCGAATTGCCCGATGGACGAACGTTGGGCAAAGCTGTCGCGTATCTCGCGCCCTACATTCGCGACAAGAAAAATTGGCCGTTGCCGCCCGACGTGATGTATGACGACCAGTGGCCCATGCGCCAGAGTGCGCTTCTTTTCGCGGGTGTCGCGCTCGCGAATCCGGGCTACATCGATTTATGGAAAACCCTGCGCGCCGATTCGCAGGTGGAAGAAACCATCCGCAATTTTTTTATCCGGCAACCAGTTTTGTGGGTTGACTAAAGAGGACCTTCGTGAAAAAGCTATTCGCAACAATTCTGCTGTTCAGTACCTCCGCCACGCTCGCGACCGCTGCCGACGAAGCCGCTCGCGCGAAGCGACTCGAATGGTGGCGCGACGCGCGCTTCGGCATGTTCATTCACTGGGGCTTATACGCAGTTCCCGAAGGGCAATGGAAAGGCCAGCCCATCGCCGGCTTGGGCGAATGGATCATGAATCGCGCGAAGATTCCCGTCGCCGAGTACGAGTTACTCACCAAGCAGTTCAATCCCGTGAAATTCGACGCCGATGAAATCGTGCGCATCGCCAAGGACGCGGGCATGAAGTACATCACTATCACCGCCAAGCACCACGACGGTTTCGCGATGTTCAAGAGCGCCGCCAGCAAGTACAACATCGTCGACGCGACGCCGTTTCGCCGCGATGTTCTGAAAGAGCTCGCCGTGGCCTGCCAGAGGGGCGGTCTGAAACTGTGCTTCTACTATTCGCAAACGCAGGATTGGTATGAGCCCGACGCCGACGGCAACACCTGGGATTTTCCGGACGAAAGCAAGAAAGACTTCGGCAAGTATCTGGACGCGAAAGTCATTCCCCAAGTACGCGAGCTGTTGACCAACTACGGGCCCATCGGGATGATCTGGTTCGACACACCGCGCCGGATCACTGCGGAACAGAGTGAGCGCCTCGCGGCGCTGGTGCATGAGTTGCAACCGCAGTGCCTGGTAAACGGGCGCGTCGGTCACGATGCAGGCGATTACGATTCCGTCGGCGACAACCAGATCAGCGTCGGCAAGATCAAGCGCGAATGGGAAACGCCGGTGACGATGAACGACACCTGGGGTTTCAAGCGCGACGATAATCACTGGAAATCACCCGCGGTGCTGATCCGCCAGCTCGCGGCGACCTCAAGTCGAGGCGGAAATTATCTCCTCAACATCGGACCCACGGCGCTGGGCGAAGTTCCGCCGCCGACAGTGGAGCGGCTCGCCGAGGTCGGGAAATGGATGCGCGTCAATGAAGAATCGATTCGCGGGACTTCGGCCGGACCGTTCCCGTACGACCAGCCGTGGGGCGTGATGACGCAAAAGCCCGGCAAGCTTTATCTGCATGTGTTCACCTGGCCCGGAACGGAGTTGGCGTTTTACGGGTTGAAGAACAAGGTGTCGGGCGCGCGCCTACTTGACGGCGGCACATTACTGAAATTCGCCCAAACGAAGAAGGGCGAAGTTGATACCTTGACCATCACATTACCTGCGGCCGCCCCCGACGATCGCAACACGGTAATCGCACTCGATATCGACGGTGCCGCAAACGTGGATCCGGGCGTCACGCAGCAACCCGGCGGCGTTGTCCAGTTGTTCTCGTATCTTGGCGACGTGCACGCGATGGGCGATTCCAAGCTGCGCCTCGACACCCGCGGCGTCACAACCGGCTGGACCGCGACCGGCGGATCAATCGACTGGACTTTCCGCGTCACGCGGCCGGGCGCATTCGAAGTGGAGGTGATTACGTCCGAGCAGAAAGAAGGTCGCGGTTGGGACAGCGGGCAGCGCGTGTCGATCACCTCGGGCGGGCAAACCGTGGCGGGCGAAATTACGAACGGTGGCCGCGAGATCAATCCCGCGAACCCTTACTGGCCGTACGTCGTGTCTCCAATCGGGCGCTTAAATATTCCCAGGGCGGGCGAGCATCGGCTGTCGCTTAAGGCGCTCGAAATTCCAACTGGACAGCGCTTCGGTCTGACTGTGGTGTCAGTGCGCCTGATCCCTTTGAAGTGATTCAATTCGCTTTCCGCGGCCCGTCGGACGGATCATCGGACGTCGCTGCGGACGATGCTGCAAATAGAAAAAATGCGGGGCGCCCTCGCCCGGCTTGTCTAACATTTCTGGCGGCATCTTTTCGTAGTAACGTTCGCGGGCCAGAAACACCACTGCGTCCGCGGAGCTCTCGGCAGCGCGTTCCTCTATAATCGCTTTCTTGGCTTCCATGTAGACGCTGAAGCCAACTTTTCCATCCCAATACTTCCGCGTTCCAGAGTCGGTGAAGCCAATTCGGACGCGACTGTCTCCGATCCTCTGGATCTCGATCGCCACGGCGTCGATCGTAATCACATCGTTTTCTTAGCTGGTGCAGATCCAAATACTTCTCTTTCCGGCAGATCGTTGATTGCCGCATCCCCTATGAGACCTTTGGGAAGGACCCAACCGGGATTATTCCATTGGAGCCTTCCAGTCAGGCCAGAATCAACATACCAACTCAACAGAGGATAGTTCACTCAATAAATCTCAGTGAATGGCGCACCTTGTAGCTCGGCGCGGCGCTTTAGGTCTTGCCGGACCAGGGCGTCAAACGCTTGTTCTTGACAGAGCCGGCCCAGAGCCTAGCCTGTTCGATACGTTGCTGTCCGCTGCTGATGAACGCGTCATAAGTTGCGGTGTTGACAGGTTCGCCGGGTTCGTAGAGGTTGCTTCCATCCGCAGTTTGGTGTCCCCGATCCCGTGGGATATGCAGACGAAAGGTGACTTAGACGGCAATTCACAAGTCTTTTCGTTCAACGCACGCCCGTAGGTGCACTGCAGCTACGCATGTGCGCCTTAGCTCTCCGCCCGGTCGTAAGGCGTCCAAGATTAATTCAAAATAGATGACTTGGTCGGGGCGGGGCGATTTGAACGCCCGACCCCTGCGCCCAAGATATGGGAGCGTTGGTGTGTGCGAAGAGCTGCGGCAGGGCATTCGCAGTGCGCCCGTTGCATCGAGTTTTCCGATTACAACAATCCCATGATATCGATTTGACAGGTCGAAGGGCCGGCCTGTATCCTAAACGCCAATCGACATCGGGAGGGGATGATGCGTCAAAGCCGTCTCTTTATCACTGCACTTCTTCTAAGCAGCTTTGCCATTGCGCAAACGACTAGCGGACGCCTGACCGGCGTGGTACAAGACGAGTCCATTGCAGTAGTAGCTGGCGCGCGCGTGACCTGCGTCAACAACAAGACCGGGATCAGGAGCGAAACTGTCTCCGATACGCGCGGCTTTTTCGAGTTCGCATCGCTGCCGCCGGCGCCTTACACAATCACGGTCGAGGCCAAAGGATTCTCCACGCGCGTCGTGCAGGATTTCATGATCACGGTGGCTGAGACCGCCAACTTGATCGTGACACTTGCCTTGGGCGACGTGAAAACGACGATCACCGTGGATGCCAAAGACTTGCCGCGCGTCACCACCACCGACGCGCAGATCTCGCAGGTGATCACCGGACGCGAGATCGACGCGCTCCCGCTCGGGCATGAAGTGTTGCAAGTGACGCGCTACTTGCCGGGCGTGGCGGCCAACGGAGGCGCGGATCGAGTCAACGGCACGCGCGCCGTTAGCAATAACGTTCAGGTAGACGGCGTGGACTCGAACAATCCCACTCGTCTTCAATTCGGGCAGACCATGACGCCCGCCAACGTGGACGCCGTACAGGAGGTTCGGACGATTCTTTCGGGCGCGAAGGCGGAATACGGGCGCGGCGCAGGCGGCCAGACGCAGGTGATCACGCGGTCGGGTGGCAATGCGTTCCATGGAAATTTGTTCGAATACGTGCGCAACGACAGTTTCAACGCCAACAACTTTTTCAGCAACCTGAGTGGGCTTCCGGTGCCGCGTCTGAATCAGAACTACTTCGGCGGCAGCCTGGGCGGCGCGGTCGTCAAGAACCGGACGTTTTTCTTCGTTAATACGCGCGAAAAGATCACGAAGAGTGAATCCACGGTGTCACGGACGGTACTGACGCCGACAGCCAAGGAAGGTATTTTCACCTACATCCCTCCGGGGACGACGCAGCCGCAGACTTTTAATATTGTCGCGAACGACCCGCGGAAGTTGGGGATAAACCCAGAGGTCGGGAAGATCCTGGCGTTGCTGCCCGACGCAAACGACACGACCATCGGCGACGGTCTGAACACCAGCGGCTACCGTTTCAACACACCTTCGAACGCGCGCGAATATCAATTCACCTTGCGGGCGGATCACAACCTTACCGAAAAAATTCGCCTTTTCTATCGTTATGCCTGGCTTACCGCGCCCGGCGCCGATGGGGCCGCACTTTCGACCTACCCAGGTCAACCCTCCGGCGAATCGCAGACGGCGTCAGCCGGATCTTTCGTGGGTGTCGATTGGGCCTTCAACGCGCGCACGTTAAACGAATTCCGTGTGGGACATCAGGAGTTCGATTCCTACAACACACGCCCGCAACGCGTCGCCGGCCCCATGATTCTTTCCGCACTGTTCACCGATCCGTTAAATACCACGTTTTCGAGCGGCACTTTGTCCCCGGTATGGAGCTTGAACGACAGTATCACCCGTATTCAAGGACGGCACACGATTAAGGCTGGTTTCTCGACCGTCCGTACCCGGCGGCAGACGTTTAACAACGCGGGGATTTATCCCAACGTCGGATTGAGCCGTCTGAACGGCAACGCCGCGCCCACGTCAATCGGTCCGACGGGCGCTACCATCACAGCCGCCGCGCGGCAAAACTTTGAAAGCCTTTATAACGTGATCCTGGGAAGAGTCAGCAACGTCGACCAGACGTTTTACAGCGATCTAGCGCAGTTTCAGCCCGCTGGAACCCCGGCGCTGCGTGACTTCATCTTTCACGATTTTTCTGGATATGTACAAGACGACTTTCGCGTGAACCGCAAGTTGACCCTGAGTTTTGGACTTCGCTACGACGTGTTCGGGCCAGCCAAAGAACAGCAGGGGTTGCAAGCGATGATTGTGGGATCTGAGCGCATCGACGGGTTTTTCACTGCGACCGATTTAGCGTTCCAAAAGAGCGACCGCTGGTACAACGGCGATCACAACAACTTTGCGCCACGCTTCGGTTTTGCATTCGATCCATTCGGTACCGGCAAAATGGCAATTCGCGGATCCTACGGCATTTTCTTCGATCGCATCCCCGACGATACAACTCCGGTTACCGGCGCCGGTACGCTCGGCGAGGATGCGCGAACGCCCGGATTCGTGACTGCATTGCAAGTATTTCCGAATTCGGCGGGCAACACCGACATTCGGCTATCGGATGCTTATCCGGTTCCGGCCAAACCGGCCGCTCCCACGCTGCAACCGCCCAATACGCGCGCGCAAGCCACCACCATCATGAATCCGAACATTCGCACGCCGTACTATCAGAACTTTTCGCTAGGTATCCAGCGCGAAGTTACGCGGCACATGGTGCTGGACCTGGCATACGTGGGCGGGCGGGGCGTGAAGCTCTTTCAGAATCGCGATTTGAATCAAGTGAGAATCTGGGGCGACTTCCTGCAGTCCTTCAAGGAAATCGAAGCGTTCCGCGCCACGGGCGCTGCGCCTCCTGCCAGCAATACTTTGGTTCGCATGTTTGGAACGCCGGCGCTGGCGCTCAGTTCGCTGACCGCTTCGAACTTCCAGACCGGAGCCGTAGGGACAGTGGCCGCGAATCTGGATACTTCGTTCAACAGCCGTTACGCGGCGGCGGGTGTGAATCCGTTTTACATCCGGCCCTACACGCAGTTCACGCAGCTACTGGTGGGAACCAACGACGGCCGTTCCTATTACAACTCGCTGCAAATGAACCTGCGCATTACGACCAGCAAGATGCGGCACAACATCAGCTACACCTGGGCGAAGACCATCGACACCGGCAACGGCGATGTTTCGGTAATTGTGGATGCGTTCAATCTTCGTTCGGGCCGCGGCATCGCGGATAGCAGCGTTCCTCATCAGTTCACCAGCACGTCGATTTACACACTGCCAATCGGAAATCGAGAGCGCTTCCTGAACCATCTGCCTAAAGTCCTCGACTCTTTGATCGGAGGCTGGGATGTGTCGGGAATTTTCTTTTACCAGCAGGGTTATCCGTTCAGCACGGGATCGGGGATCCGTACCACAGCTTCGTCGGGATACCTGAATTTCTCGGGCGATCGCACCGAGACGAAGGTGGAGAAGCGCGGCGATGGTGTGTACCTCTTCACGCCGGCACAAGTGGCTCAGTTCAGTTTTCCTGTGGCCGGGGAACTGGGTGGCACCAGCCGCAACGGCTTCGTCGGACCGCACCTGGTGCAATTCGATTCGGCGATCGTCAAACACTTCCGGATCTACCGGGAACATCAACTCACATTCCGCGCCGAGGCGCAGAATACGTTCAACCACGCGAACTTCGCGGGGTTCAATACGTCGCTTCAAACGCCGGCGACCTTCGGCAAAATGACGGTCGCGCGGCTGGCGCGGAACATGATTCTGTTCCTGCGCTACGACTTTTAGAGCGCAACGCTATTTCACGGCGAGCTTGGCGATCTCGGTCGCCCATTCGCCATTGGCCTGCGCCCACGGGAGAAACGTCCAGAACGTACCCGGCTCGGTAGGGTCGGCCACTGTAGTTGTGTAATCGCCCCAGCGGCCGTTGGCTGCGTGTACCCCGAGGCCGGCTTTCACCATCTGGAACGAAGGATCGAAAACAGCCCTGCCGTTGACGATTTTTCCGCCGATCGCATACGCGCTCAAGAACTGCTTCGCGCTGGCCCCGACGCAGCCGATCGCGATGTTTCCGTTTCCGTCGACGGCGATTGAGGGCAGGAACAAATTGAGTTCGGGGTCGGACAGCAGGCCATCGCCGAGCACCGCGTTGTCCGACGCGCGAATCCGCCACCAGCGCAAGACACTGCGCTTGTCGTCGTCGGGGTGTCGAGTCGCATGCACCATCCAGAACTCGCCCTTGATCAGACGGACGGCCGGGGGCGTCGTTCCATTGCTCGAAACCTCTTTGCCCTCCGGCTGAGGCAGCATCGGGCGCGGAAAAAGGCCTTTCCGCAAGGTGTTCGGGGGCTTGTCGCCAACTCTTGCCGTAACGCGTTTGAGATCCCATTTCTCGTGATCGCCCGTCACGTCGCCGCGCACCATTACCTCGTTCTTCTCAGTCTTCTCGCTGCTGGTTCCCCAGAAAGTGCCGGCTACGGTGGTTCCATCGTAGTCGACGGCGGGCACCACGCCACGCCAGTCGATTAAATGGTCGAGGCGGACCATCGTGAGCACCGGCGTGGGCAGATTAAGATCGCTCTTCTTGATGGCAAAGATCTCCACACCATCGACCATTGGACGGTTGTTCTCGCCCACCTTGAACTGATTGATGGAAAGCAAGACGGCGTCACGGCTGACGCCGAGCTGATCGAAATCGACGAATGTCCGTGGAGTTTTGTCCTTGTCGCCGAAGAAGGTGACAGCCTTCCATCCTCTCGTGGGATCCTCGGTGTCCGAGCGGCCGATAATGAGCGTTGAGTCGCCGACGGTACCGTTCGGACGTTGCGCCGAAGTGTACCAGCGTCGGGCGAGGTGGTCCCAGATCAAGCGCGGGTCCTTGTTATCCGGATTCGCTTCCGCGCCGCCGCTTCCGGGCACTCCCTCCCAGAATTCACGCGTGGTCTTCGACAGCACGAGCTGTCTGGTCTTCTTGTCGTATACCTTCACATCTCCATTGAGGAACTCGACGATATGGGCCGGCCCGACGGCCCCATTCACGTCCGGCGCCTCCGCTTTGGTATGGGAGGCAGCTTTCGTCGTGCTTGTGAAGCTAGTAACGATACTCAAGAACGGCGCCGCGGCTTTCTCTTGAGACGGCGCTGCCATGCCTATTGCAAGCAAGCCGGTAATCACCTGGAGTTTTTGCATAGGTCTAGATGGTGACCGGATCGTGCTGCGACGTGACAGGCGCAGCTTTTTTTCGTTGCGTCCGAATTCGCGCGATCCACATGATAACTCCGCTGACGGCTTGAACCGCGATTGCGAGAGTCGCGATGAGAAACAACAATCGCGTGGGCCAACCCCAAAATTCGCCGGTGTGAATCTGGCGGCTCCAATAAATGATGGACCGCAGGCCGCGCAAATCCCGCGACGTTTGCATTTGCAGGACTTGGCCGGAGTATTTGTCGATCGCTACTTGACTGCGGCCGCCCGGCGTGTTGTCCTCCGGCAGCTTCATGGTGAACTGATAGGTGGCCCGCGGACCCAAGGCGAGTCCGACGGTGGTGATGCGGGCGCCGGGCAATGCCGCCATCGCTTTTGCAAATGCCTCATCTACGGAAATCGCAGGAACACCGGGTTGTGGGGTGGACGTAGGCTGGGGCGGCCGAACCGGACGACCCTTGGCATCCAGCTGCGGAGGCAACAGGTATTTGTCGAATCCGAGAACTACGCCGCTGAGTGCAATTAACAGTACGGGAATAAGGAAATAGAATCCGGACACGTGATGCAAGTCGAAATTGAAGCGTCGGGCGGAGCCTCGTGACTTAAATCCGACGATTTTCGTCTTCCACCACAGATACAACCCGCTGCACGCCAGCACCAGCATCGCTACCGTTGAGTAGCTGACCAGCAGCGAGTTCTTCAGCATCAGTCGGCGGTGGATATCCTGGACCTTGGCCATTAGCCGTCCCTGGATCATGCGCGATCCCTGCACCTCGCCGGTGTACGGATTCACCGTGACCCGGAGACCGTCGTTCATGATCACTTCGTGGGCGAGACCCTCGTTGCGGGCCAGGTAAAGCACGACGGCACGTTTGCCGGGCACCGCCTTCTCCGCCGCCGGTCCGAGTTGGGCCAGCGGCACACGCTGCGGCTGCGGGTCAACGTAATACAGCTTCGAGTTCAAGCGGTGATCGATCTCAAATTCGTAAGTCAGAATTCCCCCGGTAATCGCCACCACAAAAAAGATCAGGCTCCCGGCGAGGCCCAAGTAGAGATGGATGTTGAAAAAGATCTTTCGAAGTGTGCTCATGTGCTTAGTAGTTAGAAATCGTACCGCAGGGACATACTACCGCTCGCTGTTCATCGAAGCGCTTTCTTATAGCCGTCGAAACCGAACATTCCGAATACGGCCGGACTTGAGTACAAACCCGTCGATCTTCCGATCAGCGCCGCGCGTGAAACGCATGGTGCCACCGCCGGGACCCAGCCGGAAAACGAAAACATCCTGGAGTTGCGGGACCATTCCTGTGGTGGGCGCGCGCAGACGGCTGATAGCGAGCCGTGTCTTATCTACCGCAATGGTCCACTCCGAATCCATTTCTTCGAGCCGGTAGACGCCGGCGAATTCGGCCAGCTCGGCGGGCGAGAGCGTCACGGCTTTCGAGACAAAGGGGAATTCCTCACGCTGGTTGCCGCGGACTTCGATCAGCCGGCCGCCGCGAATCTCAAGGTCGGAGGAAGTGGTGGGGCCGTGGAACTTTCCATCGCCGAGCGCGGCTAGATCTTCCGAGACGATCGCATTTCCGACGTAGCGTAGTTTACCGTTGCGAAGCTGTACCTCGCGCAGCTCCATGTCGGAGGCGCGCCAATACATCCCGGCGATCGCTTCCATATCACTGGGC
>DASYPO010000381.1:0-13748 GCA_036006545.1 Bryobacteraceae bacterium
CGTGTACATGGCGGATCACGGGTATTGCCTGGGGCAGCACGGGCGTTTCGAAAAACACTGTGGCTACGATCCGGCGCTGCGCGTGCCGCTGTTGATGCGCTGGCCGGGTCGGATTCGTCGCGGCGTGGTGCGCGACCTGACCGAGCATGTGGATGTGCCGGCGACGATCGCGGATCTGTTGGGGATCGAGGCGCCGGAGGGCCGGCATGGGCGGAGCCTGCGGCCGTATCTGGAGGATGGAGCGACTGCGCCGCGCGATCACATCTTCAGCGAATATCTGGAAAACGAAGAGGCGTACATTCGCACGCAACAATGGAAATTCATTTATTGTTCGGGGCGCCGGGCGCGCGGCGACGGATACATCACGGACAATCCGACGCCCGGGCGATACGTGCGGTTATACGATCTGAAGAACGATCCGGGCGAGTTTACGAATGTCGCGTCTGCGAATGGCGAAGTGGTGACGAGAATGCGGACACTTATGCTGGACCGTTTTCGAGCGACACATCCGGAGTCGTCTGGCGAGCCGCGCGGGCTCAGTGCGGAAGAGAGTCTGGATTGGTATTTGCGGCCGCGCGATGCATGAAAAGCCGCAGATGGACGCAGATTAACGCAGATAAGACATTTTAAGGGGCCCCCTAGGACCTTTCTCGTCAGGCCCAACGCCACATGATCTCGCTCATGCAGTTAAACGCCTGTCGCACCCAACGTTCCGGCAAAGAGTCTAGAATTCCCGGAATAGTGAACCGGCCTTCCGACAGGGAACGCCGATCGCTCGACTACAAGATAACGGCAAGGTCGTAACGGAGGGGTTGAGTCGAAGTGCGAAGTAATTGAGACCAGGGCAAATAGAGTTAGGATTTGGGCTGAATAAAATAAGTCTGGATGTTGCCGACGCCCTTGACGTCGATGAGGCCGCACTGTTCGCAGGCATATTTGTCCTTGACGCGCCAGTAGGTGGTCTCGGCGATGTGGACGCGACCGGGCTGACTGGTACTCTCCATACGCGCGGCGAGATTGACGGTTTCGCCCCAGAGGTCGTAAGCGGGACGCTTGAGGCTGAGTACTCCGGAGATCGCGGCGCCGGTAGCGAGGCCGACGCGAACTTGAATCGGGATGCCGGTGCGGGCGGCGATTTCTTCGACCGAGCGTATCGCGGCAAAACAGAACTCGGCGGCGTTAATGGCGCTGAGGTGGGACGGCTCAGGCGCGCCGGTGGCGGCCATGTAAGCATCGCCAATGGTTTTAATCTTCGTGACGCCGTGACGTTCACTCAAGGCGTCGAAGGAACGGAACACCTCACCCAGAATTTCCACCAAATGTCCGGGAGCGAGCCGATGGGACATGGCAGTGAAGCCGACCATATCGATGAACACGACGTTAACCTCCGACAGAGATTCGGCGATGTTTTCGGCGCCGTCGCGGATGCGTTGGATGACGTAGCGGGGCAGGATTTCTTTGAGGAGCGTCTCACTTTGGTCTTTCTCGGCGGCGAGGGCGAGGGTCATGGCGTGTTTCTGGCGGAGTTCACGGTGGAGCAACACCAGGAAAACCCAGCTCAGCAACACTGCGGAGAAAAGAAATATTGCCCCGCTGGCGTTCTCTTGGGGTGTGAGCTTGGCGAAGATACCAGTAACGATGAGGCCCAGGACGGCGACCATCCCAACGATTGCGGCCGGCAGGGGCCGGCAGCAAAACATACCGCAGAAAGCGACTACGGCCAGGAGGAATCCGGAGTTGCCGATGATCAGGCCATGAGGAATCACCAGCAAAACTACACAAAGCCCCAGCAGCGCAATTAAGTAAAGGGCTGAGATTGCAAACATCATCGTAGTGAGCGACTGGATTCGAGGAGCGAGCAACCAGAGGATCATTCCTATGGCGGATACAATACTCCGTACGGCCAGAGTTTTCAGGAGCGAAGGCGTGTCCGAAAGAAACAGCAGATCCCAAGCGAAGAAGCCCATATAGATCGCTGTGGCGACGGGGCAGGCATAACGGAGGCAAATCTTGACGACCTGTAGATAATACTCGTCGTAGTCTTCAGGAACGGACCGAGGCGGGCCGACGTTCACCGTAACGGAATCGGCCATTTACTTCCCGGCTTTGGTGATGTTCACGAGGGGCTGGGGATGATTGTCGGGGACTTCCTGGCGCAGGGTCTGCTTGCCGCGGAAGAAATCGAAATACGAGACGTAATGCACGCAGCTCACGGTGCAATACGGCGCACAGGATTTCTCGGTGAGATACTCGCGGCGGATATCAGCCGAGGTGTATTTTTCGAGCGGGATGGCGGGAAAACCGCGCTGTTGCGAGCAATAGTGCACCAGGCCGTCCTCGCAGATATACATGTAGCGCGCGCCGGCGCGGCACTTCCAATCATTCGGCTTGCCGTGGGCGATCGCGTCCTGGAAAAAATTGAGCCGCGCGAAATGCCGGTTCTCGAGCCCCTTCATTTCGAGGTACACCTGGCGCTCGCGTTCGCCGAGCGGACGAAGCTGCCCGTCGCCATCGTGAATGATCCCGACGGTCGAAGAGAATCCCAATTCGATGGCGCGGCGGCCGACCACCAGCGCGTCGTCGGGATTATGGATGCCGCCGCCAACTACGGAATTGATGTTGACGTGAAAGTCGGCGTACTCGGCGAGCATTTGCAGCTTCTTGTCGAGGACCTTGAGGCTCTTCTTCGATACGTCGTCGGGCTGTACGTTGTCGATCGAAATCTGCATGTGATCGAGGCCCGCCTGGTTGAGGCGTTTGATTCGATCGGGCATCAGCAGGTAGCCGTTGGTGATCATGCAGGCGAGCACGCCGCGGCTGCGCATGGCCGCGATGATTTCGTCGAGGTCGGGATGCAGCAAGGGCTCGCCACCAGAGAGGGTCAGAATACTCGTTCCGAGATCGGCCAGGCGATTGACCCGCTGGATCATGATGTCGGTCGAAATCGGCGGGGAATAGTCGTCGTATTCGTTGCAGTAGGTGCAGGAAAGATTGCAGCGACGAATAGGGATGATGTGCGCCATGATGGGATGGCGCGTGGATGCCGCACCTCGCGCGATCAGGCGAACTTCACGTAAACGGCGCGTGAATGCCTTCCATCCACGCTTGACCCTAAAGGCCGTATCTGCCATGAGGTATTTCTAATCATTTTACTGCATGGCGCGGCGAGGACGACGGGAAACCAGCGAACGGCGATCAGGCGGGGTCGACGGGCGATTCCGGGAAGTCGAGGACGCCGGCTTAAGCCAACGCTGCGGGCTGAAGCCCGCGCCACCACGGAAAAAGCTACTGGGTTGGCCGCTTGCGGGCTAAGAAAAGCCGCGCCACGACGGAAATTGCCGCGGGCGGAAGTCACACGGAAAAGCTGATGCTGGGGTTCAAGCCCCGCCACAAGCAAAGGCGGCCAGAATTGCCCTGAGAGTATTTCTATCCTCCATGCACTTACTCGTGTGACTTGGCGAGTAGTAATGGTCCTACTGATCGCCGCGATGACCGCGGTCGCACAAGATCCGACCATTCTCCAAATCCGCATCCTTGAAGGCGAAGGCGCCGTGTATGCGACCGGGTCGCGGGCGACGCGCGGGATTACCGTGCTGGTGACCGGTGAAACAGGGAAACCGGTGGACGGCGCGACGGTGAGTTTTCGCCTCCCGGTAGACGGACCGACGGGGACGTTCGCGACTGGATCAAAGACCGAGATCGTTACCACGCGCGCGGATGGACGAGCCGCCGTGTGGGGCATGCCGTGGAATCGGACGGCGGGAAAGGTTGAAATCCGCATCACGACGGCGAAAGGCGAAGCTCGCGCGGGAACAGTCTGCCCAATTTATTTGAGCGACGCGATCTCGACGCGTGAGGCCGCGCCTTCGGGACGCGTAAGCTCGCATCCGGCGCGCAGTCGGAAATGGCTGTGGGTGACCCTGGCGGTGGTGGGCGCAGTGGGCGGAGGAGTCGCGGCGACGGGATTGTCGGGTAAGCCATCCACCGCATCCGCGTCGGCGTCCGTGTTGCGAATTGGGTCGCCGGCCGGAATTAATCTGGGACGTCCATGAGAATCGCCCTGCTGCTACTACTGATCGCGGCGAGCTCATTCGCGCAATCGGGGTTGGATACGCCGCGCCTCGGAATGATGCTGGATCGCGACGGAGCGTTGCGGCCGGTGCAAGGCGTCGCTGCGAGTGTGACGTTGGGCGATCCTGTGCTTCGCGATGCGGTGTCGTTCTACTGTGGGCGCGAGCGCTGCCTGGTGAAGACGGCTCAAGCGATTGTCGACGGCGATCGATCGGCGGAAGCCCCACTGGGCAACGCAGTGTTCGGCGACTCGCTGGTGTATTTCTTCGAAACAAAACAGCTCGCGCGCTGGAACGAGGGGAAGATCGAGCCGGTATTGCTCGCCTCGCCGATCGAAGGGGACGTGCTGTCACTCCGGGCGTCGGGTGAAGACGCCGTCGATTTCGCGGTGCGGCGCGACGCCGGAATCTCGATCCTACGCGTGCGGATCAGCGACGGGCAAGTGGAATTGTTGGACGCGTTCCCGCCAGCGACCGGGCCGGTGATGTTATTGCGCGATGGAATTCTGTTGGCAACGCCAGAGGAACTGATTTTGCGGCGCGGCGACGGATTTGAGAAACGCTTTGGGGTCCCGGGCGCGGAACGGATGTTCGCGCTCGGCGAGAATTTGGTGCAGATCGTCACGCCGGGTGGAATCTTTGCGTTGCGGGTGGAGCGCGGGCGTGAATTGCTGTTTCAGCTGCCGGAGACGGCGCAATGAAGCACGTCCTCTTTTTTCTGCTGCCGCTGGCGGCTCACGCGCAGGTGGCGCTGTTCGCATGGGACGGGGCGACTGAGACACCGGTCGGCGCGGTTGTCGATTTGGGTCGCGTAGCGGCGGGCGATTCGAAAGACGCGCTATTCCGGGTGCGCAATCAAGGTGTGGCGCCGGTCACCATCACGACGCTATTTGCCAACGGCGCGGGCTTCACGATTCCGAACCTGACCGCGCCACCGTTCCAGGTGAGTACCGGAAATTTTTATCAATTCACGGTGCGCTTCACGGCCAGCAGCGCATTGTCGTACAGCGCGAATCTTCAGGTGAATGGCATCAGCACGATCTTGTTGGCGACGTCGATGCCTGCTGCGTCGGTCGCGGTGGTGGCCGGGTGCAGCGGGAAGGATCCCATCGACTTCGGAAGAATTGCGCGCGGCGACAGCGCCTCTTGCACGTTCGCTCTGTCGAATCCGAATACGCAGACGATCACAGTCGCGATCATCGCAGTATCGGGCGGGGGATTCGCCGGTCCATTAGGCGTGAGCGCGCCGCTTACTCTGCGGCCCGGAGAGGTGCTGACGTTCAGCGTGAACTTTTCGCCGGTGGACGCGACGCTGTTCAGCGGGACGCTGATGGTCGAGACCAAGATATTTAAGTTGACCGGCGCTGGATTCGATCCGCCGCTGCCGAGGCCGACGCTGGCGATCGATACGACTGCGATCGGGAGTGCGCAGCAGCGAACACTTACGATGACGCTCGCCGCGCCTGCTCCGACTGCCGCTTCGGGCCTGGTGACGCTGACGTTTGCACCCGCGGCGCCAGGAGTGGCCGATGATCCCGCAATCCTGTTCGTCGCAACAGGCAACCGTAAGGCTCCGTTCACGGTGAATCGGGGCGATACCATCGCCACGCTGGGCGGAAAAACATCCGCGGTTTTTCAGACGGGCACGACAGCGGGGAAAATCAGTTTCACCGTGGACGCAGGTTCGGTTGAAATCAACGGAGATCCGACTACTACCGTGAGTATTGCGGCTACACCGGTGGCGATCGATTCCGCATCCGCCGTGAGGCGTACCAGCGATCTGGACGTGCTGTTGATCGGCTTCGACAATACGTATACGGCCGGCGTCATGACGTTTACGTTCTTCGATACCGCGGGGCGGGTGATCGAACCCGGCGCGATTCGGGCAGACTTCAGTACCGACTTTCGCGCGTTTTTCACCAAATCTCCGGCGGGCAGCGCGTTCACGGCACGCATAACCTTTCCGGTGACGGGTGATGCGTCGAAGGTTGCAGAGGTCGAAGTGGAGCTAACTAATTCCGCCGGATCGGTGCGGACGCAACGCGTGGTGATTCACTGAACGCGGCAGGCGACCGGCTGCGGGTTAAGAAAAGAACGCCTGCGTTACGCTGAGTTCCATGGCATTCGTGGCGCTCACTATCGCCGGTTCGGATCCGAGCGGTGGGGCAGGCCTGCAGGCGGACCTCAAAACATTTCACCAGTTGGGCGCTTACGGCGAAGCGGTGGTCACGCTCATCACGGTGCAGAACACGCGCGGAGTGGAGCGCGTGGACGTGCTGACTCCCGATTTAGTGGAAGCGCAGATCCGGGCGGTGCTGGCAGATATCCCGCCGGCGGCCGCGAAGACCGGGGCACTCGGATCGCGGGTGATAGTCGAGATGCTGACGAGACTAGCGACGGAATTTCGATTCCCGCTGGTGGTGGATCCCGTGATGATCAGCAAACATGGCGCTCCGCTGATCGCCGAAGACGCGGCTCGCGCGCTGGCGGAAGGGCTGATGCCGCGCGCATTCTTGATCACGCCAAATCTGCACGAAGCGACGGCACTGGCCGGATTCGAGGTTGGCGATGTGGACTCGATGCGACGCGCGGCGGAGAAGCTAGCATCGCTGGGCGCGAAGAACGTGCTCATCAAGGGCGGACATCTGCACGGCGATGCACTGGATGTGCTGCTGCTGGAGAACGGCAAGTTTCACGAGTTTTCGTCGCCGCGGATCGACACGCCGCACACGCACGGAACGGGATGTACGTATTCAGCCGCCATTACCGCGGAGTTGGCGAAAGGCGCGCGGCTCGAAAAGGCGGTCGAACGGGCCAAGCGCTTCGTCACTGAAGCCATCCGCACCAATCCGGGATTAGGCGGCGGGTCGGGGCCGCTGAACTTCCACGCTCATTGATGCGCGCGCGCTAGCAGCAATACCCGGCCGTTCGCACCGGGCTGCATCTCGTGCGCGGCTGCGCTCAACGCGAAAATCGATGGAACGTAAAAATCCGTTTCCGGGTGTGACGCGATGAGGCTCGCGATTTCCGCTTCGGAACGAGCCAGGATGGTGGTTGCAAGCGCTTCATCTGAATCCAGATTCCATTGGCGCAAGCGCGCGGCGTAAAGCGGACGCAACTCCTCGAAATGGGCAAACTGCGACGCGGTTATCACTATTCCCAGCTCGTCGAAATCGAGTGGGAATTTGCGACGCTCGGTGCGCGGATCGAGATAGCAGTAGCGCACGCGGGGCAGGGAAAGGCCCGCCGAGTAGAACTGATCGTCGGGCTCGACCAGGATCAGGGCATTCGGACGATGTCGCGCTGCGTATTCCTTCAGCACCGCTTGCGACGGATTCTGAGATTCCGGTTGGAAGGGAATGCCCCACGGCGCGCCCGGCGAGAATGCCTTGATCGCGAATAATCCGACGACGAGCGCCAGAACAAGTCGCGCCCGGCGTGGAGGAATCGCACTGGCCGCGATCACCGCCAGCGGAGGAAAGATCGGCAACAGGTACGACGCGTTGCGATATGCGTATGCCACCACTGCGATCAGCACCACGATGATCCATGCGACCGCAGCGCGTGGGCGCACGCGCGTGACGCCGAAGAGCGCGGCGGCCAGTAGTACTGGATCGAGCATCACCAGCCGTTTCAAGTAGAACCACGCTTGCGGTTCGGCGATGGCTTGCGGCGGCGTGCCCAGTCCGAACGCGACATGTTCGGTCAGCACGTACTCGTTCCAAAACCAGCGCGGGTGTTGATAGAGCTGCCACAGATGCCACGGCAGCGAGATCGCGGCGACGACGGCAACGGCTTGCAGCAAGCGCGCGAATCGCGGCCGCACCCCCGAGATGATGCAGAAAATCGCGAAACCAAGTAACGGGTAAGCGCCCGCGATTCCTTTGGTCATCAGTGCCGCTCCGGACGCGATGGAGAAACACAAGAAAGCCCAGCGCGATTGTAGTTTGGGATCGATCGCGAGTGCGAACATCGCGAGCGCGGTTTCGAGCGTCAGCACGGCGTCCATCAATCCGGTGCGCGAGAGCACGAAGAACATGTGGCTCGAGAGCAGCAGCAGCGCGCCGGTGAGAGCAGAGGAAGTCGACGCAGTAATCCGAAAAATCCAAACGAACAACAGCGCGACGGTCGCGGCTCCCGCCAGTAGCGACGGCGAACGCAGGGCGAAGGGAATCGGTCCGAGGATTTTGATGCAGATCGCGGAGAGCCAGTAGAACAGCGGCGGTTTGTACAGCGCGTAGCGGCCGAGGAAACGTGGCGTGAGCCACTCGCCCGATGTATTGCTTGAAACCCCGGCCATTCCGAGCGACGTGGCGCCGTACACTGCCTCGTCCTGCGCCTGGATGCGCGAAACAGGATCGACGTAGGCGGTCGAGACGCCGGGGCGCGCGGCGGTCGCGCCGAGCACGAGCAGGCCCGCGAAAAATACTGCCGCCACTGCCTGCCAGTGCTGACGCACCGTGAGATTGTCGCACAAGCGCGCGCACTACTTACTTGGTGACTCCGTACTTACCTGCGTGGCTGGAGGCGATCGATCGCGCTGTGCTGTGGTGTTTGGCGCCGCTGGCGATAGCGATGCTTGTGAGCGGGCTGGACGATCTGATTGTCGACATCGTGTGGGCGGGCGGCTGGATTCGCGACCGCCTGTTTCCGCGAGCACGGGTCTTCCCGCCCGGAACGCGGCAGGTGGAATCGGCGCCGCGGCGGAAGATCGCGATTCTGGTTCCGCTGTGGCAGGAGCACGAAGTGATTGGGCGGATGTTAGAGCACAATCTCGCAGCCATCCGTTATCGGGAGTATCACTTTTTCGCCGGTGCGTATCCGAACGATGGGCCGACCCAGCAGGCGGTGCGCGCGATCGCGGATCGATTCGCCAACGTACACCTGGCGTTATGCCCGCATCCCGGTCCTACGTCCAAAGCGGATTGTCTGAATTGGATCTATCAGCACATCGCGCTATACGAAGAGCGGACAGGCGAGCACTTCGATCTAGTGGTGACACACGACGCGGAGGACCTGATTCATCCCGAAGAATTGAATTGGATGAATTTCTACTCGGCGCGCTTCGATTTTCTGCAAACGCCCGTGCTGGCGCTGGGGACGCCGATCACGGCCCTCACGCACGGTGTGTATTGCGACGAGTTCGCCGAGTATCATACGCGCGATATGACGGTGCGCCCGCGCATGGGCGGTTTCGTGCCGAGCTCAGGCGTGGGCACCTGTTACCGGCGGGAGGCGCTGGAGAAGCTGGCGGGTCCGGCATCGAATCGAATCTTCGAACCGGAAGCACTGACCGAGGATTACGAGAATGGCCTGCGCCTGTTCCGTTTGGGATGCTCGCAGGGATTCATGCCGATCGCGCGCGCCGATCACGGGACGTCGCGGAACTTTGTCGCCACACGAGAATTTTTTCCGCAAGGTTGGGCGAGCGCATTGCAGCAGCGGACACGCTGGGTAATGGGAATCGCGCTGCAAGGCTGGGAGCGTCATGGGTGGCGTGGCAACCCCGGTGAAGTGTACTGGCTGTGGCGCGATCGTAAGGGGCTCCTCACGACTCCGCTGAGTCTCGCCGCGAATCTGGTGTTCTTCTATGGGATATCGACTTCGATCTGGACACGAGCCACGCCTTTCGCTGCGCGGCTTGCGGTACTGACGCTCGCCCTCCAAGTATTGCGCCTGATAGTCCGCATGGCGTGTGTGAGACGTGTGTACGGAGTTTGGTTCGCGCTGGGTGTACCGTTGCGCGCAGTTTATGCGAACCTGCTCAATGCAGCGGCGGCCACGCAGGCCGTAATCCGTTACTCGATCGCGCGCGCGCTGGGACGGCCATTGAGGTGGGTAAAAACGGAGCACGCCTATCCGTCGCGCACCGCACTGCTAGCTCACAAGCGAATGTTGGGCGAAATACTCACCGGGTCGGGTTATTTGACGCCATCTGCGCTCTCTGCCGCGCTCGAATCGCAGCCGGCGGGGTTACGGCTGGGCGAGCATTTGGTCCGTACAGGCCTGCTGAATGAGCAAGTAGTATACGAAGCGTTGAGCTTGCAGCAAGGGCTCCCAGTGTGCCAATTGCGCGCGCGCGATGTGGCGATGCAAGCTCGGCGTGCGCTCCCGGAGCATGTTTCGCGAATGTGGCGGGTGCTGCCGTTCCGCGTCGAGAATCGCGGCCTGTGCGTCGCTAGTCCGGAGTTGCCCACGCCCGAAATGAGCGCGGCGCTGCGCGGATTTACGTCACTTGAACTCCGCTTCCATCTGATGACGCCTTCCGACTATGAGGCGCTAAAAGCGACACTGGTATAGTGGTCTCCGATGGTTGCTGCCCTTACTGCCGCGGCGCTCGCGGCGCGTGAATATGCGCATGCGCCTTACTCCAAGTTTTGCGTGGGTGCCGCACTCGAAGACAGCGCCGGCCGGATTCACACCGGATGTAACGTGGAGAATTCGACGTATGGTCTGACGCTGTGCGCCGAGCGCGTAGCGGTCTTCAAGGCCATTTCCGAAGGCGTGCGTAAGTTCCAAAGGATCGCGATCGCGGCCGATACCGATACACTCACTCCGCCGTGCGGCGCGTGCCGGCAGATCCTGTGGGAATTTTGCGGCGATATTGAGATAATCCTGGTCAATCCACGCGGTGCAAGCGAAACCCTGCAACTAAAGAGTCTGTTCCCGAGAGCGTTTGATGCGTCATTTCTTTAATCTCTTAATTGGCAGCGCGCTGCTGCTGGCGCAGGCGCCCGCGGATGTCGATTCCATCTGGAGCGCGCGCTGGGTGGTGACCATGGATACGCAGCGCCGCGTGATCGAGAACGGCGCGGTGGCGATTCGTGGCGATCAGATTGTCGATGTCGGCATGCGTGCAGCGATCGACCGCGCCTATCGCGCGAAACAGCGGGTCGATCGGACCGACGCAATTCTCGCGCCGGGTCTGATCAATACGCACACGCACGCGGCTATGTCCCTGTTCCGCGGAATCGCCGACGACCTGCGCTTACAGGAATGGCTGGAGAAATTCATTTTTCCGGCGGAAGCGAAAAACGTGGATGCGGAGTTCGTGAGGTGGGGCACGCGCCTTGCCTGTCTGGAAATGGCGTTGTCGGGCACGACGACCTACACCGACATGTACTATTTCGAGGAAGTCGTCGCGGCGGCGACCAAAGAAGCGGGTCTGCGCGGCGTACTGGGACAGACGGTGATCGGGTTTCCGGTGGGCGACTACAAGACTCCTCAAGCAGCGCTGGCCGGTACCGATAAATTCATGACCGCGTTCGCCAACGATCCCCTGATTGTGCCAGCGGTAGCGCCACACGCGATCTACACCAACTCGGATGAAACTTTGACGGCGTGCCGCACGCTCGCGGATCGTCACAAGAAGCCGCTGATTATTCATCTTTCGGAAACGAAGCGTGAGAACGACGAATCGCTGGAGAAGCGCAAGAAGTCGCCGACATCGGCGCTGGACGCGCTCGGGGTGTTGACGGGCTGGACGCTGGGCGCGCACGGAGTGTGGTTGGACGACGCGGATCTGGCGATTCTGAAATCCCGCGGCACCGGTCTTTCGCATTGTCCATCGAGCAACATGAAACTTGCGAGCGGCGTCGCGCGCGTGGATAAGATTCTCGGAATGGGAATCGCGATGGGGCTGGGCACCGATGGAGTCGCGGGATCGAACAACGATCACGACATGCTGGAAGAGGTCGACTTGGCGGCGAAATTGCAGAAGGTCATGACCGGCGATCCGCAGGCGCTGCCCGCCGAGCGAGCGTTCGCGATGGCGACCATCACGGGCGCGCGGGCGCTGGGGCTCGACAAGCTGATCGGGTCGATCGAGAAGGGCAAGCGCGCGGATTTGATTCTGGTGCGCCTCGATTCACCGCGTGCGGCGCCGATGTATAACGTCTATTCACATCTTGCTTACGCGTTGAAGGGATCGGATGTAGCGGACGTGATGGTGAACGGCAAAGTCATTGTTCGCGACCGGAAGATGCTGACGCTTGACGCGAAGACCGTAATGACGAAGGCCGAAGAGTATCGTCAGAAGATCAGTCAATCGCTCGCGGCCAAGTGAACGCTCACGTCAGCGTGGGGATTTGGATTTCTGGAGTAGCTCCCGAAGTTGCGTCTGCTGCGCTGCGCTCAAGACGTTCTTGAGCCGAACGAGAAACAGAAGCTGCGTACGCTTTATATCGCGCTCGGCATTCAGGACTTTGTCCAATTGCTCCGAGGCGGGTTTTTCGTCGACTTTAGGCGCATTGAGGAGCGTAACGAGTTTTTCCACGGCGTCCTCGAGCTTCCACTGCATCATGTTGAAAAGAGCTTGGGCAAGGCGCACATCGGTCTTGAGCTTGTTCTTCTGGTCGTCGGTCAAGCCCAGCGCCTGCTGATTCTGCATGATCGCTTCGGGGGGAAACAGCACTCCGCGGAGTGGATCTTCGGGCGGCTGCTGCGCTTGAATCGCGGATCCGATCAGAACAACTAAGACCACGAATTTCATCTCGATTGCTCCTTTTCTGCGGGGGCGAGCAGTAACTTCGGCACGCCAATGCGCGGAATCTCGCGCAGAAACTTTCGTCCCGGGGTGTCGAGAAGAAATGCTGTTGGCGACGACCAAGTGGAGATCGCGAGCGGTTCCGCGAGTGGCGGCGCCGTCATTGTGCGTAGGCGAAGGATCGCAAGCGTTCCCAAACTCAGTACGATTGCCACCGCGGCGATCGCCCAGGGTTGTCGCACGATTCGAATTGCGGCGGGCTTTCTGTGCTCCGCTGCTACGATCGTGCCGGCAAACGGCGGCGCGGCGGGCTGATCCGCGTCTCGCAGATTCTCAAAATACTGCCGAAGCCTGCTTTCCTCTGGAGAATTCATATCGTCCTCTTGCTTTCGAGCAGTTGGCGAACGCGGCGCTTGGCGCGTTCGTAATGGGTGCGCGCGGAACCCACGCTCACGCCCATCACATCGGCTGCGTCGGCGATGGAAATGTCGTGGTAAAAAACCAGGTGCAATATGTCGCGCTGCCGCGCTGGCAGGGTTTGCAGAGCTGCTTGTAATTGATCCCGCGCTTCGTCGCGCTCCACGGAATCGCTGGCCGTCAGAGTAGTTGCGGCACGATGATCGCGAGATATCTCGGACAGTCGCAAGTGGCGTAGAAAATCGGCGCGACGCTCGCCCGCGGCGGTCCGGCGTATCACGGAAAACAGCCATGTCTTAAAACTGGATCGTCCTTCGAAGACCGCTTTTCCGCTCAGGACTTTCAGGTATGCAAGCTGCAGCACATTCTCGGCGTCGTCGCGACGGCGGCCGCAGCAGTGCAGCGCCCATCCAAAACTCTCCGCGTGATGACGCTCGAGGCCGGCTCGCAGCGCCGCGTCATTGAGCGGCACGGCGCGATCGAGTGCGGCGCTTGCAGTTTCGGCCATGAACAAAGTGGCGCGGGTCGAGATCATTCGGCGATCCCATTCTGTCTCATTGCGGATCGGGTTCACTCGGAGTCGCCGGCGCGAACGACGGCGGACTCAAAAGACCTAACGAGGCCGCCTGTTGCGCGGCGAGTTGCAAGACCAGCACCTGCGACAAAGTTTGCAGCTTGGACTTCTGAGCGGGCTGAAGCAGATTCGTCGCCTGCTGCTGAAAACCGGTCACGATTTGCTGAACTTGTCGTCCGAGTGTCGAGATCTCGATGATCAG
>DASYPO010000382.1:0-2852 GCA_036006545.1 Bryobacteraceae bacterium
AGCTTGGGGAGCGGCCGTCAAGGCGAGTGATGCGAGAGCGATAAGCAGAACACGAATTAGTTTCATGAAAGGCAGTATAACCTGAACAACACGTCTCCGCTAGAATGTTCTACTTGAATGCGTGAAGCTTATGAGCGGCGGCGGTCGACGCGGCTGCGGGATCGCATATACCGCCTGCTCACGCCGCCGGTTCCTTTCGTGATGAATCCGGCGGAAGCTATCGACGCACCGCTGGGCCGCTGGAACCTGTACGTCGGCGGGGCCGGAGCGTCACCCGACGGCTACGTGAACATCGACATCCTGGCATTCGACGGCGTTGACCTGCTGGCCAATGCCGAACTGCTTCCGTTCCCGCCCAACCTGTTTCAGCGCGTCGAATGCGATGCGGTGCTCGAACATGTTCGGCATCCGTGCAGCGTCATGCGCGAAATCGAGCGCGTTCTGCAGCCCGGCGGATTCGCGCATATCGTGACGCCCTTCTGTCACCCTTTCCACGAATATCCGCGCGACTATCGCCGGTTTACTCCGGACGGACTCTGCGAAATGGCCGGCGGCCTGTCGGTGGTGGCGAGCGGGTGGCGCACCGGTCCCACCGCAACCATGCTGGTCTTCACGCTGGAATATGCGAAACTGTGGCTCCCCTGGCGCGCGTGGCGGATGGCTGTTCACGGCGTGCTCGGATGGATCCTGTTTCCGCTGCGCTATCTCGACCTGCTGCTGTTTCGAACTCCACGCGCGCGCCAGATCGGAAATCACTGTTACGTGTGGCTCCGCAAGGACGACGGGCGCCAGCCGACGCGCACGAGCCAGTCTTCGTAATCGCGCAGCCACGCATCGTAGGCGGCCTGCGTCTCAGCTGTGATCTCGCGCATCGGTTCAAGACCGATTGGCTCCATCCCGATCGCCGCTCGCCGCTCATTCACCCGTTCGGGATGTTCGATGGTCCAGCGCTGGTGCCCTCCGTCGGGACTCGGCAGGGCCTGCGTTCCGTAGCGTTGCGGGCGGCCTTCGTACATCGCGATTCGATCGGATAGAAATGCCTGGTGAACTTTGTCCTTTACGAGCGTGAGCACGGCGCGCTGAAACTCCGGCTCGCCGATCGAGTGTTGCGCGATTAGGAACGCGGCCGCCGCGCCTTCTGGTCCCACGAGGTCGGCATCGGGCCAGCCGTGTTCGGCGATGATCTCGCGCAGGCGCGCGGCGTTTTTTCGATGCACCGCCTCCATGCGTGGCGAATAACCCGGTCCGAGTTTCCCAGCCGCGAGCAGCTCCTCGCGAACGCGAAGATCTTCCGCGCGCATGCCCAACAATTCGTCACGGAGCGCATGATTCATGCAAGTTTCGATGACGATTCCCCGCCCTGAGAGCTCGTTCAGTAATTGAGCGACGGCCGGCGACGTCTCACCTTTTCCAGAAACGACGACCGCCCATTCCAGGTTCTCGCGAAACTCTTTCGAGATGATGCGCCAGTCGTGCAGCTCGGGCGGCGTAGTTGCGCCAATCGTGATGACCGACCAATGCCGCGCGAGCGCCAGCGCAATATCCGGCGACGGACGCGGTCCGTGGACAATGAAGTGATTGTCGCCGTGAACCAGGATGCCGCGACTCACTTCACTTCCGCGGCCTCGATGGCTTCTTTGGTGATCAGCGTGATGTCGACGCGCTCGTGTGATCCTTCTTTTACTGTGACTTTGGGGATTTGCTTTTCGAATAGCTTGCGAAATGCCGGGTCCCCCAATACGTCTTCTTCTCCGCAAAACACCTGAAAATCGCCGGGCGCCAGATTCTTGATCTCGAAACTCCCGTCCGATCGGGTAACGGCGACCTGCGAGATCCCGTCGTTGGTGCACGCTCTCACGATCGCGCGGGTAACCGGGTCGCCCTTTTGATCGCGAACGATTCCGGTGATGGTCGCGGCTTTGGGAACGAGCGTGATTTCGAGGATACCTGCGCCTGCGCCAGCAGCGGTGAGATCGATTCCCGCACGGACGTCCTGGCCGCCATAACGAATCGACTTTACATATGCCCCTTCGGGCAATCCAGACACAATCACTTTCCACTCAACAGGTGGAAGTGGCCCGATGCGAAACGAGCCATCCTCGGCCGGCTCGGCTTCCGATCTGCGTCGCAAGTAGACAGAAGAGGACTCAAGCGACACGAGCAACCCCTTGGAAACCTTCCCGTCCATGTGGATCTTGCCAGTGACTTCGGTGGCCGGCTTGAGTTCCAGCGTTAGATCGTCAATATCCCGCAGTCCGACTTCGATCGCGCGCCGGGCGAACAGCGTCGCAGTGCTGGTGCGGAGCTCGCCGGTCTTCTGATCCCAATCGCCGAGATTGGGGTCCGTCTCAACGATGTAAGATCCCGGTTCAACTGCGTTGAACTCGAACGCGCCATCGCGAATCCTTGCGGTTCTCGACGTGGGGTCGAAATGGGTCGAGTCCTTGTGGTTCAGATGGACGCCGGAGGGCTGACCGTCGCCAGGGTTCGCGACTTTTCCGCGAATGCGAACCACACGGACCTTCCGTAGGCGAATTTCGATGTTTCGGACCTCGCTGCCGGCAGATATGTGTATCGGGGTCGCAGCCTTTTCGTCCGCGCCGCTCGGGTAATAGGACGGGCTCAGAGACTCGTCAGCGTTTTTTCCGGCCTGCCGCTCACGCCTCGGTGGGGCGGAATCCCACGCCATCAGGTAATAGCGCCCTGGTTTGAGATTCGTAAACGTGAAATTGGCTTCGTCGTCAACTTCTTTGACACTCGAATTCTGCGTACGCTTAATTGCGCCGCTACCGATCGACCGATAACAAGCCACTTGCGCCTGCGGGACGGGATCGCCGTCCTCGTCTAGGATG
>DASYPO010000383.1:0-5199 GCA_036006545.1 Bryobacteraceae bacterium
AGGGGGCCGGCCGCGGTCCAGGGGGACCGCCCCCCAAAGACCGCCACCAATATTCAGTCAAACAAAGACGCGACGAACGTCTCCGGCTCGAACGGCAAGAGGTCGTCGATCTTCTCGCCGACGCCGACGTAGCGGATCGGCAAATTCAACTCGCGCGAGATCGCGACTACCACGCCGCCTTTCGCAGTGCCGTCGAGCTTGGTAAGAATGATGCCGGTGACGGCGCTCGATTCGGTGAACTTGCGCGCCTGTTCGAGTCCGTTCTGGCCGGTGGTGGCTTCGATCACCAGCAGGACTTCGTGAGGCGCGTCCGGAATCACGCGCTGGGCGGTGCGGCGCATTTTCTCCAGCTCGGCCATCAGGTTGGTTTTGGTGTGAAGGCGGCCGGCAGTGTCCACAATCACGCAATCCACTTTGCGGGCGCGCGCGGCTTGGATGGCATCGAAAAGCACGGCGCTCGGATCGGCGCCGGGTTGCTGGCGAACGAGCGGCGCGCCGGTGCGCTCGGCCCACACTTCGAGCTGCTCGATGGCTGCGGCGCGAAACGTATCCGCGGCGCACAACATTACGCTGCGACCTTCGGATTGAATACGACGCGTGAGCTTGCCGATCGACGTGGTTTTTCCCGCGCCGTTGACGCCGACGACCAGGATTACCGCGGGTGGTTCGGTGACGTGCGGGACGGGCCGCTCGGAGGCTTGGAGGACTTCGAGGAGATGTTGCTTGATGAGCGACTTCAGTTCGCTTGTGTCGGCGACCAGCTTGCGGTCGACGCGCTGGCGCACGCGCTCCAGGATTTCGTTGGTGGTGGGCGTGCCGATGTCGGCGGTGATGAGCGCGTATTCCAGCTCATCGAGCACCTCGCGATCAATTTCCTTGCGGCCGCTGACGGCGTCTTCGAGCTTCTCCATGAGCCCGTCGCGCGTTTTCTGAATGCCGGCCTTGAGGCGTTCGAGGAGATTGGGCTCGGCGGGCGGCGAGCCGAAGAGTGATTGAATCATGGGGCGCTGAAAACTTCAGTTTAACAGCGCCCTTGGAGGTCGAACGCAGGTGACAAGATCACCTGCGCCAGAAGATGCCCTTACTGGATGCGGAAATCAACGTGACGGTCGCGATTGATCTGCTCGCTGAAACGACGATCCACGCTTGAGAGCGGAGCGGTTTGCTCGGCACCGCCATCGCGCGGGGTCCAGCGAATCAGGTCGCCATCCACCGTAACCGACTTCGCCGCCTGGATCGAACGATCGTTGAACGCGATCAGATAGAAATCGGGCTGGCGATAGAAGGAGGAATCAGCTTGCGCAGGCTGGCTGTAGTTGGCTGGAGGCTGCTGCTGCTGCTGCGGCTGTGTATAGGCCGGTTGCTGCTGCGGATAACCGGTGTTGGTCGAGCGCGGAGCGTTGTCGTAGTCCGGCGCGTCGTAATAGGGACCGCCGTAATAGCCGCCGCCGTAGTAACCAGTTCCGTAATACGGATAACTGTAGTAATAGGGATCATAGTAGCCGTAGTAGGGATACCCGTAGAAACCGTAGTAATACGGATAGCCGTAACCGAAGCCGAAGTAGTATCGCGAGCCGCCGTAGTAACCACCCCGATATCCGCCGTAGTAACCGCCACGATAGCCACCGTAGTAGCCGCCGCGATAGCTGCCTACACCACCTCGATAATTACCCGCGATCGAACCGCCGCGACTGCCGCCATTGAACGAGCTGCCGCTACGGACCGCGCCGCCCGAAACGCTACCGCGAGAGCCGCCACTGAAAGAACCGCCACCCATTCGAGCACCACCGCCGGAGCTGCCGCCGCCCATTCGAGCGCCGCCCCCGGCACTACCGCCGCCGCCGCGCGAGCCTCCGCCGCGCTGCGCCATCGCGATGGTAGGAAGAAGAACCATACCAGCCACGAGAACCAATCGGAAGATTTTCATACTGTCCCCCTAATAGGAGCGTACTGCTCCTAGGTTTTGGACGCAAGTAGGCAGTGCGGGGTTGCAGAAAGGCGGCGAACGTTGCGGGCGGCCGGGGCTTCGCGGACTTGTCGCCGTGCGTATCCGGCCGCCGATAGTTTGAACGGCATCTGACGGAGGGCCCGGCACGCTGGTTGGCGCACGATTTTCTCCGCTTCGATTACCCGCTCGCTGAAGCCCTATGGAGACGGCGATAAGTGCTATCCGCACATCCATGGGCGTATAAGGATCCGATCCTCAGTTTCTCCCGTCGACGATGGACCGAGCCGCCGCCGCAAGGCTATCGAAGGCCTCCAGGAGTTCAGTACCACTGCAATGCAACGCTTCCTGCGCAGGAAGATTTCTGATCCGAAGTTAGCATGGGGGCGGAAGAGAACTAACGCAAGTTGTTGACGTGTTACGAGAACAGGCTTGTGACTGGCCACGAATTAACACGAATTAATTCTGCAGTGCTGGGCTCGGCAGTATGAGGGTCAGCGCGCACTCATTGGATTCGCGGATGGCACTCGACCAACTTAAGGCGCTACGTTGCCGCCAAGGGTGCTTGGAGGAACGAGGATCATCCGGAACTCAAGAACGGCGCCGCGGCATGGGCGCGCAGGATGAGAGCGGAGGTGGGTGATCGATACCGGAAAATCGAGCGGCATCGCAAGGTTCGCTGAGACCCCCACACGCAACCCGGGGGACGCCGGCTAAAGCCGACGCAGCGGGCTGAAGCCCGCGCCACGACCGGTGGCAAGATCGTCTACAACACACGATCAGAAAAGGCCGCGGCGCGCAGTGCAAGCCGTCGGGCGTCGTTCAGCGCGAGCACATGCACCGTCGCGCGCCCGATGGGTGTGAGCCCGATGATCTGCGCGTCGCGCCAACGAAAGTGCTGATCCCACTCGTCGCGACGGGGATGGAAGAGGCCGACCACGCGACCGTTGACGGGATCGACGCCGGTTAGGTTGGCGCCCTTGCGGAGATTACAGCGCTGACAGGCGAGCGCGAGATTGTCGCGAGCATCGGTGCCTCCGTGCTTGCGGGCGAGGATGTGCTCGATGTGGTGGATCAGCTCGCTGTCCTGCTGCCGCAGGAAACAATACTCGCAGCGATCACCCGCGCGGTGCCGAACCAGGTCGCGAGTTCGGTGGTGCAAGGCTAGGCGCCGCTGGCGCTCAATTGCCGCCGCGCTTTGAGCTTCAGGATGGAGATGAAGTCGGCGGCATTAATGACGGCTTCGTATTCGGCGCGCTCGTCGTCGGTCAAGAGACCTTCGTTCGCGCGCTCGGCGAGTGCGCCGATGCGTTCCTGAACCTGTGGGGCAATCTGAAACTCGGCGACGCGGCGCGCGGATTCGGCGTCCAGGCAGCGGCTGAGTGGGTCGAGCAGACCTTCGAGCGTGGCGGCGGAAGCAGCGTCGCTCATGCCCTACGGTAGCATGGGGCGCAAAATCGGCAGGTGACAAGATCACCTGCCCCACAGGGGCTACAGGCGACAAGATCGCCTGCGCCACGTTAGGCGGCGAGGGGGGTTTCCCCGTCGATGCCGCCGCCGGGTTCGAGCCATTTGCGAATCTGCGGAATCGCGGCTTGAGCGGCGCGTTCCCCCGCCTCGATGGTCAGGTTGGCGCTCTCAAACGAGTTCCAGGCAACTTCCTTCACCTGCGGCTCGATCACCAGGGTGCTGTGACGGCGCCACTGGGATTCAGTTCGCTCATTCATGATCTGGAAGCAACGGGTCACGACGCTCAGCATATTCTGAGGATCGACGTACTCGACCGGCGTCGGCAGGCAGACGCTGATCACGTGAGTCGCACCCATGCGACGCAACGGGGCGGCAGGCACATCCATCGAAATCAGCCCGTCCACCAGGCAGTGATTCATGTAGCGCACCGGCTGGAACAAGCCGGGATAAGCGCAACTGGCGCGGATCGGAAGCACCACGTCCCCTTTGTCTTTGAAGACGGACGGGGCACCCGCGGTGATGTCGCTCGCGATCACCGCCAGCGGCATGCGCATGCTTTCGAAGGTGAAGGTCTTGAGCAGCTTCTTGAGAAACTGGCTCATCGGGTCGGTGCCCATCAGGCCCTGGAAGCTCAGCGTCCAGCGGGCGATGTCGGAAAAGCGCATGCTGCGCGCCACGTTTCCGATTTCATCGGGCGTCGATCCAGAAGCGTATGCGGCCGCGACCATCGACCCGGCGCTGACGCCGGCAATGAGGTCGATCGGGATGCCTTCGCGTTCCAGGACTCGCAGCACGCCCACGTGTGCAACGCCGCGAGCAAAACCACCGCCCAACGCGAGCCCGATTTTTGGTTTGGTTTTCACGCGCCCCGCTCGGATCCATTGCCGAGCTTCGTCCCACCACGTCGTGTCCGCCATTTTTTCGTTCCTCCAGACCACCGCTGGTAGAATAGATGCAAGTTACGTGCCACTAGTTCCAAACACCTCTTCCCCGCATCCATCGGCCGGTCGACGCCGTTTCCCGCGTCCGATTCTGCATTTTTTGTTAGTCTTTGCGTGCTTTTTTCCGGCGGTAGCACAGCGCAGTCTGTCGGGGGAGATCGAAATCCGACAGGCACTGGAGCGCTTGAACAACCTGGGCAGCGTGATGTTAATCGCGGCGCATCCGGATGACGAAAACACCGCACTGCTGGCATATTTCGCACGTGGCAAGCACTTAAGGACGGCCTATCTTTCGCTGACGCGGGGCGAGGGCGGTCAGAACCTGATCGGTAGCGACCAAAGCGACGAGTTGGGAATCATTCGAACGCAAGAGCTGCTGGCGGCGCGGCGGATCGACGGAGGTGAACAATTCTTCACGCGCGCGATCGATTTCGGCTTCACCAAGACCGCGGTCGAGACGTTTTCGAAATGGCCGCGCGAGAAGGTTTTGGCTGACGTAGTGTCGGCTATTCGACGTTTTCGTCCCGACGTGATCGTGCTGCGTTTCTCCGGAACGCCGCGCGACGGGCACGGGCAGCACCAGGTGTCGGCGATCCTGGGTCGCGAGGCGTTCACCGCGGCGGCGGATCCGGCGAAGTTTCCCGAGCAGCTCACGATGGGGTTGGAGACGTGGCAGGCAAAGCGACTGATGTACAACGTGGCGACGTTCACGGCGCAGCAGGAGCGCGACGCGGCGGCGGATAAAGATCGACTGGAAGTGGACCTGGGCGAGTATTCGCCGGAGCTGGGTTATTCCTACGGCGAGATCGCCGGGATGAGCCGCAGCCAGCATCGCAGCCAAGG
>DASYPO010000384.1:0-13143 GCA_036006545.1 Bryobacteraceae bacterium
TGCTGGGCGAAGGCATGCTCGGTGGTTTCCATTTCAACGATCGTCGTTACGCCGATGACGATCTGACCCTGGGCTCGATCGATCCTTATCAGGTCTTCCGCATTTTCCACGAGATCGCTCTTTTCGAATGGGAGACCGGCGCGCGCGCCGACGTCGCCTACTTGGTGGATCAGAGCCACAACCTGAAACCCAAGATCGAGGAGATGATCCAGACGGCGGGATCCGCGCAGGAGTTATACGCCAAAGCATCCCTAGTCGATCACGAACAGCTTGCCGCGGCGCAATCAAAAAGTGAATTGATCGACGCCGAGGAATGTCTTAAGTCCGCATTCGCAGTCGATGTGCGGCCCGCCCTGCGCGAATGGCGCAAGTCGAAAGGACTAGCCGAGGACCCACTGGCGGCATTCCGGTCTAGCGGATATGAAGCTCGCGCCGCGCACGATCGAGCCGACCGGAATCGTCAGATGGCCGCCAGCTACGCTTGAAACACTCCCGTTGGCTCAGTTTCCTGCCGGCTTCGTGAAGCGGCTGTCTTCGATGGGCACATTCTGCTTCACTTCCGAAAGCTGGATGGTGAAGCGGCCGTTGGGACGCGAGAGCGTCCACCGGAACGGCATCTTCACGCCGTCCACTTCGCGATAATCCGCGTAGTCGATCTGCGTGGGATTACGCCCCACCGCTGTATTCGCCAGCCGGACCATCCGCACCAGCAGTCCGGTCTTGGCGTCGAAATACAGACGCACAGGCGGCAGATTCGGACGCTGTGCGTTCAGCACCACAACTTCGGTATCGCCGATCTTCTCGGGTCTGCCTGGACGAAATTGACGGAAAATTTCTTTGAGGCGTAGGGCCAGCTGCATCTCGGCATCCAGGCCAGCAGCATCGCTTTCGACCGTGCCCATCTCGCGAGCCGGACGACCCGTGTTGCCCAGCCAACCGATCTTTCCGTCGAAGGCCGTGATACTTTCGCCATTTTGCGTTTTGTTAATCGAGATGCGTTTGTTCGGCGCCTTCGTGAATAACTCGATGGGGCTTTCCTGACCGCGGGTTTGGATCTTGCCGATCATCACGCGCGTATTGACTTTCTTGATCGCGTCGGCGCCGCCCAGAGCAGTCACGTATTTCTCGATGATCTGATCCGGAGTCGGGCCCTGCGGTCCTCGGCCGCCACCGGGAGCGCCGCCACCGGGTGCCGCTTCTCCCGCACCACGCGGGCCGGGCGGTAGCGCGTCGGTTTCGAGCACCGGCGGAGTTCCGTTCACCCGCGTCGATCCCTGGTGGCAGGTGAAACACGTCACTTGCAAATTGCCTTCGAAATGTCCCTTGTTGATCGCCAGCGTCATCGCGATCATCTTGCGCGCATCTTTCTTGGGCTTCTTGTCGTCGAGTTCGTCCTTATCTCGAACGTGACAGAAGTTGCATTGCACGCCCAGCGACGCGGCGATGAACTGCATGGTCGGCTGCAGTTGCTCGGCCGGGATGCCTTTCAACTCGACGATGTTCTTATAGACCTGCTCGGCCGTTTTGACTTCGGCGGTCTGTGCGACGGCGAATATGGACGTGAGGGCGGCGACGGCCGCCAAACCCGGAACTCGATTCTGCATTGAAAACCCTTTCGTAAGACCTGCGTAGTGCGCAGCCGATCAGCTTGCTTTGCCGATCTTATATAGCTTAGTATTGTTCCGCATGACGCGGGAGATTCCAGCCGAGCTGCGCGACATGCCCGAATCCGTCGCCCTGGCTCTCACAGGATTCGTCGAAACCGTCCAACAGGTTTTCGGGGACGATCTGAAATCGGTGGTCTTGTACGGCAGCGCAGCCGAGGGCCGCATGCGCGCCACCTCAGACGTCAATCTGCTGTTGGTGTTTTCGAAGTTCGACGCGGAAAAGGCCGCGACCATCCGCGCCCCCTACGCCGCCGCACGCGCCGCGATCCGGTTGGGTGCCATGTTTCTGCTTGAATCCGAAGTGCGGCCGGCCATGGATTCTTTCGGCCAGAAATTTTCCGATATTCTCCGCCGCCATCGCGTGCTCCATGGCAGCGATCCTTTCGTCGGCGCTCATATCCCTCGCGAAGCCGTCATCCTGCGCGTTAAGCAGGTGCTGCTCAACCTCACGCTGCGGCTGCGCATGTCCTACGTGCAGCGTGGCGCGACGCCCGAGCGCATCTCCGCGTTGATCGCTGATTCCGCCAGCCCCTTGCGATCCTGCGCCGCGACGCTCGACGAGCTGGAAGGCAAGCCCGCCGTGCCACCCAAGGAAGCGCTCGCGAATTTCGTCGCGGCCCTGGGCGAGCCTGCCTGGACGCAGGTGCTGGCGCGCATCAGTGAAACCCGCGAGGATCACCTGCTGGACGCCGCGACTGCCGACCAGACCCTGCTGTGCCTCATCGATCTGGCCGCGCGCTTGCGTGCTCGCGTCGACGCCTTGGGCTAGGACGACGCATGCTTAACCCGTTCGATCTCCGCGGCCCGGAATTCCTGCTGTTTTATGTATTACTCTGCATCTGCGTGATGGTCGCGCTGGTGCTCACGCGACGGTTCGCCGAAGCCGGCGAGCCCACCAAGATCAACCTCTCCGATCCCTACCAGATCGCTTTTCTGCGCGGTGGAGCGCCGGAAGTGGCGCGGCTTGCCGCCGTCTCGCTGATCGACCGCGGATTTCTGAAGGTGCAGGACCAGGAACTGATCTACAACCGGCACAAGCGGGGTGATGCGCTGAAAGCGCCGATCGAACAGCAGGTGTTGGATAGCTTCATAGGCGGTGCGGTGCCCATCGCATTATTCAGCAAAGAGAACAAAGCCCGCTTCGTCCCGCACATGGCGATTTACGAAAGCCAGCTTGCCCGCTTAAATCTCATGCCGGACGCGGAAGTAAAAGCGGCGCGGCGCGTGCGTCTGCTCCTTGCGATCGGGCTGCTGTGGGGCGTCGCGCTGGTGAAAATCCTGATCGCGATTGAGCGCGGCCGCGGCAATTACGGCTTCCTGATCGCGTTGGCGATTATCGCCGCGGTAATTTGCGCGAAGTTGGCATCTCCGCGCCTCACCTCTCGCGGCGAGGCGATGCTGGCCGGTCTGGGCGGCCTGTTCAGTTCCCTCAAACAGCGCGGTTCGTCACTTTCTCCGGGCAGGCAGCCCGATGAATTACTACTGCTCGGCGCCGTATTTGGTGCGGCGGCACTTCCCGCGACAGCCGCTCCGCACGTCCGCACGCTTTTCCCGAAAGCCTCCACTTCGCAGTCGAGCTCTTGCGGATCCTCCTGTGGTTCCTCCTGCGGCTCGTCCTCTTCCTGCGGAGGAGGAGGCGACGGTGGCGGCAGCAGTTGTGGAGGCGGGGGTGGCTGCGGCGGGTGTGGTGGTGGTGGCGGCGACTAATCGATTTGTGGATCGGGTCGGGCTCGGCTGGCGACCCGAGCTCGCAGCCGGGATTCTCTCCAATCTCGATTCCATCGACGTCCTGGAAGTCATCGCCGACGATTACTTCGATTCATCCGCGCGTTTGCGAACGCTCAAAACCCTCGCCGCACAGGTTCCTGTGGTGCTGCACGGCATCGCACTCGGCATGGCGTCGACCGTTAAAGTCGACCGCAAGCGACTTGAGAAAATGGCGCGGCTGGTTGATCGCGTGAAGCCCGAATCCTGGTCGGAGCATCTCGCGTTCGTCCGTTCTGGCGATATCGAGATCGGACACCTTGCCGCGCCCCCGCGTACTTCCAGCACCATCGACAGCACCGCGGCGAACCTGGACGCCGCCTGCCGCATGGTCGGCAGCCTGCCCCTCGTCGAAAATATCTCGACGCTGATTGATCCGCCCGCCTGCGATCGCGACGAACCCACATGGCTTTCCGAAACAGCCGCGGCGTCAGGCTGCGGATTGCTGCTCGATCTGCACAACATCTACGTCAATTGCCTGAATTTCCGCTCCCGCTGGGGATTCGACGCGCATCAGTATCTTGCCCGCCTGCCCGTCGAAAAAGTGCACGCCGTGCACATCTCCGGCGGCAAGTGGATCGGCGACGCTGGCCATCGGCGCATGCTCGACGATCATCGCCACGATCCGCCGGATCCGGTGTACGATCTGCTTGCCGACCTCGCCGCGCGCTGCCCTAATCCCCTGACTGTGATCCTCGAACGCGACGGCTCGTACCCGCCCATGCGTCACTTGCTCGATCAACTCGATCGGGCACGCCGCGCACTCGCCCAAGGGAGAGCTAGAGCATGAATACTCCCCAGCTCGAGCGTTTCCTGGCGACCCTCTATGTCGACGATCGCGCGCGCGCACGATTTCTCGCAGCCCCTCTTGACGAGGCGCGCCGCGCCGGCCTCACCGAAGCGCAGTGCCGCGCCCTCGAATCGATCGATCGCGTCGGACTGGAATTGGCCGCGCGCAGTTTCTCAGCGAAACGCGCAGGAAAGTCGAGGCATCCGCGGAATCACTAAGCAGGAGAGCACCTTCGTGCCTCCCACCGGATATAGGCTTCGTGTTAATTTGTAAAACATGGTAAATCGGAGGCTGGCATTACGGTCCTGTATCCTTCTCGCGTTGACCGCGTCACTCGCGGGAGCCGGACCCATTGGTTCGATCTTCTTTAACTCCCTTGGAAATCCGGGCGACGTTCAGCTCATCCTGAACGGGTCCATCACCATCAACGCGTCGAACACCGGCTGGTATACAAGTGCGAATACCACCAACGAACCGGGAGGCGCGAATTACATCACGGGCCTTTGTTCGAATTGCGGCGGGCCGACCTTTCGGGACTTTTTCGCTTTCAACATCCCGGGTGAAACCACGGTAACAACAGCGACGCTGAACATTAACACCTACATTTACGACAGTATCAATGCCACGGAAACTCTTGGCCTTTTCGACGTCTCGACGCCATTGGCCACACTGCTAGCCGGAACGGGCGGGCTCGCCGCTTACAACGACTTCGGGTCAGGCGTCTCGTATGGATCGCGTGTCTATACTGCGGCGGACCAGAATCTGTTTCGTACCATCTCGCTAAACGCAGCGGGCATCGCCGCGATTCAACAGTCCACCGGCGGTACGTTCGTCATGGGCGGGGCTCTTCAAGATCAGGTGGTGCCGGAGCCGTCCGCCTTCGCACTGATGGCGAGCGCTCTGGGCCTTCTGGCCGCCCACCGCGCTACGAAGCGACGTCGTCGGACCTAATTCTCGCCACCGTCAGTACTTCACGTACTTCTTCAGGTACTTGATGCGAGCCTTCAGCTCATCGCTCGCCTCGATCAAGTCCGTCGTGTCGTAAATCACGTGTGGCGTCATGAAAATGATCAGTTCGCTGCGGTCGCGAGTAATCTGCTTGCTGCCGAACAGCATGCCCACCACCGGAATTCGACTCAACCCGGGAATTCCAACCGTCGTGTTGGTATTGCTCTCGCTGATGATGCCGCCGATCGCGATCGTATCGCCGTCCTGCAGCGTGATCTGCGTCTGCACCACTTGTTGATCGAACGACGGCGTCTGAATCGCACTGCCGTTCGCGGGCGAGACCGGCTTGCTGACTTCCTGATTGATAATCAGCGTCACCACGCCGCTGGGATTCACGCGCGCGTTCACCTGCATCGTCACGCCGGTGTTGTGCGACGAGATGGACTGCACCAGCGCATTGGTTCCGCTGACCTGCACCGGTGACGCCACCTGGCCGTTCAGCGTGGGGACCTGTGTGCCTACGTTGATCGACGCAGGGATGCTGTCGGTGGCGATCAGGCTCGGCTCACTGATCACGCGCGCGTTTCCGGAGTTTTCCGTCAGACTGAGGTAGCCCAGCAGTTCCTTGCTGCGCCCGATCAGCGCGCCGGCTTGTAGGGTCGCGACACCGTTCGCAAAGGTTCCCAGCAGTCCGCGATCCGCGCCGGTGCGACGCTGCAACGCCGCGGAGACACCGCTCGAAAAGTTTCCAGTCAGAGCGACCGAATAAATCTTTGCCTCCAGCAGAATCTGCCGCGGCGGCACATCCAGATCCTTCAGTAGCTTTAGGATGCTTTGGTACTGTTGCGCGTCGGCTTGAATCAGCAGCGAATTGTCGAGCGGATTAGGAATAATGCGCGGCACGAATTCCGGCGCCGCCTGGCCCTGCGCGGCATTCGCGCCGCCGGGGGCCGTTTGCCCCGGCGCGACCGGAGGGTTGCCGGTGTTACCCGGAAGAACCACCGGAGCCTGGGCCGAATAGCCGCCAAACGAAGGATAACCAAATCCGCCGTATCCGCCCCCACCGTATCCTCCCCCACCGAGACCGCCTTGACCGAAGCCGCCCGCTCCGCAGCCGCCCGACCCGCCGAACTGGTTGTTGAAGCTGTTATTCCCCCCGTTATTGCCGCCCCCGAAACCACCACCGTATCCACCGCCGTAGCCCGCGCCCGCAAAACCACCCAGCGAAGGATAGCCACCATATCCCCCGTTTGGAGGCGCATATATCGCACCAAGTGGGCCGCCCCCTGGGTAACCGAGGCCCCCGCCGTATCCGCCCCCAAATCCGCCACCACCGCCGCCATAACCGAATAGTTGACTGAGCGCGAGCGCCAGGCAATCTGAACGTCCGTATCGAACGCGATACACGTAGTTATCCACCGCGCCCGCCGTCGCCTTCACCGGAACGTCCAGCTTCCGCAGCCATTCCTCGACCGTATCGAACACGCCCGGATTCGGAGCCACCACGATCAGAGTGTTAATCCGGTCCACCGGCAGGAATCGAATCGCGGAAGTTTTGCTATCGAGCGAAATGGACTTGAGTATCGACTCCAGTTCCTTCACCACGTCCGACGGACGCGCGTTTCTCACTTCGAGCAGCCGTACCCGCTGGTTCGCGAATGTGTCGCTGTCGAACATGCCGATCAGCTCCATGGTTCGGCGCATGTTGCGGCGGCTGTCCAAAATAAACAGCAGATTCGCCGGAGCGTAGGTTTTTATGGTGGCGTTCTCGCCGATAAATTCCTGCAGCACCTTCGAGAGTTCATCCACCGTCACATATTTCAGAAAGACCAAATTCAACATGGTCTGGTCGTCTTCCGGGATGTTCTGCGCGTTCAGTTGCGGCCGCAGGGGCTGCTTTGAAATTTCCTTCAGCGACACGATCCGATAGATATCGCCCAACTGCACCATGCCGTAGCCATTGATCCGCAGGATCTGGTCCAGCAGGCTGCGCGCATCCAGGTTGCGTGTCTCGCCGTAGGTGTTCAGCATCACCGTGCCTTTGATGGTGCTGTCGTAGGTGATATTGATCTTCAACTGCCGCGCCAGCAGATCGATGACTTCGGTCAGCGATACGTTCTGTAGCGAAATCGGCCCGAACGCAACCGGGGGCGGGGTTGGCGTCTGCGGTTGCGTCTGCGCTGGCGCCTGTTGCGCAGGAGGCTGCTGAGGTGGGGGCTGCTGCGGCGCGGGCTGTTGTGGATCTTGTGCAGCCAGTGACAGACTCAGCGCCAGCGCTGCCGTGAGAAACGCCAAACCCATTCGGAATCGAAGCATTAGTTGACTTTCTCCCAATGGCAGGACTTGCCCATAAGGACCGTTGTAATTACTTTTCGGTGCCCGTTGACCACCGTGCCCGCCGGCGTATTGTCGCCCGCCTTACACGCGTAGGTGTTGTTACCCATGGCCGTCCCCAGCGCCGGGTTCTGGTCGGCAGCGGCCTTGGCGGCGGAAATCTCGCCCAGCGAGGAGATTCCCAAGGGAGGCGGGGCGTTGGGTGCGGTCTCCGCCTGCGACTGCGCCTGCGGCTGCCCGGCCTGCTGTTGAGGCGTAGGCGATTTGGCAAGCAACTCGCGAATGCTCCGCTTCACTTCCTTGCCATCCCAATCGAACACGATATTCTCGCTGTCGAAGCTCACGATCTTGAATACGCCGATCTGCTCGCCGACGCGATAGCTCTTCTGTTTGTCTTTAGAGGTGCTCAGAATCACGACATGATCCCCGAACATGTTCATCACTCCGTGCACGTCCGGTAGCGGCGGCATGGGGGGTGGCGGCGGAGGAGGCGGCGGTGGTGGCGGCGGTTCGACATTCGGATTGCGATCCCTCGAAAACAAAAACTGCTGCGCTACGCCGATGTATTCCACCGGCCGAACGTCCGGCGGCGGGACGACGGGTTGCGGCGGCTGCACCAGCCTGGCTTGCGCGGAGCGCCGCAGCGCCTGTTCCTCGATTCGCTTGGCTTCCAGATAGCGCTGCCGCAGTGCCCATCCCAGGGTCGCCACCAGCGCCACCAGCGCGAGATTTAACAGGATCAACTTCCGATTCACGCCGAGCCTCCCTTTTTTTCTTTCTCAGGAATCAAGCGCCGCGGCACGATCCCAATCACTCCCAGCCGCACACCCACGATTTTGTCTTTCGAATTAGAAGACGTGATTCGCAGGTCGGAAGTCGAAATCAATTCCGGCCGCGCGGCCAGAGCCGCCAGCAGATTAATCAGTTGGTCGATGCGGCATTCGATCATCACCGCCGTGTCCACCTGCGCGTAGGCGTCCCCCAGCGGACGCAGAGCGCCCAGTTCGGTGGAACGAATTTCAATGGGAGGAGTTTCCGCGCGCGCCAGTTGCCGCACGATTTGGATCAACTGCGCCTGCGCCTGCGCCGCCGTGTCTGCCACGATCAGCCCCTTCTCACGCACGGCCAGTTCCGCTGCGACGCCCTTCTTCACGTCTTCTTTCGCGGGAACCGTCGCCGCGATCTCGCGAAGTTGCGCGAGTTGCTTTTCCGCGGCACCCACCGAGTTCCGCCCACTGGGCGCAACCGCGGCGACCGTCGCGTCCGAGCCATCCGGCCGCAGCAGGTATACAGTCATGAGCAACACTGCCCCGCCCAGCAGCATCAGCGCCCGGCGATCGCGCTTGGTAAGCGTCATTTCTTATTTGCCTCTGGCGCTTTAGATGGCACCGGAATGTTCAGTGTCTCTGGCGTCTTGGGCGGTTCCGGTGCGGGCTTCGTAGACCCCGGTCCAGCTCCCGTGCGATTGGTCTTGATCCGAAATACCTCACCGGTCTGAGACCGCATCGGCGCACTCACGAACTCCGATCCCTTGAACATCGGGGATGTATCGATGGTCTTCAGCAGCGGCGCCGCCTGGTCGGTTTCGCCTGCGAATGAAACCTGCGCCCGGCTGATTTCGAGCAGGTTGAACCAGGTGGGCGGCGGCAGAATCCGCGTCAGCTCGCTCAATACATCCATGTCGGTCTTGGGCCGCTTTCGGATTTCATCGAGCAGCAGCGTGCGCTGGCGCGTGAGCTCGATCTCACGGTCGAGCGCCGCGGCCCGCTTGGCCCCCGGCTGCACCTTGGCGATCTCCGCATCCAGCGAACGCAGATAGCGCCGGTCCTCGAAGCGCGGGAACGCAGCCATCGCCCCAGCCAGCAGCAGCACAATCGCTCCCAGCGCAGCCGACGGGATCCATAGCGCCCGCGAACTGGTGTGTCGCTGTTCCTCGGGCAGCAGGTTGAGCGGGAGGGCGGCGCGTGGGCAGGCCGACACCAGCGATGCCGCGTAGGGCAACCCCGGAGCGGCTCCCAGCAGTTCCTCGAAACGCATCAAGGTGGGTTCGGTCACGCGCAGTTCAGATACAGCCAGCGCAGCCGCGCGCTCCGGTTCCGTATCGAACGTCGCCGAAAAAACCGGACGCGCTGCACTCTCCCCGTAGATTTCTGTTTGCCCGCTAGCCTGCTCCCCGGTGTGTTCCCATGCCAGCACGTTGCTCGCCGGCGCCGTTCCGAATAGACGCAATGCGGAGTGGATCGCCGCCGCCGAGCAGGTGAACGATGCCACCTTCACCCCCGCCTCGGCGAACGCTAGCGCATAGCGGTCCACCACTTCGCGTCGCGCAATCGCTACCAGTACCGCGGCCGAGCCTTCCAGCTTGGCCCAACTGGTGACGACGTCGTCCTCGCTGTAGGGATGCAATCCTTCCAACTGAAACTGCACCGCGGCCGCTAGATCGCTATCGCCAACCCCAGGCAGCGCTAGGGTCCGGACGATCACGTCCTGCCGCGGCAGAATCACCGTCGCTCCCACGTGCGCGAGACCCAGCTTGCGAGCGAAGGCCGCATAGTCGGTGCCCCATACGCCCGCCGCTTGATGCGGAAAATCCTCGATGGTGAATTGACCCAGCACGCGCGCGCCACTCGGGCGAACCCGCACCGCGGCAACGTGCAGCGATTCAGCGCCGCGCGGTCCCGAGATCTGAATCCCCAGGCCGCCGCCGAACGCCACCCATTTGCGGATACTCGCCGGGGTCACGGACGAAACACTCCCGGTACAGGCGCGGGCGCTACCGCGAATTGCGACCACGCGTCTTCGTACCAGCGCAGCACGTGCAGTGGCATGATGTTGCGCCTGCGGTCCAGCAGCTTGATGGTGGCCGACGCTGTGCGGATCACTTCGGTGGGTCGTCCATCCGCACCCCTGAGACGTGCCGTCGCGCGCAGGGTCCAAATCACGTTTCCGCCCACGCTCATTCCCGGAGCCGAAATTCCTCGCGCACCCACTTCTGCCAGATTGTGGAACGGCTCGACGCGTCTGCGCTCCATCACCGCCTGCACCGCGGCCGGCTGCATGCCTTGCGCGGCCATCAGCGCCGGACTCACTCCGTTGATGTCGAACGGTCCCATGGAACCCCACACAGACAGGCTGTCACGCAGGCCCCCGGTAGCGAACAAGCGCCCCTCCAGATCGGGCACGTAGTTTCCATAGAACAACTCGGGGGTCATGCCGCGCACCAGCAGCAACTCCTCTATCTCTTGAAAAGACGCGTGCCGCGCCCGAAAAGTCGGACGGATGCTGAGATAAAACTGGTCGAATTCAGGGCGCGCGGCGCTGCCGCGCCAGTCCAGAATCGCTGCCGTAATGTCGCGCGAACGCGCCGGATCGTTCGAAACCGCCATCACCAGCCGTTCGAGCTGCTCCGCGGAGGCAGTATTGATATTCAGCTTGGACGACTCCGGGATCATTTCGACCAGCGCGTCGCCGCTCGGGAAACTCATGGTCAGGCGCGGCTGGTTTGGCTCCCAAAAACGCGGCCCGCCGCTGGGCAGCCGATAATCCGGGCCCCACAGCATCCACTGGATCCCGCGCTCGACCGCTCCCGTCGCGAGATACGTCGCGCGCAGCCCGTCCGCCGCTGTTGCGCTGTGCTCGATCTCCGCACGCACGCTCGCTGCCAGCGAAAATGCGATCGCCGACAGCGCCGCCGCCAGCCACAGCACCATCAGCAGCGCCCCGCCTCGTTCCAGCGCAGCCCGCCTCGGGCCTTCCAGCCGGTTTTGTGGGGCCAGGCTCTGTTGCCGATTTTGTGGGGCCAGGCTTTCTTGCCGGCGCTCCGGGAACTCTCTACTGATCATCGGTATACTGCGCCACCACTTCGCGAGTCACGTGAATCGGCACCGTTACGGGTAGAAACGCCAGCCTCCCCGGACCAGTTTGCAAGGGCGTCATGTCGATGCGCACCGCGTTCGGAAGATTCGGTTTCGACCACACCGGCAACCAGTTCCCCGGTAGCACCGAATCCGGGATCGCCTCGCGATACTGGAAACGGCAAAACGCCAACCCGTCCGCCGCTACGAACGACTGCGGATTCGGCATCACCGGCAGCCACCGTCCGTCCAAACAAAAAGGAGCCGTGCTCGCCGGTCCCGTGTACAAGTGCTCGTTGATCACCAACCGCACGCCACCGCTTTCGCTGGGAAATACCTGGAGCTCGATTACCCGCGGCAGCCCGCGGGCGCCTTCAGTCATCGAATAACTCGAAATCAAGCGCATCGACGTCGGCGTGCCGTTGAAGAATGGCACCGGCGCGATCCCGCCACCAGAAGTCGCGCAGCCTCCCATCGCCGGAATTACCGCCGCAATCTGCCGCGCCAAAATCGCCTCGATGTTGCTGGTCCGCCGGTTGTCCTGCAAGCGATCGGTGGTCTTGCGATAGCTGAAAAAACCACCGCGCAAACCCATCAGCATCGCTGTCGATAACAGCGCGACCAACGTGATCGCGATCAGCAGTTCGATCAGCATCACTCCCGCCTCGCGTGACATCGTGGGGCGGACCTCCCGCTCCGCGCCGGACCTCCCGGTCCGGCCTGTTCTGGCCGAGAATCTCATAAAATCCCTCTGCGAAACGCCTCGAGGGTGAATGCCCGCCGCGTCGCCCCTTCCATCCACCACACTTCCAGCTCGATGCGGTCCACCACCCACATACCGGGACCCGCATTCGGTGCGGTCTCAAACGGCATCACACGCGCCCGCCACCCCGCCGGAACACCGCCCGCGAGCCTCGGATCGAAAAGACCCTCGAGCGGCACACCGCGCGGAAGTTTGTGATCCACGATCAATTCATCCATGCGCGATTTGGCGAGGAACGCAGCGCGATCTTTCGCCGTCAGACGATTCGCATTATTAGCCGTGCTCGAGAGCGCGCCCATCAACCCCGCTACAGCGATACCCGCGATCGCGGTCGCGATCAACACTTCGAGCAGTGTGAATCCGCGCTGCCTGCTTCTCACTTCAAGACCTCCACTTCGATCCTCGCCGCGCTGGTCACCGGATCGACCGTCACCGATCGCCGACGTCCGCCCGAAATTGCCAGCTCAATGACGATATGCGGGACGGTTCCGCCTGGATACAGCAGGAATCGGCGCGGCTCATCCGCCCTCACCGGCGCCTCCGGACGAATCGAAACGATTTGGGCCGGCAATGGAATCTCTAAACGGCGTACGAAGGTCTGATCCGGAGAGCGCGCCGTCATAGCGTTTTCGCCGGGCGAGATCCACAACTCGATGACCTGCTGTTTTCGCTCTGCCCTCGTCAGTGCGGTATTGAGGAATCCGGCGATGCTCGAGGCCGCCGACCGCAGCCGCAGTCCTTCCAACCCGCCAGTCACCGACGGGTACGTCAGGCCCGCTGCCACGGCCAAGAGCGTGACCACGATCATCATCTCGATGAGCGTGACTCCGCGCCGCCCGCCCAGCTTATTTATTGCTCCAACTGACGATGTCGGCATTCTCACCCTCTCCGCCCGGCTGGCCATCCGCCCCCAGCGAAACGATCTCCGGTGTGTCGCCATGCTCGCCCGGATACTTGTAGAGATACGGCCGGCCCCACGGGTCCAGCGGAATGTCCTTCATCAGGTACGGGCCGCTCCAGTTG
>DASYPO010000385.1:0-6601 GCA_036006545.1 Bryobacteraceae bacterium
ATACCTTGCAGTCGCCGAAGCAGCCGGCGTGGAATTGACCGTAGTGGGTCCCGAAGCACCGCTGGTAGCGGGAGTCGTCGACCGGTTCCGCGCGCGCGGGTTCGCGATTGTCGGAGCAACGCAAGAAGCAGCGCAGCTCGAGGCCAGTAAGATCCACTCGAAACAATTCATGCAGCGGCTGGGAATTCCGACCGCGCGATTTGTGCGAACCGAATCCATCGAAGCAGCCCGCGAGGCTCTGTCGAAATTCTCGTTTCCGGTGGTCGTAAAAGCCGACGGACTCGCCGCAGGAAAAGGCGTGATCATCGCGCAGACGCGGACCGAAGCTGAAGCCGCGGTCGAATCGCTGGGGCCGCGCCTGGTGATCGAAGAATTTCTCGAAGGCGAAGAAGTAAGCTTCATCGTGCTGTGCGACGGACGGACGGCGCTGCCGCTCGAAGCCACGCAAGATCACAAGACCGTGGGCGACGGCGACACGGGTCCGAACACCGGTGGCATGGGCGCGTACTGCGATGGACGAATCCTCACGGCAGCGCAGGCGAGCATCGTCATGGACCGCGTGATTGAACCGGTGATTCGCGCGACCGAATTCACCGGATTCCTGTACGCGGGTTTGATGATCACGTCGGACGGTCCGAAGGTGCTCGAGTTCAACGTGCGTTTGGGCGATCCGGAAACGCAACCTCTTATGCATCGTCTTCACGGGGACTTTGCACCTGCGCTCGAGGGTTCGGCTCGCGGCGATTTGCGGGACGTAAGATTGCGTTGGAGACCGGAGCCGTCGGTGTGTGTAGTGTTGGCCGCGAGCGGGTATCCGGGGCGAGTACGGACAGGAGACCCAATAGCGGACAGCGGACAGCGGACGGGGGACAGCAAAGAAGGGGCCAGGGGCCAGGGGCCAGGGGCTAGTACAGAAGGAGCCCCGGTAATTTTCCACGCAGGAACGAAGGTGGCGAAAAGAGGATTGGAGACGGCCGGTGGGCGGGTGCTGGGAGTAACCGCGTCCGGAGCAGACTTGCGATCGGCGATCGATGCGGCGTATCGCGCTGTTGAACAAATTCACTTCGAGGGAATGCACTATCGCCACGACATCGGACAAAAAGGACTGAAGCGGTGGTAGGGACGGGCAGATTCGAACTGCCGACCTGTCGCTTAGGAGGCGACCGCTCTATCCAACTGAGCTACGTCCCCGCAGTGGGTTCAACCCGATTCTAACCTTTTCCAGTTTCCAGCAGGCTCCCGTTTGGCGCCGCCCGCTCCGACTGACTGAAGCCGATGACGGAACCGTTGCTGAAACATCGAACACCTCTGCCAAAACGTAAAACCTGCTACTTTCAAGCCATGCTCGCAAGGTGTTTCGCAGGTATTTGTTTATTGTCGGCAATGACGCCCTCGGCATTCGCTGCGGGCAGTAGCATGATATTCTTCAGGGCGTCCCCTAATCCAGCCATCCTCGGTCATCCGGTGACACTCACCGCCGACCTCGGACTCTCTTTCGTTGTGACGAGCCCTAACGACGTGCGGCCGCTTGCAACCGGAACGGTGACTTTTTACGACGGTGCGTCCGTGCTGGGCAGAGTTGCGGTGGGCCCCGCGACGCTGATTAGCGCGACCCTTACGACTAGCCTGCTCCCCGCGGGAACCCGCCGAGTCCACGCCTATTACTCAGGTGACGCAAATTATTCTGGAAGCATCGCCTACTATTCGTTGCGGGTGGGATCGATCGGGCAAACCGGATTCCAGGCAGCGGCGACCTATGGCGGTGTGAGTTTCCCGCGCTTTATTGCGGTGGGTGATTTCAATAGCGATGGGCGCGCGGACTTAGTGATAGACGATTTCGACAAAAACCAGGTGAGTGTACTGATCGGCAACGGCGACGGGACGTTTCAAGCACCGGCAAACTATGCGACGCAGCAGGCGCCGGGAGCGATCGCGGTTGCGGATTTCAACGGCGACGGAAAAACGGATTTTGCTGTGGTTAACGGAGGCAGTGGCAGCAATAGCATCAGCGTGTTTCTGAACATTGGCAGCGGAACCTTCGCTGCGGCGGTGAACTATCCAGTCGCGGCAAATCCGCATTCGATCGCGACCGCGGATTTTAACAATGACGGCATCGCTGACTTGGTGGTCGACAATTTTTCCAACAATGCCGTTAGCGTGTTGCTCGGCAATGCGAACGGAACATTCCGAACAGCGGTGACCTACCCAGTGGGAATCGGTCCGATTTTCGTTGCAGTGGGCGATTTCAACGGCGACGGGCAGGCGGATATCGCGGCGGCGAATCAGACGGGCAGCAACGTAACTGTGCTGTTCGGCAACGGCGACGGTACGTTTCGCGCGGGCGGCAACCTTCCGGCTGGCGCGAATCCGAATTCGCTCGCGGTCGCGGATTTCAACGCAGATGGGTTTTCTGATTTGGCGGTTGCCAACGGAGGCAGTGACAATGTCAGCATTCTGATCAGCAATGGGAACGGCACGTTTCAGGCGCCCGTGAATTACAGTGCTCCGCGCGGATTGCAATCGGTCGCCGTGGGGGATTTCAATGGCGATGGACGAGTGGACCTGGTAACGGCCGACGCGAGCAGCGGGAATGTCAACGTGTTGCTGGCCAAGACGGACGGGACGTTTCAGACGCCGGTGAGCTACAGCGCGGGGACGTCGCCGTTATTCACGGCGGTGGGCGATTTCAACGGCGACGGCCTAACTGATTTGGCGGTACCGAACTTCACCACTACCAACTTCACGGTTCTGCTGGGCGCGCTGTCCGCTGGCCCGCACATTATTCCAGGAGGGGCGGTGGGCGCTGGACTGAGCGCGGGCGGGGTGCACACGCTTTCTCCGAACGGAATCGCGTCGGTATTTGGGGATTCGTTCGCGGCGGCCGGAACCTTGAAAATTGTCAGGGCAGCGGATTTTTTGAATGGTCGCGTGCCGACGCTGGCCGGCGGCGTGTGCGTGTTCGTCAACAATGTCGCCGCGCCGATTTTTCTGGTTACTCCTACGCAGGTGAATTTCCAGGTCCCGCAGATACCCTCAAGCGGCACCGCGCAGGTGCAGGTGGCGACCGCTTGCGGAACCGGGAACGAGATTCGGACTCTCAGTGAGCCGGTAGCCGTGGCACCGACGGCACCCGAGTTTTTCTACTTCACTCAGGCGGCGGACGGCAAGAATCAGATCGCTGCGGTGAATGGGGTCAACGGCAACTACATTGGGACGCGCGGCCTGATCGCGGGCTTGAATTTCTTCCCGGCGCTGGAAGGCGACATTATTCTGTTGTTTTTCACGGGCGGCGGGACCACCAACCCTGCGTTCGCGCCGGGAGAGCTGCCGGCGGGAATCGCGAACGTGACCGCGTCGTACAGCATCGCGATCGGCGGAGGCACGGTACCAGCCGTTAGGCTGACGACGAGCGACATTTTGTATATCGGAACGACGCCAGGTTTCCCGGGGTTGTACCAGGCGAATATCCGGATCCCAGCGGGGGTGCCAGCGGGAGTTCAACGGGTAGTGCTGACGATTGACGGGGTCTTCTCGCCGTTTGGGTACCTAGCCGTCGGCCCGTTGCCTTGAGCCATTTGACAACGCTGGACAAGGTTCGCTATCCTCAATAACGTTAGCGAGTCGGTCTTCTGCTCCTGTGCTACCGCTCCCATTGGGGAGTCCGGCCGGGGGCCGGTCCCGCTGCCTGATCGGATCTAACGCCGATTCAGACATGGACTTGTCCGAAGTCAACTTCCCTTTTTTGGGCCTCGCATGTTTCGGTAACGGGTATGCGTGATTGCGGCGATGATGTCGTGACTGCGTGTGTCGGTTTCCGGGTGGATTAATAAGGAACGAGTATGCCTGCGCCGGTATTTGCCGCGTGGGCCGTCTTCGTCTCGGGAGAACCAAGTTTGCCGACGTTCAATCAACTTGTCCGCAAAGGGCGGCGCCCCACGCGCTATAAGACGGCAAGCCCTGCACTGCAGGCCTGCCCGCAGCGGCGCGGCGTGTGCACGCGCGTTTACACCACGACCCCGAAGAAGCCGAATTCGGCGCTGCGCAAAGTGGCGCGCGTGCGGCTCACCAACGGCATCGAGGTGACTACCTATATTCCAGGCGTGGGACACAACCTGCAAGAACACTCGATCGTGCTGATCCGCGGCGGACGCGTGAAGGATTTGCCGGGCGTGCGTTATCACGTGGTGCGTGGAACGCTCGATACCGCAGGCGTCGCCGGACGCCAGCAGAGCCGGTCGAAATACGGAGCGAAGAGACCCAAGGGCGGGCCGACCAAGTAGGGATTCCGAGGAAACGATATGCCACGCAGACGCAGACCTGAAGAGCGCGAGATCCTGCCGGATCCGGTGTACAACTCGCAGCTCGCGGAAAAATTCGTGAATTCGATGATGTGGGACGGCAAGAAGGCCATTTCGCAGAAGATTTTCTATTCGGCGATGGAACAGATCAAAGAGCGCACCGGCGACGATCCGCTTAAGCTCTTCAAGAAAGCCGTCGAGAATTGCAAGCCGCTGCTGGAAGTCAAGACGCGGCGCGTTGGCGGCGCGAACTATCAGGTGCCGGTCGAGGTTCCGAACAATCGACGCACGTCGCTTGCGATCCGCTGGATTCTGATCAACGCTCGGTCGCGTCCGGAAAAAGGCATGCCCGACAAGTTGGCGAATGAACTGAACGACGCTGCCAATTCGCGGGGCGGTGCGGTGAAGAAAAAAGACGACGTCCACCGCATGGCCGAAGCGAATAAGGCTTTCGCGCATTATCGGTGGTAGACGCCAGCGGCCAGGGGCCAGTAACAAGATGAGTTTTACGGTTAGGAAAAGAGGAAAACGACAGAAGTAGTATGGCACGCACGATTCCATTAGAGAGAATGCGCAATATCGGCATCATGGCGCACATTGATGCCGGTAAGACGACGACTACGGAGCGCGTGCTCTACTACACGGGTCGTACTTATAAGATCGGCGAAGTGCATGAAGGCACCGCCGTCATGGACTGGATGGAGCAGGAGCAGGAGCGCGGCATCACCATCACCTCGGCGGCGACCACCTGCGAGTGGAAAGACTGCACCATTAATATCATCGATACGCCGGGTCACGTCGACTTTACGGCGGAAGTCGAGCGTTCGCTGCGAGTGCTGGACGGAGCGGTGGCGGTGTTCGACGCCGTGGCAGGCGTGCAGCCGCAATCGGAAACGGTTTGGCGGCAGGCGGACAAGTATCGCGTCCCGCGAATTTGCTTCATTAATAAGATGGACCGCGTCGGTGCGGATTTCTTCCGCTCGGTCGCGACCATTGTGGACCGGTTGCAGGCGCGGCCGGTGCCAATCCAGTTGCCGATCGGCGCTGAGGAAAATTTCAAGGGCGTGGTCAACCTGGTGACCATGAAAGCCCGCGTGTGGCTGGACGAGACGCTGGGCGCCGAGTTCACCGAAATCCCGATCCCTGAGGATTTGAAGGATCTGGCCAAGGAGTATCGCGACAAGCTGGTCGAGGCGGTGTCCGAGTCGGACGATCACCTGTTCCACAAATACGTCGAGGGCGAAGCGATCACCGAAGCGGAGCTGATGGCGGGGATTCGCAAGGCTACCAACGCACGCAAGATTTTCCCGGTGGTGTGCGGGACGGCATTCAAGAACAAAGGCGTGCAGGATCTGCTCGACGCCGTCGTGGATTTTCTGCCTTCACCGCTCGAAGTGACTGCGGTGCAGGGTCACGAGCTGGGGCATCCGGACAAGATCATCGAGCGCCACGCGGACGACAAAGAACCGTTCGCGGCGCTGGTGTTCAAGATCATGACCGACCCGTTTGTCGGTCAATTGGCGTTCATTCGCGTGTACTCGGGACGGCTCGGGACGGGCGATACGATTTTCAACGTCGCCAAGGGACGCAAGGAACGCATCGGCCGCTTGGTCAAGATGCACGCCAACAAGCGTGAAGAGATCACCGAGATTCTGGCAGGCGATATTTGCGCCGCAGTCGGTCTGAAGAACGTGAGCACGGGCGATACGATCTGTGATGAAAGATCGCCAGTGGTGCTCGAGTCGATCGATTTTCCGGCGCCGGTGATTCAGCTCGCGATCGAGCCCAAGACTAAGGTCGACCAGGAAAAGCTGGGCATGGCGATCGCGAAACTGGTGCAGGAAGATCCGACGCTCAAGGTGTCGACCGATCCGGACACCGGGCAGACCATTCTGGCCGGCATGGGCGAGTTGCATCTCGAAATCATCGTGGATCGCATGCAGCGCGAATTCGGCGTGGGCGCGAATGTCGGCAAGCCGCAAGTGGCGTTCCGCGAGACGGTTCGGCAGAAAGCGGAAGCCGATCACACGCACAAGAAGCAGACCGGTGGGTCGGGTCAGTATGCGCGCACCAAGCTGCGCATTGAGCCGCTGCCTCCGGGCGGTGGGTTCGAATTCGTCAACGAAGTTTTCGGCGGATCGATTCCCAAGGAATTCATTTCGGCGGTGGAGAAGGGCGTCGCGGAGGCGCTGGAGCACGGAATTCTGGCCGGCTTCCCGATGTCGGATGTGCGCGTGACGGTGTTCGACGGCGACTATCACGACGTGGATTCGTCGGAAATGGCGTTCAAGATTTGCAGCTCG
>DASYPO010000386.1:0-15145 GCA_036006545.1 Bryobacteraceae bacterium
AAGGGCACTAACGCGCTGCTGTTCCCAAGGCTGGGCGATTATTCGTTGATCCATGCGCCGACGAACAGTGTGGTGTTCTCGCGGATTCTGGATGTGAATTGGCGATGAGTTTTGGAGGGCGGCCCCTGGCCCGCGGGCGACGCGCACGTCGGCTTTGGTCGCCGGACCAGGGGGTCCGGCGCGGACGAGGGCGTCCGCCCTCCCTGTGCCAGCAAATTCAAGACAGGCAGGCGACAAGATCGCCTGCGTTACTTTAGTTTTTTGGCGGCGTCGACGTACTTCTTGGCCGCTGGATTCGATTCATTCCACTTCGGCGGCGGCGCATCCGAGGCGAGGCGTAACAGCCCCAGCGCCACCGCGCGATCCACCTTGGCCATGTTGTCGTAATCGATCTTCTGCCAGTGATCGCCCACCTGGTGATAATCGGGAAACTCGAAAGCGACGCACAGCGTGTGCGCGGGAATGCCGGCGTCTGCCAGCGGCTGATTGTCGCTGCGCGAAAAGAACTCGTCGCTGGACTGCTCATCCTTATATACTTTGATGCCGACACGCTGGCCCTCTTCCCTCAGCACAGCAGGTAAGTCGGAAAAATCGAATCCAGTGACAGACGCGTTGGATACCTGCTTTCCATTCGCGGCGTCGGTGCGGCCGATCTGTTCGAGATTCAGATCAGCAACCGTCTTGTCGATCGGGACCAAAGGATGCCGCACATAATATCTCGACCCGACCCCGCCCGCCTCTTCTCCGAAGAACGTCATGAAGAGAATGCTTCGCTTCGGGTGCGGCCGCATGGATGCCATCGCGCTCGCGATCTCGATGACCGAGACCGTGCCGCTGCCGTCATCATTCGCGCCGTTGTAGATTCGGTCCTCCCCATACGCGGTGGTTCCGATGTGATCGTAGTGCGCAGTGAGCATCACATACGTGTCGCGCAGCGCCGGATCGGAGCCGCGCAGAACGGCGGCGACGTTGCGACCTTTCACCGTGCGTTCGACGAAAGGCTGCATGTGGATGGTGACTCGAGCATGGGGATCCTTCAGAAGGTCACCTACATCCGGACGAAGCAAGACATTGGCCGAGGGTCGACGCGACGCGCGCGGCGCTTCATTATCGATCAGTCCTTGATGTCCGGTAGGAGGGGCACTGCTTAAAAATAACAACGCCGGCTGATAACCGCGCATCGAGCGTATCAGGCGGAAGTCGGAAATGTAAACCACTTTGCCATTTATTTGTTCCGGCGACGGAGTGCCGCCGGTCCAGTGAATGATCGGCAGGTTATCGATCGCGAGGGGGCGCGCGGTGAGGATGTAAACGTCTTCCTTTTCGATTTTCACCGCCTTACCACCGCTGGTGATGGTCATCTCGAATCCGGTGTAGTTCGGCTCGCGTACCGCCAGCGTCGCCGTTTGGAAATAGCCATCGTCGCCGATCGGTTCCAATCCCGCGCGGCGGAATTGGGCCGCGATGTATTCAGCGGCGATGTCCAGCCCGCGCGATGGAGTCAACCTGCCTTCCAGCGAATCGGACGAGATGAACGACAAGTGCCCGCGCAACGACGCCGGCGAAATGCGGTTCACCAGCGACTGCATCTGCGGTGTAAGTGGTACGTCCGCGCCGAACACCGACGACGCGAGCGCGATTATCAGAACAAAGCAGCGCATGCGGTTCTATTCTAGCGTCAGGGACCGCGCCTCTAATCCCGCCAGAAAGCTGCGATCGTGCGATACCACGATCGCCGCACCGGGGAACTGCCGCAGTGCCTGCTCCAGCGCTTCCTGCGCCTCGATTTCCAGATGATTGGTCGGTTCGTCAAGCAGCAGCAGATTCGCGCCGCTGACCAACAAGCGCACAATCGCGACCTTGGTGCGTTCGCCCGCGCTCAAGTCACGCAGCGGCTGATTCACACGGTCCGGACGAATTTTGAGGCAGGCCAAAAGCGTGCGTGGCAGAGTGGTCGATCCGCAGATCTGGAGCGGCGTGCTTAGCGGATCAAGATCCTCCACGTCCTGCGCGAAGTAGCCGGACCGGACGTTCGCGCCCACGCGCACGTCGCCCGAATCGGAGGTTTCGAGAGCCATCAGCATTCGGAGAAGCGTGGTTTTGCCGGAACCATTCGGGCCCAGGATCGCGATCCGTTCGCCGCGTGCAACGTGGAAGGAGAGTCCTTCGAAGAGCCGCTTCCCGGGATACGATTTTGAAAGGTTCGAGACGGTTAATGCGACGTCGCCGCTGCGCGCGACCACACCGAAATCGAGCTCGGGAATCGGCTGCTCCTCCCACGGCTTCTTCACCTCGCCTTCGAACGCGGCGCGTTCCTTGAGGATTCGAGCCGTGCGTGCAACTTTCGCCGACTTGCGGCCGTAGAAATCGCGCGCTCCTCTCACACCCGGCGGCGCCGTCCCGACTTGCACGGCTAGTCGTGAACGTCGCTCCGCAGCTTGCTCGTACGCGGCCTTGCGACGTTGAAATGCCGCGAATTCGTCGGCAGCCTGACGCTCGCGCAGCGCCCGATGCGCGCGGTAGTCGTCGTAACTACCGTCGTAAATCGTGACTTCCCCGCGCTCTATTTCAAGAATGCGGGTGGCGACGCTGCGAAGCAAAGTGCGGTCGTGCGACACGAAGACAATCGTGCGTGCGGCAAGCTGGTCTTCGAGCCACTGGCGCGCCGCGATGTCGAGGTGATTGGTCGGCTCGTCCAGCAGCAGCACATCCGCGTCCGACTGAAGCCCGCGGGCGAGAGCCGCTCGCGTTCGCTGCCCGCTTGACAGCGCGGAGAGTGGCGCGTCACGCTCCTCGATGGTGAACCCGAGACCATCGAGGATTCGATCGGTCATCGAATCGGCTGCATAATCGTCGGGCGGGCTCACTTCCCTGACGAAGGAGAAGAGTGACGGGCTGCACGCGATGTCGAGAGTTTGTTCGACGGTCGCGACGCGGATCCCCCGGCGGCGAATGATTTCGCCCGAGGTCGGATCGGCCGCGCCCGCGAGCAAGGCGAGGAGCGTCGATTTCCCTGCCCCGTTCGGGCCGACGATCGCCAGGCGATCTCCTGGGTTGACGGAAAACGAGGCGTCCCGGAAAAGGAAACCAGTAGTCGGATAACGGAAAGAAAGGCGCGATGCGCTGACTAAAGACATACGTGTCCTCTGGAAGGCGAAGGGCGAGGGGAGACGTGTCTTTAGAGTTTCACTGAGTTTCAGATTAGCAAATTCTTGAACCTCGGCTGAAGCCGAGGCTGCGGGCTGAAGCCCGCGCCACGAGGGCTACTTGCCAAGGGCGCGTTTGCCGGCGGCGATCACTTCGAGAATCGCCTCGACGTCGAACACCGCGCCACCCCAGGTTCCGCCGCTGACATCCTGCAGTGCGGCCCATAGGCGTGAATCGTCGGGGAGTTGAGGATCGCGCGCCAGATCCGATCGCAGCGGGCGCTGCGCCAAATCCTCCCCACCGACCAGGTTTACGCTGCCTTCGAGATTCACGCAATCCACGACGATCTCGATCACGTCCCCGTCGCGCAGCTTGCCGATCGGCCCGCCCGCCAGCGCCTCGGGCGAGACGTGACCGATGCACGCGCCGGTCGAAAATCCACTGAAGCGCGCGTCGGTCAGAATCGCGACGTGCTTGCCGAAATCCAGATACTTCAGCGCCGCGGTAAGCTGGCAGGTTTCTTCCATGCCCGCGCCCATCGGTCCGCGGCAGGCCAGCACGAGGACATCGCCTGCGTGAATGCGGCCTTCCTTGATCGCGGCGATCGCTGCCGGCTCGGTGAGAAAAACTTTCGCGGGACCGGTGTGACGATACACGCCGTCCGGCCCGACCATGCTCGGATCGATAGCCGTGCTCTTGATCACCGAGCCTTCTGGGGCGAGATTTCCAGTGGGGAAGCAGACCGTCGAGGTGAGTCCGCGCCGCGCGGCTTCCTCGGGCGACATGATCACGTCGTCCGGATTAATTCCGTCGCGATCGCGGAGAACTTCGCGCACGTGCCTTCGTCGTTCCGACTTTTCCCAGTCGTCCAGCACCTCACCCAACGTCAACCCGCTGGCGGTCAGAACGCGCGTGTCGATGAGCCCCTCGCGACGCAAATGCAGCATCACCTCCGGCACAGCCCCGGCCAGAAAAACCTGAACGGTGGGGTGATGGCGTGGGCCGTTCGGAAGCGCGTCGACAATACGCGGAACCTTGCGATTCACGCGGGCCCAATCTGCCGACGTGGGCCGACGCAAACCGGCTGCATGCGCGATCGCCGGCACGTGCAGGATCAAGTTGGTGGATCCGCCGAATGCGGCGTGCACCGCGAGAGCGTTCGAGATCGACGCGTCGGTGATAATGTCGCGCATGCGAATGCCGCGCGACTGCTGATGCATCACTGCGCGTGCCGAGCGGCGCGCCATATCCAGCCAGATCGGATGACCCGACGGCGCGAGTGCCGAATGTCCCAGCGCCATGCCCAGCGCCTCGCCGACAACCTGCGAGGTCGCCGCGGTTCCGAGAAATTGACAGCCGCCTCCGGGCGACGCGCAGGCGCGGCAGCCCATGTCTGCTGCATGCTCGAGCGTGATCGCTCCGTGCGCGAATCGCGCGCCGATGGTCTGGATTCGGCCCGCGTCCTCGCCTTCCTCGGGCAGCAGCGTGACGCCGCCGGGAATCAGAACGCACGGCAGGTCGTGCATCGCTGCCAGTGCCATCATCATCGCTGGCAAGCCCTTGTCGCAGGTGGCGACGCCGAGCACGCCGCTGCGCGTGGGCAACGATCGGATCAGCCTGCGAAATATCTGCGCCGCGTCGTTGCGATACGGCAGGCTGTCGAACATGCCGGTGGTGCCCTGCGTTCGGCCGTCGCACGGGTCGGTGCAGAAACCGGCGAACGGAATCGCGCCCGCGGATTTCAGTTCCTCCGCCGCCGCCTGCATCAGCAGCCCGACTTCCCAGTGACCGGTATGAAAACCCAGCGCGATGGGCTTGCCGTCGGGCGCGCGGATTCCGCCGTGCGTCGAAAGGATTAGATATTCTTTGCCGCCCAGTGCCGCGGGATTCCAGCCCATCCCAGCGTTCTGGCTCCAGCCGAACAAATCGCCGGAGGGGCGTTCGAGAAGTGACTCCGCCGAAAGCGGAAGCGACCCGACTGGGCCGGCCGCGCGCGTACGAATATCGTAAAGAGTCGGGTCCGGCGAATCGAAAGGATTGCCGGTCGTCATCGGCTACTTCGCTGTGAAATCAACCGAGGCCGAGGTATTTTCCCATTCCAACTTCAGCGTGCCTTTGTTGCCACCGCTGCTCGAAAGTGTGTCCTTGAGCGTTTCTACCAGCGCCGGGGTTTTGCCCATCTTCATCGGGACCTTGGCGACGTTGTTAGCCGGATCGAAATTCGCGGTACCGTCGCGTTTGATGCCCCACTGGCCGGTTTGCTTGTTGAGAATCATGTCCCAGCTGCCTTGGTTTAGAGCGAAGAAAACGGTGTATTCGCCCGCGGGAACCGTGGTTCCGCCGATGTTCAATTCGGCATCAGTATGCAGGAACGTGGCCCAATCGGCTCCGCCGCGCCAGTTCGTTCCGTTGGCCTGCAACGCGCCCTCGCCACCGAAAATCTTGCGTCCCTTTACGTTGGGGGCATGATAAACCAGCCAGATCTCCTTGCCATTGATGGTCGCGGTAGCCATCTGCGGATTGCTCGGAGGATTCGCCTTGCTGGGCGTCATGTACTTGTTCTTGTCGGTCTGCGCCAGCGCCAGCGGGAGCGTCGCGGCTGCCAAAACCAGGAATGCCAGGGTTCGTCGCATATGATTCCCTTTCTTCCTCCGAGTATATACTGCTGTACCGCAGGTCACCTACAAGTTCAACCGTTTCTTTGCAATTCTTTGCGTCCTCGGGGGGCCAGTTGTCGTATTCGTGTGCGAGGGAGCCAAGAGGGCGTGAATCGTTTCCGATTTCTGGCGATTTTTGCGACGCTGATGTGTAGCGCGCAGGAGCTTGCTCCGATCCGCGTCGACGTCCGTCTGGTGAACGTGGCGTTCATGGCGCGCGATTCCTCGGGCAAACTGCTCAACGATCTGACCAAGGACGATTTCGAAGTTTGGGAAGACAACGTCAAGCAGAACATCGCACTCTTTTCGCAGAGCCGCGATCTGCCGTTATCGCTCGGCCTGGTCATGGATATGAGCGGCAGCCAGGCGCACTTTCACAAGAAGCATGAGAAGGATCTGAAGACGTTTCTGAAGAGCGTACTGACGCCGCGTGATCGGGCTTTTCTTCTGTGCTTCGGAAACCGGCTTCGTGTGGCGGCTGACTTTTCACCGGAGCCCCGCGAGATCACCGAAGGTCTCAAGAATTTCGATCACAAAAGGCCACAACGGATGCCGGAACTTGGCCCCGACGAAATCCGCAGAGCAGGGACGGCTTTCTACGACGCGATGTATTACTCGATCAAAGAGAAGCTGGGGGGCGCCGAGCATGCGCGCAAGGCCATGCTGGTGTTCAGCGACGGAGAAGATAATTCGAGCGCGCACCACATGCTCGAAACCATCGAGGCGGCGCAAAGCGAGAATATTCCAGTCTTCGGCATCCGTTATACCGAAACCGAGCGCGGCGGCCGACTCACGTCGCGCAACAAGTACGGCATGGGGGTGATGTCGCGCATCGGCAAGGAAACCGGCGGCGCCGATTTCGACGCGGAGAAGGAAGACCTGAAGAAGACCTTCAAAGAAATTGGCGAACAGCTCCGGTCGCTCTACGAGTTGGGTTACTACACTACCAATCCGACCAACGATAAGACTTTTCACAAGCTGGTGATCAAGCCCAAGCGGCCGGGTCTGACGATTCGCACCAAGACGGGATACTACGCCCATGAATGAAACATTGTTGTGGGGCGGACCTCCCGGTCCGCGACCAACCTCCAGGTTGGCCAGCCAAGTAATTTCTGCGTCCCCGCCAGCGGCCCTCCCGTATCATGTTGGTAGGACGGAGCGGCACCAGTCTGGAATGGCAGCAGCGGAGCAAGCGGCAGTGATCGATGCCCGGCCTGCGTTCGCCGAAGCTCTGCGCGCCAATCAGTCCATGGTTTTCAGCATCGCGTACCACTTTTTACGCGATCGCGGATCGGCCGAGGAAGTCGCGCAGGATGTGTTCCTGCAGCTGTATCGCAACCTCGAAAGCCTGGAGAGCGCGTCCCACGTTACCCACTGGCTCCGTCGCACCACCAGCAACCGTTGTATCGATTGCGTGCGTAAACGGAAGTCGCATCCTTCGGTGGCGCTGGACGACGTGCGCGAGCCATCGGTGGCGGCGCATTCAGGTGATCCGCTGCTGGATCGGCGCTTGCAGGCGCTGATCGCGTCCCTTCCGGAGAAACCGCGCATGGTGATGATCCTGCGCTTTCAGGAAGAAATGATGCCGGAGGAGATTTCGCGGACGCTGGACATGCCGGTGCGGACCGTGAAGAGCCATTTGCAGCGGTCGCTCGCGATGCTGCGCGAGAAGATCGAAAGAAGCATGGGCGCGGGCGTGAGGCCCGCTCCAGGAGACCTACGATGAACGACGATCGTGAGTTTGAACAGTTGGAATCGCAACTTCGCAGCGCGCTGGCCCGCAAGGAAGCGCCGGAAGGTTTTGAGGAACGCGTCCGTGCGTTGGCCGCCGCCGATCCCGAGCCTGAGCGACTTTCCTGGTGGTCGCGCGTAGTGACACCCCACCGCGTGCGTTGGGCGACGGCTGTGGCTGCGCTGGTGATTATGATCGGCGGCGCCACCATGTGGGAACGTGAACGCGCGCGCGATCGCGCCGAAGGCGAAGCCGCTAAGGCTCGTCTGCAGCAGGCGCTGCAGATCACCAGCCAGAAGCTTCGCCAGATTCAGGATCGCGTACAGAACGTCCGGGATAATTAGGGAGTAGAAATGAAATTCGCAAGTCTCATCATTTTGCTGGCGTTGCCGGCCGCGGCACAAGATATCAAGCTTCCAGCGTCGTTGGACCGTCTGGCATCCAAGGCTTCCAACTCGGTGGATATCAATCTGGACATGACCATGCTGCAACTCGCCGCGCGTTTTCTGTCCGGCAAGGATCCGGACGAAGCGCGCGTCAAGAAGCTGGTGGGCACGCTCAAGGGAATTACCGTCAAGTCCTTCGAGTTCGATAGCCGAGGCGAATACAATCCCAGCGATCTCGACGAATTTCGCGCGCAGTTTCGCTCCCCGGGCTGGACCCGTATCGTCGGCGTCAAATCGCGCAACGGGGAAAATTCGGATATCTATCTGCGATCCGAGAACGGGCAGATCGCCGGTCTGGTTGTGATCGTCGCCGAACCGCGTGAGCTCACCATCGTCAGTATCCTCGGCACCATCAGCCCCGACGATCTGCGCGATTTAGGCGGCCACTTCGGCATCCCGCGCATGGATGTTTTCCCCGCACGCAAGGGTAACAAGGAGTTCTGAGATGCAGCTTCGGCGACTACTCTTGCTGACTTGCTTTGTGGGCGTGCTGACCGCGCAGGCATCCGAGCGCGAGTTCCGTTCCATCGTGCGGGCGATCTCGAGTGAATACAATACGAGCCCCCGGCACATTCCCTTTTTCGGTTTGGTCAACGTCGTCACGTTTTTCGTGAAACCGGCGGGCGCCAAGCATATCGATCTGGCGGTGTTCGATAATCTCGGCGACTGTTCGCGCGCTGGTGGCGACCTGAATATCGCGATCCGCCATGCGGTCGGTCCGGGCTGGAACCCGCTGCTCCGCACACGTTCGCGACGCCACGGCGACGAAGAACTGGTGTCGGTCTACACGCGGCCCGAAGGCAGGGACTGGCGCTTCCTCCTGACCACCATCGATCGCAATAATGCGACGGTGGTAGAGCTCACGCTCGACCCCAAGGCAGCCGAGCGGTGGTTCGCCGATCCGAATGGGTCGGTTGGGAGCTTCCGCGGCGAGGGTCGGCGGAATAATTCCAGAAGTTTCGATCCGTAATCCGAGTCCTAGAAGCCTGCTGACAGCGCACTTTCCTGGGCGGATGGAAAGGTCAAGAAGCACGCAGCGCGGAACCGCCTCTGCATTACCGTAAACATTCGACCTCCGACCCGAAGCTGCATCACAATGTCGTATGCAAGCACACTGGTGGGGGGATTTCCGGCAAGATCTGCGACAGTCCGTACGGCTGCTCGTCAAAGATCGCGCCTTCACAGCATCCGCGCTGATCACGCTGGCGCTGGGAATCGGCGCCAACACTGCGATCTTCAGCGTCATTAATGCCGCGCTTCTGCGCCCGCTGGCGTTTTCCGATCCGGACCGGATTTTGTTCATCCACAACACCGATCCAAAGACCGGCGATCTATGGCCCATCTCGGCCGGCGATTTTTTCGATTTTCGGGCGCGCACGCAATCCTGCGAAGAGGTCGGCCTGGTTCGCTTCCGCGAAAACCTGAGCCTCTCGGTCGCAGGAGAGGCGCAGTCCATTACGGCGCATCTGGCCACCTCCAGCCTGTTCCGCGTGCTCGGCATCGCACCTATTCGAGGCCGTTTGTTCACGCCCGAGGAAGAACGGCTCGGCGGCGGCCAGGCGATTCTGCTGACCTACGGCGCCTGGCAGTCGCGCTTCGCCGGGAAACCGGATGCGGTGGGCACGCGAATCTCGGTGGGCGGCTCACCGGGAACCATCGTGGGCGTGCTTCCCCCAGGGTTTGAATATCCGGATCGTCCCGCCGAAGCGTGGGCCCCACTGGTGCCCCCGCAGGCCGAAGTGCAGGAGCGCTTCCAGCATCGCTACAGCATGCTCGCGCGCATGAAACCCGGTGTGACCGTCGAACGCGCGAACGAGGACCTTCAGGCCATCCACCGCCAGATGAAAGCCGAATTTCCGTTGACCAACAATCTGGACCTGGGCGTCAAGCTACTCAGTGCCCAGCGCGTCACTGCGTCTAAAGCCGGATTGGTGCTGTTGATGTCGGCCGTGGGTTTGGTGCTGCTGATCGCCTGCGCGAATGTTGCCAGCCTGCTGCTCGCTCGCGCCACCGCGCGGCAGAAGGAGGTTGCGATCCGTGCCGCTCTGGGCGCTAGCCGCGGACGATTGCTTCGCCAGGTGCTCACGGAAAGCGTACTCTTGGCTCTCACCGGCGGTGCGATCGGAATCGCCGTCGCCTATTGGTCCCTCCAGGCGATTGCTGGTTTGCTGCCAGCGAATCTCCCCGGACGCTCGACGATCGCGATTGACCCCGCGACGCTGGCCTTCGCCGTCGCGGCTTCTCTTCTCACCGGGATTCTTTTCGGAATCAGCCCCGCGCTGAACGCATCGCGTACCGTGGCCGCCGACGCGCTTCGCCAGCGCTCGAATTCGGGTGGCCGCCGCAGCTTGCGATTACGCGCAGGGCTGGTCGTGGCGGAAGTCGCCATCTCCGCGATGCTGCTGGTGGGCGGCGCACTGCTCCTGCGCAGCTTCGTGCGGGTGATGGCCATCGATCCCGGGATCGATACCCACAACGTGCTTTCGCTGAGTTTTTCTCTGCCGCGTCCGCGCTACGCCAAGGCCGAAGCCACGACGCATTTCTTCGACGATCTGCTGCGGCGGCTCTCCGAAACTCCCGGCATCGAGAGCGCGGGAATCGTGAACCGGCTGCCGCTCAACGGATCGCTCGGTAGTGGCCCCATGGGTATCGAAGGCCGTGTGATCCCCAGCAAGGATATTCCCCAGGTGGACGTGCGGTCGGCCAGCCACGACTATTTCCGCACGATGAGGATCTCCCGCATCGACGGGCGCGGGTTTGCCGAATCCGATACGGCCGATTCGCCGCAGGTCGCGTTGATCGACGACCGCGTCGCGGCGCGCCTGTGGCCCGGCGAGAATCCCATCGGGCGGCGCATCCGCATCGGACTGCAGCGCCCTGAGAATCCCTACTCGACCGTCGTGGGAATCGTGCGCACCATCCGACATGAGGGCCTCGACAAGGAATCACGCGGCCAAGTGTATCTACCGTATCGCCAGTTTCCGGCGCATGGGCTTACCTTCAATCTGTATTCGCTGGTAGTGCGCAAGGCATCGAATCCGGCCGCGCTGAGCGAAACCGTGCGACGCGTTATCCGCCAGGTGGATCCTGATCAGACCGCCTACGAAGTCGTCACAATGGACGAGTTTCTGGAGCGATCGCTCGCCCCGCGCCGTTTTCAGACACTGCTGGTCACCGCCTTCGCGGCATTAGCGCTTGCGCTCGCGTCGTTCGGACTCTACGCGGTGATCGCCTACAGCGTGACGCTGCGAACTCCCGAGATCGGTGTGCGAGTGGCGCTTGGTGCGGGCGTGAGCGACGTTCTCGCGCTGGTCGCCGGCGAAACGGCGCGCCTCACCGCCGCGGGACTCGCGCTCGGCCTGGCTGGCGCGGCTTTTCTAACACGCTGGCTCGAAGGATTGCTGTTCGGTGTGAGCCGGCTCGACGTCACCGCGTTTGTCGCCGCGGGCGGGATCGTGGCGTTGGTTGCGCTAATCGCGACGCTCGGCCCTGCGCGGCGCGCCTTACGGATCGATCCTTCGCGCGCGCTGGCCGCCGAGAACTGACCGGACTGACGACATAACGCCACCGGGTTAGTGCTTTTCCACCATTCGGGCTCCTTACACGCCTCAAAGCGGTTTGGTCCCAAATCTGCACTGCATTGTTGGGAAGGGACTAACCATGTCATTAACAACCGTAGTGATCATCATTCTGCTGTTCGTTCTGCTCGGTGGCGGCTGGGGATACTCGCGCCGGGGCCGGTAACGCTGCAAACACCCTCGCGGAGGCTATATGGAAGCCAATTCGGGATCCACACACACTCAATCCATATGGATGGAAACGGCGGAAATTCCCCGCCGATCCACCTTAGATAAGGACGCCCGCGCCGATGTCGTGATCGTCGGCGCCGGAATCTCCGGCCTGACGACCGCATACCTGCTGGCTCGCGCAGGCAAGTCGGTAATTGTGATCTGCGATGGCGAGATCGGCAGCGGAGAAACCTGCCGCACTACCGCCCATCTGGTCAACGCGCTGGACGATCGCTACTTCGAGCTCGAACGCCTGCATGGTGAGCGCGGGGCCCAGTTGGCCGCGGAAAGTCACACCGCGTCGATAAGTCAAATTGAATCGATCGTGAAAGAGGAACGAATTAGCTGTGAGTTCGAGCGACTAGACGGCTATTTGTTCGGCGTACGGGAGGATGACCCGTGTTACCTGGATCGCGAACTGAAGGCCGTGCATCGGGCAGGTCTGACCAGTATTGAACTCATTCCCCGAGCGCCTCTGACTTCGTTCGATACCGGGCAGTGTCTCCGTTTCCCAAATCAAGCGCAGTTTCACCCGCTGATGTATTTATCCGGGCTGGCCGCTGCGATCGAGCGCCGCGGAGGACAAATCTTCACCAGTACACGCGCGAAAGAAATTAAGGGCGGGGCCCAAGCCTCCGTCAAGACTGAACAGGGCAAGACGATTCATGCCGGCGCTATCGTCGTCGCGACCAATACGCCCGTCAACGATTACGTGACGATGCACACCAAGCAAGCCGCGTATCGCACCTACGTAATCGGCATGCGTGTGCCGCGCGATTCCGTGACGCGAGCGCTGTACTGGGACACGCTCGATCCGTATCATTATGTCCGTCTGCAGTCTGAAGCCGACGCCGATATTCTGATCGTGGGCGGCGAAGACCACAAGACCGGTCAAGAGGATGAGGATCCCGCGGATCGCTTCGCACGGCTTACCGAATGGACCCGCGCGCGTTTCCCCAAGTCTCAAGATGTGGCGTATTCATGGTCGGGTCAGGTTCTCGAGCCAGTGGATGGACTGGCCTTCATCGGAAAGAACCCCGGCGACGATAACGTCTATATCGCGACCGGCGATTCAGGCAACGGGATGACGCATGGCACCATCGCGGGCATGCTGATCACCGATCTGATTCAGGGCCGCAAGAATCCCTGGGCCGATATTTATGATCCGTCGCGGATCACGCTGAAGGCTGCGAAAGAATTCACTCGCGAGAATCTCAACGTGGCCGCTCAGTATGCCGACCTGCTCACCGGAGGCGACATCGACTCCGCCGACGAGCTTCCTCGGGAAACTGGCGCGATCCTGCGGCGTGGGTTGAGCAAGCATGCGGTGTATCGCGACGAACACGGCAAACTGCACGAGTTCAATGCGAAATGTCCTCACCTGGGATGTATCGTGGCTTGGAATTCGACGGAGAAGACGTGGGATTGTCCGTGTCATGGATCGCGATTTGAGGCGCTCGGGAAAGTGATCAATGGTCCGGCTATATCCGGGCTGGCCTCGGCACCGGCCGAAAAGACGGAGCCCAAGCCCCAACTGGTAAAGTGAATTTGCCACGCCGCTGGAGCCGACCACTACAGAGCAGTTAACGCAGTTGGTGTAATTCGGACACTCGCTGTAGGAGCGTATACTGGGATTTGGTCTTCAAGTGGGATCCAAGGAAGGCCGCTGGCAACCTCAGAAAGCATGGGATTTCCACGAGGCCGCGACGGTGCTTGACGGCATGCTCTCGACTACGTTTCCCGACCTGGACCATTCCGGCGTCGAACAGCGGTTCTTAACCATCGGCATGCCCGGTCGCGGACGTCTCCTGGTGGTGGTGCACACAGAAAAAGCAGATACAATCCGAATGATTAGCGCCAGGCGAGCAACCCGTCGTGAACATAGCTTCTATGAAGAAGACTAATTCGAGATCCGCAAACGAGATGCGTACGGAGTACGACTTCGCCTCGATGAAGGGAGGCGTACGCGGCAAGTACGCCAAGCAGTATCGCGCGGGGACAAATCTGGTACTCCTCGATCCCAAGTTGGCCGAGATTTTTACGACCGATGCTGCTGTCAATGAGACGCTGCGTGCCGTCTTGAAAATGACTAAGGTTATTCGACCCAGTGCGCCGCAGCCTGGCGTCCGCGAAAAGCGCGGGCGCGCCTGAGCGTAGTGGTGGTTTGACGGAGATGCGGTGAGAGCATGGAAACCAACCCTGGCGTAATCGCGGCCCTGCTTCTGGGCACGAGTATCGCAACGGCGCAGCACATCGAGCCCAAAGCCTCCGCCGCTGCTTATCCTGTGAACGCCAAATTCGGCGATTTCGCGATCGGCGCAGAATTCCTGGTCCACACCATCCCAGGCGAGCTCGGCGGACTCTTCGCCGGCGATTTCCTGACCATCGAAGCCGCCTTTTTCGGTCCCAAGGAATCGCGTGCCCAAATCGCGACCGGACATTTCAGCCTTCGAATAAACGGCAGCAAGATTCCGTTGACCCCGCAGCCTGCATCGTCTGTCGCCGCTTCGATTAAATATTCGGATTGGGAGAACCCTCACACGCTGACGGTCGACGGAGCTTATAACGATAAGCGCGTCATCTACACGCCGCGTCAGGAGCCGCGATTTCCGGGGGATAACCGCGGCGGTTCGACGGTCGAACAGCCACCTGGCCAACCCCAAACTCCCGAACGCAGCAATGGGCCAAAGCTGACGATTGATGAGAAGGTTGACAAAGCGGCGCTGCTCGAAGGCAACCTCGAATTGCCTCGCGCCGGGCTGCTTTACTTCCTCTACAAAGGCAAAACCAAGTCAATCAAATCACTGGAACTGCTGTACGACGGTCCACTGGGCAAAGCCACGCTCAAGCTCATTTGATTCAAGCAGATGGCGGGTTAACCGCTCGCCGCAGGTCGACCCGCTGCCCCACATTCATGCAATCTAGGACTAAAAAAGTCTGATATAGTATTAGACAGGCATGCTGAAGCTGACCAAGAAAGCGGACTACGGGTTAATCGCCCTGCGTCACCTCGCGGGAAACGCGGGCGCGGGCGATGCGGGCACCACTCCGGGCGTCAGTTCGTCGGCGAAAGATATTGCCGAGTGCTATCGCATTCCCCTGCCGCTGCTTTCGAAAGTTCTCCAAACTTTGGTGCGAACCGGCCTGCTGGTCTCAGAACAAGGCACGCACGGCGGCTACCGGCTCTCACGTCCCGCGAACGAAATCACGGCGCTTGAGGCGATCCGCGCGATCGACGGCCCCATCATTCTTACGCATTGCTTTACCGAACACAGCGAATGTGACCAGAGCAATTCGTGCCCGGTGCGCGAACCGCTCCGCAAAGTTCACGAAGGAATTCTGCGACTTCTCTCCTCGATCAGCATCTCCGATATG
>DASYPO010000387.1:0-18294 GCA_036006545.1 Bryobacteraceae bacterium
TACTCGCTCGCCGCCGCCGCCCTGATTTGGCTGCTAGTCCGATTCGCCTGGCCTAGTCATCTCGAAGAGGACGTCGAGCGTTGATTCCCGCCCTCTTCGTATTCGCCTATCTGGGCGTGGTGCTGTACATCGGCATCTTCGCGTTTCGCCGCAGCCGTGGCGAAACCTCCGAGGGATTTTTTCTAGCCGGCCGCGCTCTGGGACCCGCGGTGTTCCTGCTCTCGCTGTTCGGCACCAATATGACCGCGTTCACGATCCTGGGGTCGTCGGGACACGCCTTTCACAACGGAATCGTGACCTTTCCGATGATGGCTTCGTCCTCGGGTATCGTGATTCCCTTGACGATTTTCCTGTGCGGCACCCGGCTGTGGGCGCTGGGGAAAAAGTTCGGATTCATGACCCCCGTGCAGATGTTCCGCGATCGCTGGGAATGCGGCCACATCGGCTCGCTCATCTCGGTGGTACAGGCCCTGTTTCTAGTGCCCTACATCATTATCGGAGTGATGGGCGGTGGGACGGCGCTCAGCGCGATCAGCGGAGGACTGGTCCCCTACTGGCTGGGCGGAGCCTTGGTTGCGATCGTCGTCATGCTGTACGTTTTCTTCGGCGGCATGCGAGGCACCGCGTGGGTGAACACCTTTCAGACCACGCTGTTTCTGCTGTTCGGCGCCGCTGCGTTGATCGTGATCGGCGCGGGCATGGGCGGTTTCTCGAACGCGATGGAGTCGCTGCTCAATTCGCCTGCGACGAAAACGCTGCTGACTCGCGAGCGCATTTCGCCGGCGTTCTACTTCAGCTACATGCTGCTGCCATTGTCCTCGATCGCGTTCCCGCACATCTCGATCTTCTGTCTTACCGCGGAAAAGATGCAGCACTTCAAGAAGACCGTGATCTTCTATCCGCTATGCATCCTGGCGATCTGGATGCCGTGCGTGTACCTGGGAGTCGCGGCGAATCAGGCCAAGGATGTTCCGCAGCTTCAGGAGAAAATCGATGCGCGGCGGACGCTGGCGACGCAAGGCGCGCAACTTACGCCCGACGCTCGTAACGATTTGCGTCAGAAGATGGCCGCCGACGATGTGGTCCTGCTGTTGCTCGGTCGCTACGCACCGCTGTGGTTGGCCGGGTTGCTCGGCGCGGGGATTATGGCCGCGGTAATGGCTAGCGACTCGCAGATCCTGGCGCTCTCGACCATGTTCACCCAGGACCTTTTCGCGTTCTACGGTGGTCGGCGGCGATTCGGCGAACGAGCGGAGGTCTATGCCGGTCGCGCGTTCGTGGTGGCGATTACGTTGGTGGCATACATCATCGCGCTGCAGGCCCCGCCCAGTATTTTCGATCTTGCGGTGCAGTACGCGTTCTCCGGATTCGCGGCACTTTCGCCACTGATCTTCGCCGCGCTGTTCTGGCGCAGCAGCACCAAGTGGGGTGCCCTGGCAAGCACCGCGTTCACGCTCGCGTCGGTCGCGGCCATCGCCGTTTTTCAATGGGTCGTCCCCGCCCCCCCGCCCGGACCGCCTCACGTGATCTGGTCGATCGGCGGAATCGATCTGTTGGCACGAACTCCGGGCGGGACCACCATCTGTGGTTTTCTGCCCGTAGTGCCGATGACCATTCTTTCGGCGCTGTTGATGTTGCTCGTATCGCTCGTGACCTCCAAGCCCAGCCCGCCTACGCTCGCCCGCTACTTTCCGAAATAACCGTTCCTGTCTGCTGTCCGCTGTCCCCTGTCCGCTGTCCCCTGTCCTCGGTCCCTGTCCGCTGGCCCCTGGCCCCTGCCCCCTGTTACATTCGACATTGGTGGCGCGCTGATGGAACACCCGACCCGCGTCGGAAAGTACGAACTCGAGCAATTTCTCGGGGGCGGGATGTCGCACGTCTATCGAGCGCGCGACACTGTGCTGGGCCGCAAGGTCGCATTGAAGCTCTTGACCATCGTCGGAGCATCGGACGACGAGGCCAAAGCCCGCTTCCTGCTCGAAGCTCGCACCGCGTCCAACATCAGCCACGAAAACATCATCAGCGTTTTCGACTTCGGCGAAGAGCAGGGCCGCCCCTTCATCGTCATGGAGTACCTGGAGGGCGAGAGCCTGCGCGAGCTGATCCGCACCAACCGGCTCGGCAATCTGCGACAGAAACTAAAAATCGCGACGCAGATCGCGCGTGCGGTGGACCACATCCATTCGAAGAAGATTATTCATCGCGACATCAAACCAGAAAATATTCATCTCGACCTGACCGGCAAGGTCAAGCTGATGGATTTCGGTATCGCCAAATCGTCCGGCGTCGATCTTACGCGCAGCGGATTTACACTGGGCACGCCACACTACATGGCGCCCGAACAGGTGTTGGGCCAGCCGCTCACTCCCCAAGCGGACGTTTACGCGTTCGGCATTCTGCTGTTCGAGATGTTGACCGGGCAAAAGCCGATAGGCGGACTGGATGTAGCAGGAATCTTCCACAACATCCTGCATGAGCCGCTCAACCTGGATGCGCTCACCGATCGGAATCTACCCAACGGAGTGGTGGAATTGGTGGCCCGCTGTACGCTGAAGCAGCCCACGCAGAGGCCGCCCGGGCTGGCCGTGGTCGCGATGGAGATCGACCGGTTGATCGCATCGCCGCATGCGCCCCCGGCGATTGCACGCGTGCCTGCTCCCCCGCCCCCAACCGCGGCACCACTGCACGATCCTTACGACGCCGATGTGTCGGCGCCCAGCGACGGAATTCCGTTCTTCGTGAAGAAACTGCCGCGAGTGTTTCGCTCGCAGGGCGGGCTGATTTTCCTCGGAGCCTTCACCGTCCTTTGCGTGGTCGCGATTCTGGCCGTTGTCCTGCGGCTTACCAACGTAATTTGAAGACCACCACCGCGAGCGGAGGCAGCGTGATCGAGATGTGGTGCGGGCGACCGTGCGATTCGTAGGGATGCGCCCAAGCACCACCGCTATTGCCGACGTTCGACCCGCCGAAGACACCCGCGTCAGAATTGAAAATCTCCTGGTAGTAGCCGCCCACCGGAACTCCGATGCGGTAGCCGTGGCGCGGAACCGGCGTGAAATTGCAGCACACCACCACGAAATCGGAACGCTTCTTCGCGAAACGTAGGAAGGAAATCGTCGACGCCTCCGTGTCGCGAAAATCGATCCATTCGAATCCGGCGTAGCTGTCGTCCACTTGGTACAGCGCGGGCTGGCTCCGGTACAGCCAGTTGATCTCCTTGACGAACGTCTGCAAGTGAGCATGCACCGGATAAACCAGCAGGTGCCACGGCAGGCTGTTTTCGTGATCCCACTCGGTGGTCTGTCCGATCTCGGTTCCCATGAACAGCAGCTTCTTGCCGGGGTGCGTGTACATATAGCCTAGGAACGCGCGCGCATTGGCGAAACGCTGCCACTCGTCGCCCGGCATCTTTCCGACCAACGAGCGCTTCAGGTGCACCACTTCGTCATGCGAAACCGGCAGCACGAAGTTTTCCGTGAACGCGTACAACATGCTGAATGTGATTTTCTGTTGCTGCGACCGGCGATAAATCGGATCTTCCTTGAAATAGTCGAACATGTCGTGCATCCAGCCCATGTTCCACTTGAATGTGAATCCCAGCCCGCCCATGTAGACCGGCTTGGTGACGCCGTGCCAGTGCGTGGATTCTTCCGCTACCGTGAAGGCGCCCGGTTCCAGATGCGTCAGTTCGTTAAAACGCCGTAGAAAGTCAATGGCCGCTAGGTTCTCGTTTCCACCGTACTGATTGGGCTCCCAATCGCCCGGCTCGCGTGAAAAATCCAGCTTGAGCATGGAGGCGACTGCATCCACACGCAGTCCGTCGATGTGAAATTCCTTTAGCCAATACAGCGCATTCGAAAGCAGAAACGTCTTCACTTCGTTACGGCCGTAGTTGAAGATCAGGGTGCCCCAGTCGCGATGCTCGCCGCGCCGTGGATCCTCGTGTTCATACAGCGCGCTGCCATCGAAGCGCGCCAGCGCGTGCGTGTCGCGCGGAAAATGCGCCGGCACCCAATCTAGAATCACGCCCAGCCCAGCACGATGGCAGCTATCGATGAAGAATCGAAAATCGTCAGGCGTTCCAAAGCGCGACGTGGGCGAATAATATCCGCTGACCTGATAACCCCACGATCCGCTAAAAGGATGCTCGGTGATGGGGAGCAGCTCGATGTGCGTGTAACCCATCCGCTTGACGTATTCGACCAGCGTGACCGCCAGTTGACGATACGTCAGCCACTCGTTCGAAGGACTGCGCATCCACGATTCCAGATGCACTTCGTAAACCGAAATCGCGGAATGGACCCAATCGCGTTTGCCGCGCTCAGCCATCCATTCGTCATCGGTCCATTCGTAATTGTCGAGCCGCCACACGATGGACGCAGTGCGCGGCGGAACTTCGGCGAAAAATGCGTAGGGATCGATCTTCCACTGCTCCCATCCGTGATGCGAAATCACGATGTACTTGTAGTGCTGGCCATCCTTAGCACCGGGAACGAACACCTGCCAGATGCCGGTGTCGTCCCAACGCATGGGGTTCGCCGAGCGACTCCAGTCGTTAAAGTCGCCCACCACGCTCACCCAACGGGCGTTGGGAGCCCACACCGCAAAGCGAACGCCCGAAACTCCGTCGATCTCGACTACGTGCGCGCCGAGTGAGCGATAACTTTCGTGAAGCGTCCCCTCAGCGTGCAGGTGCAGTTCGAAGGGCGTCAGCAGCGCCATCGCCGTTATTATGGCAGTAATGAAGGGTCTCGCCGAATTGCACGTGCATCTCGAAGGGTCGGTGGAAATTGAAACGCTGCTCGAGTTGGACCCTGCGCTCACGCGCGAAGAGATCGCGGCTGAAACCACCTACACCGATTTCGCGGGATTCATCAAGAGCTACGTGTGGGTTAACCGCAAACTCCAGACGCCCGACCACTACGCGTTAATCGCTCGCCGCCTCTTCGAACGCTTGGCGGGCGAAGGCGTGACCTATGCCGAGGTAACCCTCTCGGTCGGCGTTCTGCTGTGGAAAGGCGACGATTTCTCACCGATTTGGTCCGCCGTTTCCGCCGAAGCACGCCGCTCGCCGATTCCGATTCGCTGGATCTTCGATGCGACGCGACAATTCGGGGCCGAAGCAGCCCGACCGGTATTCGAGCTCGCCGCCGACCGATTGAGCGATGGAGTGGTTGCGATCGGGATGGGCGGATTCGAGGACGGCGCCCCCGCAAGCGATTTCGCCGATCTTTACCAGCGTGCGCGCGAAGGCGGTCTGCACACCGTTTGCCATGCAGGCGAGACGACCAACGCGCAAAGCGTGTGGGATGCGCTCGCGATCGGCGCGGAACGAATCGGCCACGGCATCCGCTCGATCGACGATCCCAAACTCCTTGCGCACCTGCGCGAGCAGGATATTCCCCTCGAGATTTCGATCAGCAGCAACGTGCGGACGGGATCGGTGAACTCCGTCGCCGACCACCCGGTGCGTAAGCTGTTCGACGCCGGCGTGCCGATCATATTGAACACCGACGATCCCGCCCTGTTCAGTTGCACACTGACCAGCGAGTATAAACTCGCGCGCACCGCGTTCGGATTCACCGATTCGGAGATCGCCGAATTGGCGAAGAACAGCTTCCGCTACGCGTTCAACGCGCCTTCGTCAACTCCGTGAGACGTGCCCAATCCGCATCCGACAGCCCGGAATTTTTCCGAATGTCGTCGCGCGTCGAAAGCATCCGCCGGTAACGATTGAAATATTCGGCGATATCTCCGCCAAATTGAAAGCTGTACATGATGTCCGCGAACTGTGCGGTGTGGGGCAGTCCCAGCGCGTGACCCGATTCGTGCAGACAGGTCAGGTACACGATCGTGTCGCGCAGCAGCCGGTCCTTCGAATCCCCTTCCGAAATCCGCACATTGAGTTGCGACCCGCGGCGCCCGTTGACCAGAATCGGCACCGCTTCGCCATACAGCCCGTCGTTCGGACCCGCCCACACGATTCGCAGCAGCGCGCTCGCTTTGTCCTTCGCCTGTACAAATTGAAGATTGCCGCCCGACGCGGCCTGCCACGTCTCGAGCGCCCAGCGCGCCAGTTCGACGTCGCCCGCGACGCACCCGGTCGCAGGGTTGGTGCACGGCTCGATCCAATACGGAGTTTCCCCCGCTGCACACGCCGCGGCTGCCAACAGCACGACGCTAACGCTTCGCAGCAATACTTCCATCGCTTTTCTCCCGCGCCAGCGACTGCACCATGGCCTCGAGTTCCGACACTCGCCGCGTCAGTTCGTCGATCGCCAGACCCTCGGGATCAGGTAGCTTGCCGTGCTCCAGCGGATCCATGCTCGAATCCGCTTGCCTGGTGACTCGACCCGGCACGCCCACCACCGTCGAATGATCCGGCACCGGCCGCACCACTACCGACCCCGCGCCGACCTTAACCCCATCGCCGATGCGGATATTCCCCAAAATCGCCGCGCCCGTTCCGATCGCAACGCCGTTGCCGATGGTCGGATGCCGCTTGCCCGTGTCCTTGCCAGTTCCGCCCAGCGTCACGCCCTGGTACACCAGGACGTCGTCGCCGATCTCGCTGGTTTCGCCGATCACAACGCCCATGCCGTGGTCGATAAAAAATCGCCGTCCGATGCGCGCGCCCGGATGAATCTCGATTCCCGTGAGCGTGCGCGAGAGTTGCGAAATCATTCGCGCTGGCGTGAACCAGCCGCGGCGATACCAACCGTGCGCTATGCGGTGCAGCAGAATCGCATGGAACCCCGGGTAGCACAGGACGATTTCGAGAGTGCTCCGCGCCGCTGGATCGCGCCGGAAAACGGTTTGGACCTGCTCCCGAATCGTCGCGAACATGTTCCATTATCGTATGCTGAAAGAGTGCGATTCGCGCTAGCGGCCCTGATCGTAACGGTAATCTTTACGGTCCCCTCTTGTTCTTCCTCCGCTCCCGAGCCAACCAAGGCCAAGGCCGCCGAGCCCGCCGCGAAACGGCACCGGCTGGCCAAGCATCTTGAGCTAGTGGGGTTGCGATTGTCCGAATCCGGCGTAGGAAAACTGAGAGTCCGCTACGTCATCGTGAATCATTCCGAGGCCGACTTGGGCAATTTGACTTTGAAAGTCCGCTTGGTCACGACCACGAGCAAGCCAGGCGAACTGCCGCTGGCCGAGTTCGAGTCCAAGCTTCCGAGCCTGGGACCTCACGAGATTCAGGATGTCACCGCCATTGTGCCCACTAAGCTGCGAGTTTACGAACTGCCTGACTGGCAGTTTCTAAAGCCCGAGTTCGACATTGTTTCCCCTGCCGAATGAAAATTCAGGAACGACAAAAGATTAGGGGTTCAAGGAAGTGAGAAGTGAGTAGTTTGAAAACCACAACAATTTGCTGCATGCTGGCGGTCGCGGCGAGCGGACTGATGGCCGCACCGAAGCTCCGTCTTTCGACCACCACGGTTGGCCCGCTGCTGATCGCGGCCGGGCAAAACGGTACCACTCAAACCGTGGACGCTGCCAATTTCGGCGATGGAACTTTGAGTCTCACCGCGACTGCGAACGTACCCTGGTTAGCGGCCACCGTGGGCGGCACGCGCCCGTGCACGTTGCGCGGCACCTGCATCGCAATCCAGATCGCGCTCAACACGTCGACGCTGGCGCGTGGCCGTTACACCGGAGTCATTACCCTAAACGATCCCAATGCGATCGACGCGCCACAGAATATTACGGTCACGGTTTCGATCGGCGGCGTTCCCGATTCGTTTGATTTGTTCCTACCGCCGGGCGGGAGCACGACACAACCGTTCGTCGGCGGCCGCCTCACCACGGTAGTGACGAATCCGGTCGGCGGACCTAGGCTTTCGATCATCGCCGCGGGCGGCGGAAGTTTCGATTTCGCGCTTTCCTACCAGGTCTCCGCCACAGCGCCCGCGGGAACGCCCGACGGCGATTATAGCGGCCGCATCGCCGTGGTTGGATCCACCTTCCCTCAGGATGTGAAATCGGTGCCGGTAGTTGCCCATGTGACTTCGCAGCCTATCGCGGCATTATCTTCTTCGTCCGTCTTATTTCGCCTCGCGCAGGACGGCCCGAAAGTCGACCAGGCAGTCGTGTTGAACAATGTGGGACTTGGCACGTTGACGGTTTCGGGAACCACTGTAAATCCCCCGGCCCCATGGCTCACCGCGAAAATCAGCGGCAACGTCATTATCTTCACTGCCGACCCTGCCGGCCTCAGCCCTGGCGCGTTTCGAACCACCGTAACCATCCAGAGCAACGCGCGCAACGGACCTACTACCATTCCAGTCGAGCTGAATGTGCTGGCCACAGGTCCGCCCGTTTCTTATTTCCAGGGCGTGCTCGATAATGCATTGTTTCTTGCCGGAAGTGCGCTGGCACCTGGAGGAATTGTCGCGGTGTTCGGTGAACGGCTCACTTCCAGCGCTCCCCTACAAGCCGCTACCTTGCCTCTCGGGACGTCGCTCGGCGGCGCCTCCGTTTTCGTAAACAATATCGCCGTGCCGGTGTACTACGTCTCTGCGAATCAGATTAATTTCCAGATTCCTTACGACACGCCAGCAGGCGAAGCTCTGTTTCGCGTGGATCGCGACGGGCAACGCGGAAATACCGTGACTGCGACGATCTTGCCGGTGGTCCCGGCCATCCTGCGCCTGGGTATCGACAACTATGGAATCATCCTGCTCAACGATCCCGTGCTCACCTTCGCGATCCGGCCGACCAACGGAATTTCTAGCCGGCCAGCCAAAGCCGGCGTCGACGTCATCACGATTTACGCGCTTGGCCTCGGCCAAACCACTCCCCCAGTCACCGCCGGAGTCGCCGCGCCGGGCGAACCGTTGGCGCGAGTCCCGGGCGTGAAGGTAATTTTCGGAGAATACTTGATCCCCGGTTCAGCGCCACTTACCGAGCCTCTCTATGCCGGACTGACGCCAGGATCGGTGGGCCTGTATCAGATCAACGTGTTGGTTCCGCAAAGCAGCCCGCGCGGCGATCAGGTCACGGTGTTCCTGACCGTCGGCCTGCAGGCCAGCAACCGCGTCACCGTCGCTGTTCAATGACCGAGCGCCTGTATTACAACGATTGCTACCTGCGGGAGTTTCGAGCGAACCTGGTCGAAACCGCGGAGGACGGCCGGCGCGTCTATCTGGATCGCACCGCGTTCTATCCCACCTCGGGAGGACAACCGTTCGACCTCGGAACTCTCGGTGGCATCAAAGTGACGGAGGTGGTCGATGAAGAGGATCGCATCGCGCACCTGCTCGAGAAGCCGCTTGCAGCAGGCGAGGTGGAAGGCACCGTCGACTGGCCGCGACGTTACGATCACATGCAGCAACACACCGGCCAGCACGTGCTCTCCGCCGTGCTGATCGAGCTGTTCAAGATTCCCACCGTCAGTTTTCACATGAGCGCGGGAACCTCGACCATCGACATCGGCGCACCATCGCTCGACGCGGCCAAACTCGAACGAATCTCGCAGCGCTGCGCCGAAATCGTCTCAGAGGCTCGGCCGGTTTCGATTAGCTTCGAAGACTCGTCGCCGGAGTTAGGTCTGCGTAAGGCTTCCCAACGCACCGGAACGCTGCGAATCGTATCAATTGAAGGTCTCGACAAGAGCGCGTGCGGCGGCACGCACGTTCGATCCACCGCCGAGTTGGGGCCGATTCTGCTGCGCAAGAGCGACAAGATGCGCGGAAACGTGCGCCTCGAATTCGTCTGCGGCAACCGCGCCCTGCGCCAGGCTCGCGCCGATTTCTTATTGCTGGAACAGCTTTCCCGCACTCTCTCCGTTCCGCCGGAACAGTCGGTAGAAATCGCGGCGACCTTGACTGAGAAGAATAAGGTGCTGGAGAAAAACTGCCAGCGTCTGGCCGCGGAACTAGCGCAGCGCGAGGGCCGCGAGCTGTATCATTCCACAACACCGGATGCCGCGGGAATTCGCCGCACGACGCAGCGCGGCGCCACTGATGACGGAATGCGCGCCCGCGCGCAGGGCTTTGTCGCCGAAGGACGCGCGGTTTTTCTGGCGGTCTGCGACGATCCGCCGTCCGTGCTCCTCGCAGCTTCAGCCGATTCGGGCGTGCACGCGGGGGAACGAATCAAAGCTGCGGTGACCGCAGCCGGCGGCCGGGGAGGCGGGAACCAGGCGCTGGCTCAAGGCAGCGTGCCGAACCCGGAAGCCCTCCCGCAGATCGTGCGCGAAATCAGCGCAGCGTAATTACGCTCTCCAAATACTCGCCCGGCGCCATCAGCGTCTTGTCCCCGGATTGATTGAACTCGGCGGCATTCGCCAGCAGATCTTTCGAGAATGCTTCGCGGCCCGATTCGTCCAGCGCCTCCCATGCGATCATGGTCGGTCCGAAGAACTTGCACATGAAGCCGAACCACTGTTCGGGAGCAAGCGCTCGAAAAATATGAACGCGGCGTTCGAAAGAAAACTTCGACGCGACCCCGGCAAACCGCTCGCACACGATCTTTTCGTCGCCCCACAGGTCTGGAGAAGCCAAACCGGGCGGCGGCAGGACGTGCTGCGCGTGGATTCTGAACATGCGCCCGATCAATCCAGCGGGCGTCCACGCGGAAATTCCGATCCGGCCACCGGGGCGGCAGACCCGTGTCATTTCCTTCGTGGTCCGCTCCGGATCGGGCGCAAACATGCAACCGAACGTCGACAGCACGACATCGAACGAGTGGTCGGGGAACGGCAGGTTCTCCGCGTCCCCAAGCTCGAACGTCACGCGCTTGGTCAGCCGCTCCGCCTCGGCCCGCTCGCGCGCCCGTTCGAGAAGCGCCGGTACGAAATCGACACCTACGACTTCGGTCACCCGACGGGCAGCGGAGATCGCCGTATTCCCGCTTCCGGTGGCGACGTCCAGCACGCGTTCGCCCGGGCGTAGCCGTACCGCCTCGCACAGATACTCGCCGACCATTACTTGCGCCGCGCCAACCATCGAGAAGTCGCCCGTGGCCCAGGTCTGCTGCGAAGACGTCGGCTTTGAAGAGGGTTGTGTCGAATCAGCCTTCATATAGAAATTGAGGATAACGGATCACCGCGCGGCCGGCGCGTTTGCGGGCGATACAGTAAAGTTGCTCACCGCGATGTGCGGTCGAGTAGTTATTTCGTTCCAGAAATGACTTCATGCGCACGTCCGTTCCATAACCGGGAATCACTTCCGTGAAGAGTTTTTCTACCTCGAACCCGGCCGATTCCACGGCCTCCCGGAGCTCATTGGGCGTGTATTCCCGGACATGCGGAATCTCTGTATCTGAATATTCACCCCGTGGATTAGGATATTTCGAGTACAGTTGCGGGTTTCCGCTCTGCTCCAGTACCCGCGCGACCGCCGTGAAGCTGGCGACATTGGGCGTCGTGAGCAGCAGCGTACCGCCTTCCTCCAGCACTCGGTGAATCTCCACCAGCATGAACATTGGATCGTGCAGCATGTGTTCGAAGATCTCGCATGCCAGTACGGTTTCGAAATGTCCATCCGGATAAGGATAGCGATCCTTTTCCGCGTCGAACAGATCGACGAAGCAGCGGAAGACTTCCTTGCCGCCGACCGTAATCGATTTCTCGTCGGTTCGTCCTAACGGCCCAAAATATGCACCGCGCACTTCCCGATATCCCAGCACGCATTGCAACGCGGGCGTCATCTGCATGTACGCGCCGAGCTCCAGCACGCGTCCGGAGGACTGCGGCGGCGGGACCAATCCTAGCGTCCGCCCAATGCGCGGGACATGAATCTCCAGATAGCCGCGCGCCGCGTCGTCCGGCTGGTCCATCGAGCGGACAAATTTGACGATCTCGTCGTAACGCTCCCGCGCCGGGACGACTTCATCAGTGGAAGCATGATCAAGACGCGACAATCTCGCGTCGAGCTGCTGGAGCCACCAGCGGACCTTGGCAACCAGCGACATCAGGAAAGTCCAAACTCCGCGGGCCCTTGTTCGAACGGATTGACGACTGTGACGGTGCCGTAGCGCCGCCCCGTTTGAAAGTCCTCGGTCAAGAGCCAGCGACATCCGGCCTGTTCTGCGGCCCCGAGAATCAGTCCATCCCAGAAATTGAGCTGCGCCGAGTCGCACCAGTGCCACGCCCGCAGGACCGTCGCATGTGTGGGGACTTCGGGGTTCCAGAGAATCAGCTTTTCAACCGCCGCGCGCGCGGCAGCCGGTGCAGTTCCTGTTTTTTTCACGACGTTCGAGTAGAACTCGAAAATCACCTGCCAGCTGATTCGCCCGCGATCCGTGCTCCACAGCAAGTCGAACCAAGCATCGGCGCTCCGTCGTTTCTCAGCGTGGTAGGCGCCAAACCGGTAAAGCAGTACATTCGTATCGACGAAAAAACTATCGCCCGCGCTCATGCCATTCTTCGCGGCTTCCGCGCTTGGACGCGTCCAACCCCGGGATGGGCTTCAACTTCTTCCATTGCTCGTAAGCCTTCCAGTAAGCGCCGGTCCTGCGCATCTCCCGCTCGAGAATCCCGCCGACCAGTTTCGACACAGATGTGCCCTTCTCGGCAGCCTCACGCCGTGCCCAGCGCAGCGCCTCTTCTTCCAGTGTGATGGTGACGTTCTTCAACACGAAGTCAGTGTAACACGAAGTTCGTGTAGCAGCCGGGTGCTAATTTCCAGGCACCCGATAGCCGAAGCGCGCTCGCACGTGGCCCTGCGGATGCTTGCGCTGTTCGTCGTCCGCGAGCGTCACCTTGATCTTCCGTTCGGTACCCGGCTTGGCTTCGGGCTGCGCGTAGTACAGGCTGTAGCGCAGGCGGATCCGCCGGATCATTTCCTGAAAATTTGCTCCGGGGTCCCCGCCCTTGAGCACATCGCCCCCGGTCTGCTCGGCGACTTTGCTCATGCTTTCGCTGTCCAGCGCCAGCGCCATCGGGTTCATGATTTTCCGAACCGTGAGCGCTGCGGTCTCCCCGCCGTGGCGTACTTCCAAACCGCTCAGGATTGCATCCGCCTCCCACAGATTATGAACCACGTTCGAGGCGTTGCCCGAAACCATTCCGTGGTTGTCGGTGACGATCAACACCGCGCGACGGCGCCGCGTCCGCGGTTCCTGCCAGAAAACCTTCGCCGCATCGTCAATCGACGCGAGAATTCGCGTTCCGCCACGTGCCCGTTGCAGCACCTCGCGTTCGATCGTTCTTTCGACCGCCGCCACGTCTTCGGTGAAGTGCGCGAGCATCCGAGCGCGTCCTGTGAAAGTCATGACCGCCACCCGATCGCCGGGGCGCAATTCGGCCAACGCCGCGTGGGCAGCTACAGCCACGCGTTCCAGCTTGGGCTTCATGCTGCCGCTCACGTCGAACAGCAGAATGATGTCGATGGGCTCTTCTTCCTGCGAAAAGTGGAGGATCTTCTGGGGCACGCCGTTGTCCAGGATTCGAAACGAGTCTTTGGTAAAACCGTTCAGCAGGCGCGAACCGTCCACCACCTCCACGTCCACATGCACCAGCGAAACGCCCGTCGTGAATACGGCGCTTTCCTGTGCCCTGGCGAACGTCGCTAGAATCGCAAAACTAAGAAGCCGCTTCATCTTTCTCGTTGCACGACGCTACTCGCCGCCGGAAGGTTCCAAAAAACCGAACAGTCTCCCAGCGTCGCTCGTTGCGAGTATAGCTGTGTCAGCTCTCGGTCCGCGATCCAGTCTTCGCCATCGCACGTTTCGATCGCCGCGAACTCGCCGTCGACGATTCGCTGGTCCCATTCCGGCTGCGGAACAATATGGACCCTTCGCGCCAAGTCCTCCGGCAAGCGCAGCTTATGCGATGAAAGATACTCATTTCCCGGTGGCGGCGGGCGCCGCAATAGAAAGTACACATGCTCATCGGCGTAAATCAGAGCATTAGGGGGACTCACTTCGGCGATCTGACGAGCCGCGGGCTCAATGTCGCTCCAGTGAAATTCGCCGAGCCATCCGCGCACAGAGACACCTAGCGACGCGAGCATGACCACCGCGATCGCCAGTACCGGCGACAGCGGCCGATCTGCAGCGCCCGTACGCGACGCGATGCCGTACAAGCCAACTGCCGCGAGGATCGCGAGGAACGGCGTCGCCAGTAGGTAGTAACGCGCGAACGTGGGATGCGCCGTCGAAACGAATGCCGCCAGCGTCACGCCTAAACAACCGCACAAGTAGAAAGCGTGGCGATGCTCGGGCTCCCATTCGCTGCGCCGGGCGATCCACCAGATTCCCGCGAGCGCGAAGAGTGATAGAACAATCGCCTGCGGCGCGAGAATCCAGCCGCGAAAGATTTCGAAATCGTGCTGGGTTGCGCCCGGCCACTCCGACCTTCGATAGAACAGGTGATATTGGAAGATGTCGAAGAAGACCGGGCCTGGCGATTTTGCGGCGAGCCACATCACGGGCGACCATGCGATCGCCACCCCGCCGGTCACCGCTGCAAATTTCTTCCAGCGGTCGCCCCTGCGATTCGCGAAAAGCATCCACAACGCGATCACCGGTGCGACTGGTGCGGTGAGCAGCGACGACCCTGCCGCGGCCCCCGCACACAGCCCGGCCGCTAATGCCCCTCCGATGCCACCGCGCCCAGCCGCGAAAATCGCAAGTCGAAACGCCGCGACGATCAGCAGCAGGCACAGCCCGTACGCCTGTCCGACGCCGCCGTAGCGCAGCACTTCGGTGTTTAGCCCGCACAGCAGCGCTGCGGTGATCGCGACCGCAGCACGCCAATGCAGCTCGCGCCAGCCGGACCAGAGGAACTGCGCAACTAACGCCACAGCGGCGGCGGTTTCGATCGCAGCGAAGAAATGCACCACGCGCCACGATTCGCCCAACAGCTTCATTAAGCCCGCGTTCCAAAAAGCGTTCAACGGCGACTGAGCGAAACAGAAATCAAGATAGGGTCGACGGCCGTGCGCGATGAGTTGCGCGGCCAGCAGATGAAAACCTTCGTCCCATGCGAAGGCGAGGGTTTGGGAATTGACGATCAGTCCGGCGCCGATCAGTGCCAGAACTGCGCCGAGAGCAATCCTGCCCCGGCTCATTAGGTCTCCAGAGCGACGCCCCTTTGCGTCCGCTGCCGGAAGTGATACACCGCCACGCCCGCGCCCACGGTGATCGCCGAGATCAGCGAGATCACCGGCTTCAACTGAACTCCGCGCACGATCATCCATCCGCCCACTAGAAGGAACAGGGACGGGACCAGCGGCCACGCAAAACTAACGGCCGGTAACTTCTTCCAACCCGCCTTGCGGCGCATCCAGAACAGCGACGCGACGCTCATCACCGCGCACAGGTTCAGCATGAATCCGATGTACACGACCAGTTGCGGAAACGGTGTCAGCGTCATCAGCATGGTGCAAATCCCTTGCGCGAGAATCGCGAACACGGGCGTTCGCCACCGCGGATGTACCCTCGCCGCCGCCGACACAAACGCGCCGTTACGCGCCATCGCGAAATACACGCGCGGCCCGATCGTGACCATCGCGTTAACGGTCGACATCAGCGAAATCGCCATCAAAGCTGCGAACACGCCCGCGACCCGCGGCCCGAACAGATGCGTAGCCGCAACCGCTGCGACGGCTTCCTGATTCTTCAAATCCTCGAGCGGCGCTCCGTAGATGAAAACCGCATTGAGACTGAGGTACAGTACCGTCACCAGCGCCGTACCGATCGCCAGCGCGCGCGGCAAATTGCGCGACGGGTCCTTAATTTCTTCCGCTACATAAGTCGCCGCATTCCAACCGCTATACGCGACGTAAATCCAGAACAGACTCACGGCGAACTGCGCGGCAACGGAGTTTGTCTCTGTCCGCACGGCGTCCATCGAGAAATGCGAGCCGCTCCCGTTCCCGATCAGAAATCCCAGTACAACGAATGCCGCCAGCACTAGCACCTTCATCATGGTCAGAACGTTTTGGATGCGCGCCGTGCGGGCGACACCCAGACAATTCAGCACCGTGAAAAACAGAACCAGTGCGCATGCAGCTGCCTGTTCGCCGCCGAAGCGCAGCGTCCATTCGCCCGACCCCAGGAACACCTGCGAGTTTTCGTGTTTCACCGCAGGGAAGAAATATCCCAGATATCCCGAGAACGCGAGTGCCGACGCGGCGATTGGCCCCGAGAATCCTGCAAAGAACGAAACGAACCCGGTCATGAATCCCCACGTCGGTCCGTAGGCGTTGGTGAGATACACGTACTCGCCGCCCGATCCCGGCTGGTTCACAGCAAGTTCCGAATAGCAGACTGCGCCGAGGAACGCGCACAGCGCACCCACTACCCAGATCCACATCACCAGCCACGGCGATCCGAGCTGCCCCGCCAGAAATCCGCTGCTGGTGAGGATCCCCTGCCCGATCATGTTGGACACGACCAGTGCAGTCGCGCTCACCAATCCGAGCTGGCGGAGAAGCGTGGTGTGAGGAGATGTGTTGTTCGGCGCCGTCACGAATTACTCCGGCGTGACCGATCCGGAGCGAGAGAGAGAACTGCCACCATCGCACAAATAAACTCCGCCGGTGATATATGCCGCCGCGCTCGAACAAAGGAACAGCGCCAAATCGGCCAGCTCATCCTTGGTTCCGAAGCGTTGCAGCGGCACGCGAGCTTCAACGCCCTTGCGCGCGGCTTCGGTGGGCGCGAGTCGAGCCATGCCTTCGGTCTCCGCGGTCGGCCCCGGTGTGATGCAGTTGCAACGGACACCGGCCGGTCCCCACTCGATCGCCAGCGTCTTGATCAGTAAATCGACCCCGGCTTTCCCGGCGCAAACGTGCGCCTGATTCGCGATGGCTTGAAATGCGTGACTCGCCGAAATTGCGATCACCGACGCGCCTGGCTTGCGTAGATGCTCGTAGGCCGCACGGCAGGTATTGAAAGTCCCGATCAGGTCGATGTCGATGACGGCCTTGAATCCGTTCGCCGACATGCCCAGCACTGGCGCTGGAAAATTACCGGCCGCTCCGCACAGGACGATGTCGATCTCGCCGAACTCGGCGCGCGTGCGTGCCAGCGCCGCTTCCATGCCAGCGTAATCGCGAACATCGGTGGCAGCCGTTCCAGCGATGCCCCCGCGCGCTTGGATTGCAGCGGCTGCGGCGTCCAGCTTTTCCTGGCGTCGACCCACCAGCATGACCTTCGCGCCATGTTCGGCGAATCGCTCGGCGATTCTCTGGCCGATTCCGGAGCCGCCTCCGGTGACGAACGCTACTTTACCGTTTAGAAGATTTTCCCTGAAGACGGACACTTCAGAAGGATAGCAGGGAGCTCAGCTCAAACCACTCGGGATTGCTTCCTCTGTCGGAGACCGACGGTCGATCGTACGGCAAGCACGACAAAGCCAAAAAGAACGAGACCGATGGTGGAAGGCTCCGGAATGGCCGAAGGAGTAAATGACAGCCCCGCGGCACCGTTCGGTGCTCCCATAGCTCCCACCAGCGACAGCACTCCATTCGAAGTATTCAATGTGTACAAGCTGTTCGTGCCGGGACCGCCGTCGGCGACATACGCGATTCCGGTGACTGGGTCGAAGGCCATGCCTGCTAAGCCGCCGAGGTTAACGCTGAGGCTTGTAGTGGTCAAAATTGCCGCTGTCGACTTATCTACAGTTAGGAGAACGTCGGCAGAAGTATCAATTATGAAGAGCGTTCCGGCAGCGTTGAAAGCCATCGCGGAAAAATCGACGGGAGGCCCAACGACGGTTCCCAGAGGACCAATTGTCGTCGCGACTCCAGTTAAAGGGTCGATCCGGAACAAGTTCAACGAATTTAGAGGTTGGTCCTGCATTCCGTATAGTGCACCCGTGGATGGGTCAAATGCAATGTCGCCCTCACGGATTGCACCCAAGCCCGTCGCCCCAACAAGCGTTGAGACACCCGTACCCTGATTGATCGTAACCAATGAATTCGGGACAGAACTCAGCGACATTGTGAGTCCATACAGCGTTCCACCGCTCCCGAAGACTACGCCAGCGAGGAAGGTGGCGCCGCTTCCCCGAAGGCCACTCGCAGCACCGGTTATCGGGTTAATGTCGAAAATCTGTCCGGAAAAAAAGTCATTTCCGATAAGTCCACCCATTGCAGGGAACGCGAAAATCGTCGCTATTGCTAACGGAATTGTAAATCGCCTTAACATCGGTCCCCTATCCTAGCATTCTTGAAATGGATGCACCAGAAATGTCGAAAGTGGTGGCGTTATTCTTCCGCCGCCTCGTCCTGAAACACCGGCGCCAATCCACGCTGCCGCAACCGCTCGTCAAGGGCGAACATGACCAGGTTGGCCTCGTCGGCCGAAAGCGTAGCGACCGAATCGATCTTCCGCAAC
>DASYPO010000388.1:0-10486 GCA_036006545.1 Bryobacteraceae bacterium
GGCCGATAGAGTCGGCGTCGATCGCGCGGTGTTGCCGGAGGTTTTCGAATCGCCCACGATCACAGGAAAAGTGAGCGCACGTGCCGCGGCCGCGACAGGATTAGCCGAAGGGACGCCGGTGGCGGGCGGCGGCGGCGACCAGGCGGCAAGCGCGATCGGTAACGGAATCGTCGAGCCGGGGATTGTTTCGTGCACCATCGGGACGTCGGGCGTGGTGTTCGCTCATCTGGTGGCTCCGGCGTACGATGTGCGCGGGCGGGTCCATACTTTTTGTCACGCGGTTCCGGGGGCGTGGCACGCGATGGGCGTCACGCAGGGCGCGGGTCTGAGTCTGCAGTGGTTCCGAAAACAGTTTGCGCCGGGTTCGAGTTACGACGACCTTACGGCGGAGGCGGCGGGCTCGCGGGCGGAAGGGCTGTACTGGCTTCCGTACTTGATGGGCGAGCGGACGCCGCATTTGGATGCACATGCGCGGGGCGGTTGGATCGGAATTACGGCGTCGCATACGCGCGCGGATTTGATTCGAGCATTACTTGAAGGAGTATCGTTCAGTCAAAAGGATTGCTTGGACTTAATCGCTGGGCTCGGGTCGCCGATCGAATCTGTTCGAGTTTCAGGAGGCGGAGCGCGCAGCGCATTCTGGCGGCAGATGCTGGCGGACGTCTTCAATAAGCGCGTGGTGGTGCTGGAGTCGCAGGAAGGGTCGGCTTACGGAGCGGCGCTGCTGGCGATGACGGCGACCGGCGCGTTCGGGTCCGTGACCGAGGCATGCAGGTCGGTGATTCGCGAAGTGGAATCGATCGAGCCGCGCGCGGCCGAGGCCGAGCGATATGCGGAGTCGCATCGCGTGTATCAGTCCCTTTACCCTGCGCTGAAGCCGCTGTATGATCGCTGAATGAGTCGGGGATTTCTTTTGTTGCTGGTTCCGCTTGCCCTGCAGGGACAGATCAAAGTTCCAAAAACCTGGGATGAAGCCGCGCTCGCGGAATGGGCTACGCCCGTCGCCGGATTGAACATTCGCCCCGGCCACTACTCGGAGGCGGAGTATTATCGCGCGCCCATCGACAATCTGCGCACCTACCCGGTTTACCATCCCGATCGTGAACCGGCCGGTTACTGGGAGATGCTGCGCTCGGTCGGCCCGAAACCCCTGATCGAGCCCGGCCCGCTCAAGACCGAAGCGGACTGGATCGCCGCTGGTAAACGCGTATTCGAAGAATATGACGTGCCGGCCTTTCGCACAGACTCGGCCAAGATGATTCAGGCGGCACGATCGAAGGAGGAACTTGCCAAGCTTAAAGTCCCGGTTCTTCCCGACGGCACCCTGGATGGACTGCGCTGGGTGGTCACTGCCAAGGGCATCCACATGAGCGCGATGAATTGTTCGGGCTGCCATGTGCGCTACCTGGAAGGCGGGGGGAAGATCGTCGGTGCGCCGGGCAACGGTGAAGCGAGCGAGCTATTCAACATGCTCCCGATTCCGGCGGTTTCGGCGATTCCGCTGCCCGGCGATTCTCCCGTTACCAGTCTGTGGCGATCCTTCTCTGTACCGTGGCGCAGGGACGATATCCATGCCGGGTTGAAGACCCTAAGCATGGAGGCGCTTGGCCCCATCGTCGGCCCTGCTTTTCAAGTAGGCATCTTTCCGCGCTGGCACGGGAGTCCCTACTTCCCCGCTAAGTTCCCGGACCTGATCGGAATTCGCGAACGGAAATACATCGACCACACGGCGACGCATCAGCATCGCGGCCCGGGCGACCTGATGCGCTACGCGGCGCTCGTGACCTACAGCGATGTCAGTGACTTCGGGTCGCATCGGATTCTGACCGATGAGCAGCGTAAGATTCCTTTTCGTCTCCCCGATGAAGCGCTTTACGCGCTGGCGCTTTACATCTATTCGCTGGAGCCTCCTCCGAATCCGAACAAGATGGACGAGCGGGCCGCCGCCGGTCAGAAAGTATTCGCAAGCGCGGGCTGCGCGACCTGCCACACACCCGGCGCGTACACCAACAACAAGCTGACACTGGCGAAGGGGTTCACGCCGCCGTCGGATTTGCCTAAAACATTAGACGTGATGCGTGTTTCGGTCGGAACCGACCCCGGTCTGGCGCTGAAAACTCGCAAGGGCACGGGGTTTTACAAGGTCCCGTCGTTAAAAGGGCTGTGGTATCGAGGCCGGTACCTGCACGACGGAGCCTTGACCAAGCTCGAAGAGATGTTCGATCCGGCGCGGCTGAAGGACGATTATCAGCCGACTGGATTCGTCGCCGAGGGCAAGAAAACCCGTGCCGTCGTCGGTCACGAGTTCGGACTCGATCTGCCGGCGGAGAAGCGCGCGGATTTAGTCGCGTTTCTAAAGACGCTCTAGTCCGCCCGTCGAGAGCCAGTCGTCGACGGCGCGGATGCGGTGCGAGAAGACCTGATCGCCTTCCCAGGCTGGGCAGACTTCCCGGAGTCGGCGACGGGCTTCCTCAACCGGCGCGCCGGATTTCAGCGGCGCAAGGAAATCCAGTGCGCGCGCAGCAGCAAGCGCTTCCATCGCCAGTACCGATCGCGTGTTCGCGACCACCTGACGCAGCTTGATCGCCGCAGTCATTCCCATGCTGACGAAATCCTCTTTATTGCCGCTGGTCGTGATCGAACCGGGCGACGCGGGGTTCGCCAGCACGCGATTCTCGGCGACCAGCGCCGCGGCGCTCACTTGCACCATCATGAATCCGGATTCGAGCCCTGCGTGCGCGGCGAGGAAAGGCGGGAGGTCTTCGTTGAGCGCCGGGTTCACCAGGCGGTCGATGCGCCGCTCAGAAATTCCGGCGAGCGCAGTGAGTGCGATCGCGAGATAGTCCAGCGCGAAGGCCAGCGGCTGTCCATGGAAGTTGCCACCCGAAATAATTTCCTCGCCGATCACCAACGGATTGTCGGTGACCGAATTGATTTCGATCTCGAAAATCCGTCGGGCCTCGGCAAGCGCGTCGCGTACGGCGCCGTGGACCTGCGGGGCGCAGCGCAAGCTGTACGCGTCCTGGACCTTTCGACATGTTATGTGCGACTGGCGGATTTCGCTGCCCTCGAGAAGCCGAGAGAGATTGGCGGCGCTCGCACGCTGGCCGAGATGGGGACGAATGTGGTGGATGCGCGGGTCGAACGCGCGCGGCGTACCCTTGAGCCCGTCGAGCGTCATGGCGCAGACCACGTCGGCTGCGCGGGCGAGTCGCTCGGCTTGTTCTAGTTCGAGGCAGCCAATCGCAAGCATCGCCTGCGTGCCATTGAGCAGCGAGATTCCTTCCTTGGATTCGAGCGTGAGTGGTTCAAGCTTCGCCCGGCGCAGGGCTTCCCCGCCCGGCATGATCGCGCCTTCGTATTCGGCTTCGCCTTCGCCGATCATCACCAGCGCCATGTGAGCGAGCGGCGCGAGATCGCCGGACGCACCGACGCTGCCGCGCGCTGGGACGACGGGCGTGACGCGACGGTTGAGAAGATCGCAGAGTAGTTCGGCGACGGCGGGTCGGATCCCCGAGTATCCGCGGGCGAGCACGTTGGCGCGAACCAGCATCATGGCTCGGGTTTCCGCGCGCGAAAGCGGCTCGCCAATACCGGCGGCATGGGAGCGGACCACGTTTCGTTGGAGCGTGGCGAGGTCGTCGAAGGGAATGCGCACGTCGGCGAGCAGGCCGACTCCGGTGTTGACGGCGTAGACCGGGTCGTCGCCAGCAGCGAGTTTCTCGACGACGGCGCGGGAGCGTCGCATGGCTTGGATCGCGGCGGGGGCGATGCCGACGGGCGAATTGCCACGCGCGATTTCGCCGACTTGGGCGAGGGTGAGCGTCTCACCGTCGAGCAGGATCATAAGTAACCAATCATATGTTGCGTAACGATCACGCGAACAGATAGTTGACCCTTACAAGCGAAGAGCGGTAGATCGACCTGCGCGGGTGCTCGATCGTGATGAATTCGTCGGCTTTTAGAAGGTGGGCCGCAGCCAGATGCAGAGAATCCATCGCGCTGACCCCCGCCAGGGCAGATTCGCGCCCCGCGCGTTCCAGTATCAGCCTCACGTCTTCAAACATGATCGTCCGGCGAGAATACAATCGGTAAAAGCGGTACTCAAGATGGCGTTTGTTGAACTGGGCTTTCGGACAGACTTCGAGTTTCACGAACGGGCTACTCAAGAAGATCTGCTGTGGGTCTTCGAGAATGGACAACGCGCGTTCGCGTAGTTCGGCGCGGCCGTTGTAGGCAGTAATGAGAACGCCACTATCAAGAAAAGTTCGAATCCAGCGGACGCCCACTAGCTCAGGCCGCGGCGTTCGGCCAATTCGCGTTCGAGTTGACGGCGGTTGAGGAGCTTTGCTCCCGAGTCAGCATGCTTCTCCGCAAGCTTGCGGAGGGCTCGGCCCAACTCGGAGACCGGTGGCTTGGACCGTTGCCGTTAGTTGCGGCAACGTGCGCTTTCCGGGATCTCTTCATAGGTCTAGTTTAGCGCGGCATGCGGCGAATATCAGTCGAGGGATATTCGCCCGGCCCACAGTCGATGGCTTACACTAATCCTCATGATGTTTTGGCGACCTGCTCTCGCAATCATAATGTTCGCGCTTACGCTACCGGCCCAACCGCCGCCTACTATGTTTCCGGCGGTCCGGGGCACCAAGCACATGGCCGGTGGCGGGAATCCGTTCGAAGCCATGGCCGGGTTCCGCATCCTGGAGCAAGGCGGCAACGCGATAGACGCGGGCGTCGCGGGGACACTCGCGGCAGTCGTTACTGAGCAGGATCACATCGGCATGGGCGGCGAGATGCCGCTGATCATCAAGATCGCCGGAAAGCCCGTGGTCGTGATCAGCGGAGTGGGTGTCGCGCCCGCGAAAGCGACCGTCGAATATTACGCGAAACGGATGCCGGAACCGTGGGAACGTCCCGACCGGCTGGCTCCGATCCCCAGCATGGGAATCCGCGCGGCAATTACGCCGGGCTTGGTCGATGGATTGCTGTTGGCGCTCGAAAAATACGGGACCATGACATTCGCGCAAGTGGCCGCTCCGGCGATCGAAAGCGCGGACGGGTGGCCCGCCAGCGAAATTTATTCGGACTACATGCGTCGCCTGGGGCAGGCCCTGGAACTATGGCCAACCTCGCACAAGTTTTTCTATCCGACTGGAACTGCCGCGGCGCCCGGCGAGATCGTCAAGATGGCTCCTCTGGCGGCGACCCTGCGAGAGATGGTCGCGGCCGAGAAGAGGGCGCGCGGAAATCGCGCCGCGAAGATCCGCGCCGTACACGATTACTTTTATAAGGGACCGATCGCGAAGAGAATCGCGAAATTCTCGGAAGAGAACGGCGGACTGATCGCCTATTCGGACTTAGCGAATTTCAAGGCCGAAGTGGACGAGCCCCGCACGACGACGTATCGCGGATTGGTGATTAACAAGCCGGGATTCTGGACGCAGGGCCCGGTAATGCTCGAAATGCTGAACATCCTCGAGGGCTTCGACCTGAAAAAGATGGGTCACAATAGCCCCGAATATCTGCACACCGTGATTGAGGCGGCCAAGCTGGCGTTCGCGGATCGCGATCGCTTCTATGGCGATCCGAAGTTCAGCAAGATTCCGGAGGAGACGCTGCTTTCGAAAGAATACGCGGCGGAACGCCGCAAGCTTATCGACCCGGCAAAGGCGTCGATGGAAAGCCGGCCGGGTTCGATGAATGCGTCGGCCCCGGCGAGTTCCAACGGACCAGGAAAATCGGTGAACAACGACACGACCTGCATCCAAGCGGTGGATTCGAAGGGCAATGTTTTTTCGGCCACCCCCAGCGGCGCGTGGCTGCCTTCGGTGATCGCGGGCGACACGGGGATTCCTTTCTCGGTGCGCCTCGAATCGTTCGTGGTGACGCCGGGACACGCCAACCAGCTCGCGCCGGGAAAACGTCCGCGGGTGACGCTGAGCCCGACCATGGTGACCACCAAAGAAGGCGATTTGTATTTCACGCTCTCCACTCCGGGCGGCGACAATCAGGACCAGGCGCTGCTGCAGGTGATGCTCAACATCATCGAGTTCGGGATGACGCCGCAGGAAGCTGTCGAAGCGCCGCGCTTCCAGACCGACCACTTCTACGCATCGTTCGGGTCACACGAATTCACTCCGGGAAACGTTGCGCTGGAAAATCGGATCGGGCGCGCGACGGCCGACAAGCTCATCGCGCTGGGGCATAAGGCCAACCTGCGCAACGATTGGACCAACTCGTCGTCGCCGGTAGTGATCATGAAAAAGGGTGGCGCGCTGCACGGCGCGGCGGACCCTCGCCGATCGCGTTTCATCCTCGGTCGCTAGCCTGGATTTTTGGCCGCAGCGCTAACTCCGATTTGTTCTGAGCGATAATGAAAGTGGAGAGTTCCACTTGAACACCAAGCAATTCCTGCGCCTCTCGGCGCACGTTCAAATGCTGCCGATCCTCGAAAGCGGCGAGGAGACACTGGTGGGCGGCCAGGCGGTGATGGAGGGCGTGATGATGCGCGCCCCGCACAGCTATTGTGTTGCCGTTCGCAAGCCGAATGGTGAGTTGGTAACCGAAGAGCAGCCCATCCACCGCATGTCCGAGAAGTATCCAATCTTCAAGCTGCCGATCCTGCGCGGATTGGGAACGCTGGGCCAAGCCATGACGCTGGGCGTCAAGGCGTTGAAGTTTTCGGCGAATGCGTCGCTGGACGACGGCACCGCGCAGGAAGGCCAGAAGCCGATGGAAATTCCGGCCTGGGCCATGACTCTGAACCTGCTGTTCTCGCTGGGCGTGTTCATCTTCATGTACAAGTTCGTGCCGCTTTTTTTGGCGTCGCGGATGGTGCACGGACGCATCGCGATCAACCTGCTGGACGGCCTTCTACGCTTGGTCATCTTCCTGGGTTTTCTTTACGTGCTCTCGTTGCTTAAAGACATCCGTCGGGTTTTCGAATTCCACGGTGCCGAACATAAGGTAGTGTTCAACTACGAATCTGGCAAACCGGTAACGGTCGAGAACGCGCAGCAGTTCGTGACGTTCCATCCGCGTTGCGGAACCAGTTTTCTGATCGTCGTGATGGGCTTCTGCCTGCTGTTCTACACTTTTCTGCCGTTCGATACGTTTTGGACGAAATTCGCCGCACGCATTGCCCTGATGCCGCTGATCGCGGGTGTGAGCTACGAACTGATTCGTTTCGCCGCAAAGCGCCAGGGCACGCTTATGGGCTTGCTGACGGCTCCCGGTCTGTGGCTGCAGCGCGTGACGACCAAGCCCCCGGACGATTCACAGGCTGCGGTCGCGATTCATGCGCTCGAAGGAGCCATGGCGCTGGAACAGAAGCAGGGCGGCGAGTTGGTGATCGCCTAATCTAGCCCGAGCCTGCCGGCGCCGCCGTGCAGCAGAGTGCAGCCATGCAATTTTCGCAAAGACTCGAAGAAATGGAGCGGCGGTTTGAAGCGCTCACCGACCAGATGGCCGATCCTGCGGTCATCAACAATTCGGCAGAGTATCGCAAAGTCACGAAAGCACAAAGCGATCTGACGGAAGTAGTCGCGAAGTATCGCGAGTGGAAAGTCGCCAACAGCAATCTTCTCGAAGCGCGCTCCATGCTGGGTGAAACCGACGCCGAACTGCGCACCATGGCGCAGGAAGAGATCGCCAAATTCGAACCGCTGTTGGCCAAGTATGAGGAAGAACTCAAGTTCCTGCTGCTTCCGAAAGATCCGAACGACGAAAAGAACGTTGTGCTCGAGATCCGCGCGGGCACCGGTGGCGATGAAGCGACCCTGTTCGCGGCCGAAGTCTTCCGCATGTACTCCCGCTTCGCCGAAACGCGGCGCTGGAAAGTGGAAGTGACGTCGGCCAGCGATTCCGCGGTGGGCGGGCTGAAGGAAGTAATCGCGCTGATCAGCGGCGACAAAGTTTACAGCCAGCTCAAGTACGAGAGCGGAGTGCATCGCGTGCAGCGCGTGCCGGCGACCGAGCAGCAAGGCCGGGTCCACACGTCGGCGATCACGGTCGCGGTATTGCCTGAAGCGGACGAGGTCGAAATCAAGCTCGAAGCGAAGGACATTCGCGTCGATACGTTCTGTTCGTCGGGACCGGGCGGCCAGAGCGTGAACACCACGTACTCCGCTGTTCGCTTGACTCACCTGCCGACGGGTCTGGTGGTGTCTTGTCAGGACGAAAAATCGCAGATCAAGAATCGGGCGAAGGCAGAACGCGTCTTGCGCTCGAGGCTCTACGAAATGGAACTGGAGAAGCAGCAGGAAAAAATCGGCGCCGAACGGCGCACCATGGTCGGCACGGGCGACCGGAGCGAGAAGATCCGCACCTATAACTTTCCCCAGAATCGTCTGACCGATCATCGCATCGGGCTGACTATCCACCAGCTCAACCTGGTCATGGAAGGCAAGCTGGAGTTGATCCTCGAAGCGCTCAACACGTATTACCAGACCGAAAAACTAAAGGAACAGGGCGAAGCGGCCTAGGGGAGACGCGGAGTGGACATCCGCACCGCTCTACTCCAGGGGCAGAAACTCTTCGAGGACGAGGGTGTCGCTGCGCCGCGACTAACCGCCGAAGTTCTTCTCGCCCATGCGATCGGGTGCGAGCGCGTGTGGCTCTTCGCGCACTCGGACGAAGAGCTGCGCGAGCTGTGGTGGATCCATTATGGCCGTTACCTGCACCAGCGCTTGAAGGGCGTTCCGACGCAGTACATCACCGGACGGCAGGAATTCTACGGTCGCGATTTTCGCGTGACCCCGGACGTTCTGATTCCCCGCCCCGAGACTGAACACACGGTCGAAGCGGCGCTGGAGCGACGTGGCGAATGGAAGGATGCCGTAGACATCGGAACGGGATCGGGTGCGATTGCAGTGACACTCGCGCTCGAAACCGGGGCGCATGTGTGCGCGACCGATATTTCGCCGGCGGCTTTGCAGATAGCGGCGTCGAATGCCTCACGCCTCGGTGCTGGTGTGCGCTTCATCGCTTGCGATCTCGGAAGTGCGCTACGCTCCGCGAGTTTCGACCTGGTGATCTCGAATCCGCCGTACGTTCCGGCGCGCGACACGGCCAATGTTCAACGTGAGGTTCGCGATCATGAGCCTCCGTTGGCGCTGTACGGGGGCCATGATGGATTGGAGATTTATCGGCGATTGATTCCGGATGCAGCTCGATTGCTGCGCCCGGGCGGGTGGCTCATCATGGAACTTGGTTATGCGGCGACCGAAGAAGTGGGCGAGATGTTGGAGGGCTGGGCAGAGGTTGAGATTCACAGCGACTTAGCTGGACTGCCGCGGGTGGCGACCGCGCGAGTATTGAAATGAAATCGTACTTCCACGTCGACATGGACGCGTTCTTCGTCAGCGTGGAAGAGTTATTCGATCCTTCGCTCAAGGGCAAGCCGGTTGTCGTCGGGGGCAAGTCAAACGAACGCGGCGTAGTTTCGGCAGCCTCCTACGCGGCGCGTAAATTCGGAATCCATTCAGCGATGCCGCTGCGCACGGCGTACAAGCTCTGCCCCACGGCGATCTTCGTGGAAGGCCATCGCGAGCGTTACTCGGAGTACTCGCACAAGGTCTACGAAGTCCTGCAGACCATCTCGCCGAAAGTGGACATGGCGTCGATTGACGAAGCGTATCTGGACGTGACGGGAACGGAGCGCCTGCACGGTCCACCATTGCGTGCAGCGCACAAGCTCCACGAAGCGGTGAAGGCTGCGACGCAATTGAACTGCTCGATCGGGGCGGCATCGTCACGACTGGTCGCCAAGATCTCATCGGATCAAGCCAAACCCAACGGCGTCCTGTGGATCATTCCAGGCAGCGAAGCGCGATTCCTGGCCCCGCTCGACGTACGAAAGATCCCCGGCGTCGGGAAAGTCACGGAACAGAGTCTGCACGCGTGCGGCATCCGAAAAGTCGGCGATTTCGCGAAGTTCGACGAGAACTTCTTGCAGGAGCGCTTCGGTAAATGGGGGCTGGCTCTTGCGGGTAAATCGCGCGGCGAAGACGCTGGCGGGTGGTTTGATACCGAGGTCGGTGAAGGCGGCGGTGCGAAATCCATTAGTCACGAAAATACGTTCTCGGTCGACACCGCCGATTCAACCGCCATCGATGCGATGCTCGTGCGCCTCTCGGAAATGGTCGCGCGCCGATTGCGCGATCATCACGTATGGGCGCGCACCGTGCAGATCAAGCTTCGCTACTCGGATTTCACGACGTTCACGCGATCGCGCACCCTGGACCGCTCCACGCAAATCGACACCGAACTGGCCAACGCCGCGCGCACGCTGTTTCACAAGGCTTGGACCGGAAAGCCGATTCGACTGCTCGGCGTCTATGCGCAGCAGCTCGAGGATCAGGAAGGGCAGACCAGCCTCATCGAGGAACCGCAGACGGAACGCTGGCGAAAGACGCTCGAAGCCGTGGACCGCATGCGCGAGAAATTCGGCGACGGGAGCGTTTCGCTGGCAGCAGGCATGAATGCG
>DASYPO010000389.1:0-7647 GCA_036006545.1 Bryobacteraceae bacterium
GCTCGGCGACTTCCTTCGGCGAACCGCACGCCTTACCATTTCCTTCTTTCACGACCTCGTGAACCTTCGACGCCGTGTTCGACCACACCGCTACTTCGTGTCCCGCCTTGAGCAGGTGCCGAGCCATGGGATAACCCATGATTCCGAGTCCGAGAAAACCAAGTTGTGCCATAGAAGTTATGATTCTAGCAATGCGGCCCCGCATCCTAATCACCCGACGGATTTATCCCGAAGCCATCGAGTACCTCGAGCAACACGCCGAGCTCGATTACGAAAAGACCGACCAGGGGCTGGTACAAGAAAAGTTGATCGAGCGTGCCCGCGGCAAGCAGGCCATCGTTACGCAGCTCACTAATAAGGTCCCGGCCACCGTGCTTGCTGAGCTCGATCCTTCCGTGAAAATCCTGGCGAACGTCGCCGTGGGGTTCGACAACATCGATGTTCCCGCCGCCACCGCGCGCGGTATCCTGGTCAGCAACACGCCCGGCGTGCTCACCGACACGACTGCCGATTTCGCGTTCGCGCTGATGATGGCCTCAGCGCGGCGCATCACCGAGGCGGAAACTTTTCTCCGCGCCGGGCAGTGGAATCGCTGGGCCATCGATCTCCTGGTCGGCCAGGATCTGCACCATGCGACCCTCGGCATTCTGGGAATGGGCCGCATCGGCCAAGCCATGGCGCGGCGCGGCCGCGGTTTCGATATGCGGGTGCTGTATCACGACGACCATCCAATCGCCAAAGACCTGGAACGCGACATCAACGCCGAGTACGTCTCCATGGAGCGCGTGCTGCGCGAATCCGATTTCGTGAGCCTGCACGTCCCGCTGATGCCCTCCACGCGACACCTGATCGGCGAAGCGCAGCTCCGCATGATGAAGCCGACCGCGGTGCTGATCAACACGGCGCGCGGTCCGGTGGTGGACGAAGCTGCACTCGCGCGCGCTCTCTCCGAGAAATGGATTTTCTCCGCCGGTCTGGACGTGTTCGAGCGCGAACCCGAAGTTCATCCCGCGCTGCTGGCCTGCACGAACGTGGTGCTGGCTCCCCACATCGCCTCGGCGACGGTCGCGACACGCAGACGCATGTGTATGATGGCAGCCGAAAATGCAGTCGCGGCGGTCGAAGGCCGGCGTCCGCCCAACCTGCTTAATCCGGAAGTTTGGAAGTAGGCATCGAATGCCCGGGCGTGTGAAGGCATTCCACGTTCCTGAGATCACTTTCGTAGGGGAACAGACCGGAGCTGTCGAACACGAATTGAAAGTTCGGTTGGCGACTCGTTTCCGATCAGACCCTCAAGTTAACGAGGCTTATCTAGTGCGAGTGCGCTACGGCGACTCGCCGGAAATCAAGGTTGCTGTCTGTTTAGAGGCGGGGGATGAGTTTGTGTCGCAGATTGTCGAAGCCACCGCCAACGAGTTTCATAGAATCTTCAACCCGGATGAGAGTATGGACGTGGTGTTCTTGTCACCCGAGCAACACGCGCGAATTGCGTCGCTCGCCCAGCCCTTCTATCGACGGCAAGCATGAGGAGTTCGGCTCATCTCGACGGCCGAATACGGAGTCGCCGCCGTCGAAGGACGGAGTCCGCCCAACCTGCTTATCCGGAGGTTTGGAAATCTGACTAGCCCCGCGCCGTAACCGGCATCCCGGTCAGCAATCTTAGAATCAGCAAATCCGACGGCTGAAACGTATGGACGGGGATGTTATGCACATCCTCATCGCGATCCACCACATGACTGCGGATCATTCTCCGCAGCTGCTCCACGGAAATTCCGAGTTCCTCGGCAGCTTCCGTTTCGGAGTATTGCGACTTCCCCATTCTGGTGGTCAATTGCATCTTCTTGCATTGTAGGGTGCGGGTGCGGCACGCCCAATTAGCAACTGCACTTATTTACGGATAGGTAACGCCTGACGTACTTCCGTACTAAGTATGCTGCTAACTCCTACACTTCGATGCCCGGAGCGGGTGGTCCGTACTAAGGCGCCTCTTTCCTGTGTCATCCCTTTGCACTTAGACGTAGACTGAAATTGATGTCCAATTCGAAGTCCGTCCTGCGTCCGCCCACGGCGGTTTTGACCCGCGGTTACGATCCCAGCCTCTCGGTGGGATCGGCGCGCCCCGCGGTGTTCCGCAGCTCTACCTACGTTTTTTCCAGCCCAGAGGCTGCCGAACGCGCTTTCGACCTGATGTCCGGCCGCGCGCAACCTACCGAAGGCGAGCAGGTCGACTTGGTGTACTCGCGCTTCAATCATCCCAACGCGGAGATTTTCGAGGATCAGATCCTGCCGCTCGAATCCGGCGCTCACGCAGCGCTGGTGTTCAATTCCGGCATGGCGGCGATCATGACCGCCTTCTTCGCGATCTTAAAACCGGGCGATGTTATTGCTTACACCGTACCGGTCTACGGCGGCACGCAGAAACTCATCGAAGATTTTCTTGCGGGCTGGGGCGTCTCCGGAATCCCCCTTCCTGCGGGCCGCACGGATCGTATCGAGGAGATGATTCGCACCGCGGAGAAACTGCGCATCGTGCTGATCGAAACACCGGCCAATCCCACCGTGATCATGACCGACATTCGCAGCGCTGCCGCGGCCGCTGCGTCCCGCTCCGGCGAGAAACCCATCGTGATGGTCGACAACACCATGTTGGGACCCGCGTTTCAGCATCCGCTCGAATTGGGCGCGGATATGGTGCTCTACTCCGCGACGAAATATCTTTCGGGATTCAGCGATCTGATCGGCGGCGTGGCGCTTTCGCGCGACCCGGCGCTGATGAAGAAGCTGCGCTCCAAGCGCAATCTGTTCGGCAACATTCTGCAGCCCGACGAATGCTGGATGCTGGACCATCGGCTGCCCACCGTCGGCTTGCGTATGAATCGCGCCAGCAAGAATGCCCAGCGGATTGCCGAGCAGCTCGCGCGCAATCCCAAGGTTAAGAAGCTGATGTACCCCACGCTGTTCGACGAGCCGGAGCAGATCCGTATCAGCCGCGAGCAGTGCGACTTTCCGGGCGCGATGTTTTCGCTGGATCTGCGCGGCGGCAAACCCGCGGCATTCGAGTTTCTGCGCAACCTGCGGCTGGCGCGTAATGCGGTGTCGCTGGGTGGGGTCGAGACGCTGGTGTGCCACCCCAAAACCACCACGCATTCGGGATTTACCGAGGAGCAGTTCGCCGAAGCGGGCGTGACCGACGGGTTGGTGCGCGTGTCCATCGGTATCGAGGATTGGCGCGATCTGCTGGCCGACTTCGAGCAAGCGCTCGACGCGGTGTAGCGCGGCTTGGCATGTCCCACCAAAAGATTTGGTGGTTATCCATTTCGCCTTGTGTGCATCTTTTGTTGTTTCTCGTACTCGAGGTTGCGACGATTTACACACAGGACGGATGGAAGTTGATACCGCTCGTCGTGCTCGACTTCCCCTGTGTTCTTGTATCGAATCACTTGGGCGGGCTGCTACCACAGGAAGGCGTACTTCGCGACGGGCTTGTGTTTGGCGTCTTCGGGACTGTGTGGTGGTTCGTCATATCCTGGCTGGCGTGGCGTTCGTTCTCTTGGCTGGTTAGGCGTCCGCCAGGATAACCAGTTTAGTAGCGGTTCCAGTCGTCTTCCCGGGTATAAAGGTTCTCGCGGCGGAGAGCCTCGCCCGGAATCGGCGGCGTGCCTTCGGGAATCATGTCGGCAATCTCATCAAACAGTCGATTAAACTCTTCGGGACTGACCGGCGGCGTCAGTGGGCCGATCACTTCAAGCACGGCCTGCCGCACTAGTATCGACGGATACACCGCGATCCGAAGCCTTCCGCTCCAACGCGGCTTGCTCCTCAGCGGTAAGCTCGACCGGAATCGTGACCGTCATGAAACACCTTCCATCCCATGGCAACTCCTACAATTAGAAATATGCGTGTTCTCGCCCTCATAGCGATACTTTGCGCCGCGGCGCTCGCCCAGCCACCGGTCGGTTTCGACCCCTCTTCGCTCGACCGAACCGTTGACCCCTGCGTCAACTTCTATCAATTCGCCTGCGGGGGCTGGCAGAAAGCCAATCCGCGACCGGCCGATCAGGGTTCCTGGGGCAGTTTCGACGTGCTGCAGGAGCGCAACCGCATCGTGCTCCACAACATATTAGAAGGCGTCTCTTCGGCCCGTACCGGCCGCACCGCCATCGAGCAGAAGATTGGCGATTACTTCGCGGCTTGCATGGATGAGAAAGCCATCGACGCGAAAGGGATCGCGGCGCTGAAGGCCGATCTCGACGTGATCGCGGCGATTCGCAACAAGCCCGGCGTCACCGATGCGGTGATTCATCTCTACAAAATCGGTTCGGCGCCGTTCTTCCGCTTCGGCTCCGAACCCGACCCGAAGAATTCGACCACCATCATCGCCAACGTGGATCAGGGCGGCCTCGGGCTGCCGGATCGAGATTATTATTTCCGCGAGGACGAGAAGTCGGTCGACCTGCGAAAGAAATACCTCGCGCACCTGCATAGGATTTTCGAGCTGCTCGGCGAGTCTCCGGCGGAAGCCGCGAAGAAGAAGCAAGTGGTGATGCGGATCGAGACCACGCTCGCCAAAGGATCGCTCGACCGCGTGGCACGCCGCGATCCCAACAACGTGTATCACAAGCTAACGACGGCTGAGCTGATTTCGCTCGCGCCCGGCTTCGACTGGCAGAAATTTTTCGACGCGACCGGTTCGCCCAAGTTTGACAGCCTGGACGTCTCGGTGCCTCCGTTCGTGCGTGCTATGGAATCGGTGATCGTCGAGAATAGCTTGGACGATTTGAAGACCTACCTGGTCTGGAATCTAGTGATCGGGATGCGTGGCAATCTACCCACCGCTTTCGAGCGCGAGATCTTCGATTTCTACGGCAAGAACCTGGGCGGCGCGAAGGAGATGCGCGCGCGCTGGAAGCGCTGCACCGATCAGGTGGACAACCAGCTTCCCGATGCGCTGGGCCGCATGTTTGTCGAGAAGACGCTGGGCGACGAAGGCAAGCGCCGCATGCAACAGATGGTGGACGCGCTTGAAAAGGCCCTGGAGCGCGATATCAAGGCGCTGGACTGGATGACGGATAAAACCAAGGAGCAGGCGCTGATCAAGCTCCACGCCATCATTAATAAGGTTGGCACCAAGGCAAATTGGATGGATTACACGCCAGTCGAGATCGCCCGCAACGACGCCTATGGAAACGCCGCCCGAACCAGTCTGTTCGAGCTGCACCGTCAGCTCGCCAAGATCGGCAAGCCACTCGACAAGACGGATTGGGCCATGAGCCAGCCCACTGTCAATGCCTATTACGATCCGCAGGAGAATGACATCAACTTTCCCGCCGGCATTTTGCAGCCGCCGTTTTACGACAACAAAATGGACGACGCCGTGAACTACGGGGCCATCGGCGCGGTGATCGGACACGAGCTTACGCACGGCTTCGACGATCAGGGCCGCCAGTTCGACGCACAAGGCAACCTGCGCGATTGGTGGACCGAGGAAGACGCCAAGGCTTTCGAGAAGCGCGCGCAGTGCCTGGTAGATCAATATGCCGGCTTCACCGCGGTCGACAATGTGAAGTTGAACGGCAAGCTGACCCTGGGTGAGAACACGGCCGATAACGGCGGTTTGCGCATCGCCTACATGGCGCTCATGGACACGCTCGCCGGCAAACAGCCGCCCAAGCGCGATGGATTCAGCGCGGAGCAGCGCTTGTTCCTGGGTTGGGCGCAGGTGTGGTGCACCAACCAATCCGACGAGAGCGCGCGCACCCAGGCGCAGAGTAACGAACACTCCACCGGCCAGTTCCGTGTGAACGGCGTTGTCCAGAACATGCCGGAGTTCCAGAAAGCCTTCGCGTGCAAAGCCGGCCAGCCGATGGTGAAATCCCCGGCATGCCGCGTCTGGTAGAGTTTCTCCTTAAATACAAATGGCGCGTACCGTCCGCATCTCGCACGTCGGCTTGCGTGGAATTGTCGGGCGCGGACTCACCGCCGAACAGGTGATCGATTTCGCGTCGGCGTTCGGCACCTTTCTCGGACCTGGCGAAGTGGTGATCGGACGCGATCCCCGCGAGAGTGGAGTCATGTTGCGCGCCGGAGTAATCTCCGGATTGCTCGCCTGCGGCCACGACGTGGTCGATATGGGCGTGGTCTCGACCCCCGTGATCCAGCACGCCATCAGCCGGCGCGGCGCCGCGGGCGGAGTTTCGATTGGAGCCAGCCACAATAGCGCCGAGTGGAACGCGCTCAAATTCCTCGGACCGGGTGGCACCTATCTCTCGACTGCCGAAGCCGGCGAATTGCTGGACCTGTATCATCTCCGCCGCTTTTCCTTCGCGACCTGGGAAGGAATGGGCCGGCTCAGCACCAAAAGTTGGGGGAACCATCGGTACCTCGAAGATCTCGCCGCGGTGTTCGATTTCGCCGCGCTCGCGCGCTTCAAAGTCGTGATCGATTGCGCCAACGGTACGTCGCCGCAGATTCTTCGCACGCTGGCCGAGCGCCACGGCTTTCAGTTCATCCTGATCAATGAACGCCAGGGCCAGTTCGCGCACGAACCCAACACGTCGGCCGCGACGGTCGCGTTGCAACTGGCTCCGCTGGTCGCTCCCACCGGCGCCGATGCAGGTTTCCTGTTCGACGTCGATTCGGATCGCGTCGGCATGGCGACGGAAGAAGGCGTGCCGGTATCGGAAGAGATGATGCTGCCGCTGCTGGCCGATTATCTGCTGCCGCGTTCCGCTGCCAAACTCGTGATCACCAATCTCTCGACCACCGCGCTGGTGGATGAAGTCGCCGCGCGGCACGGCGGGACCGTGGTGCGGGTTCCCGTCGGCCGCCAGGCCGCGACCGATGCGCTGGCCGCGTATGCGCCCGAACAGATCGCGATCGCTGGGGAAGGCACCGGCGCCGTGATGATGCCGCAATTTCGTTTTGTCTACGACGGGATCGCGGCCATGCTCGCGGTGCTGTCGATGATGCACGAACGCAAAGCGAAGCTTTCGGAGATTCTAGCCAGCTATCCGCCTTACTGCATCCTCAAAGGCCAGGTTCCCCTACATCCGCGTCAGATCCCAGCATTGTTCGCGGAGCTGGAGCATCGCTATAACGATGGAATCGTGAACTCGACCGACGGTCTGCGCGTGGACTGGCCCGAACCGGCCGCGACGGCTCGATGGTTTCACGTGCGCGTGAGCCAGACCGAGCCCATCGTGCGCGTGATCTGCGAACAGCGGGGCGATCCGCCGCGCGCGCTGTTTGAAGAATTGATGGACCAGGTGCGCAGCTTCTCCCAATGAAACCGCCGCGCGAGCACTTATTAAAGGTTGGCGTCTCGGGGATCCGTGGCGTGGTGGGTCCGTTCCTCACGCCACAAATTGCCCGCGCTTTCGCGCACGCGTTCGGAACTTACGTTGGTGCGGGTCGCGTAGTGGTCGGGCGCGATACCCGCTCGAGCGGTCCCATGCTGCAGCACGCGGTGCACTGTGGCCTGGTCGCCGCAGGCTGCGAAGTGATCGACGTCGAAATTCTTCCCACGCCTACTATTCAGCTTTTCACCGGCGCGATCGGCGCGCGCGGCGGCTTGGCCATCACCGCGTCGCACAATCCTCCGGAATACAACGCGCTCAAGATGTTCAACTCGGTGGGGCTGTTCTTCAA
>DASYPO010000390.1:0-5642 GCA_036006545.1 Bryobacteraceae bacterium
CGCCGGTGGTGCTGTATTCGGCCGAGTATGCCGATGTGAGCACCGTGAACTCCTGCACCGTTTCCGGCGAGAAGCTGACCATGGTGCGACCCAGGCTAACGCCGGTGTTGTTGGTGCCGTCCGCGAGCATCAAGGTTCCGAGCGGACGTCCGCCGTTCACGCTGATATTGCAGCCGGGGCAGGTGGTGACCGATACGATCACGGGATTCTCGCTGCCGACGTCGCCGGTCACGTTAGGGAGCGTCAATGCCAGATCGAGCACGCTGCGATTGACCAGCGGCACGTCGCGAATTTCGCGCTCGGTGACGGTGCTACCGGTGGTCCCCGATTCGGTATTCACGGTGGTGGCTTCCGCCTGCACGGTGACGGAAGTCGAAACGGCACCGGGCTCGAGCGTTACGTCCACCGTTCCGATCACCGCGGTATCGACCTTGACGTTATCGACCACGCTCTTCTTAAATCCCTCGGATTCGACGGTGACGGAGTAGATCACGGGATCGAGCGACGGCACGTTGTAGGCGCCGCCGGGCGAGGTCTTCACCTTGAATTGTTGATTGGTGCCCTTGTTGGTAATCGTGACCGTAGCGCCCGAAACCACCGCTCCGGTTTTGTCGAAAACCGTGCCGGTAATGCCGCCACGATTAGTCTGCGCGGAAAGCATCGACACGCCCAGCAGCAGAGTGGAGAACAAGTGAAACGAGGCAAGTCTGGTTCGCACAGAGAACCCCCTCCTAAAAGCTAGATTGAGGAATATTGTCATGGAGTATTGGGTTCCGCAAGCAGGAACGCAGCGGAGGGCTCCAGTTTCGCAGAGCAAAATTTCAGATTGGCAGTTCTTAGGTGGTAAGTGCCTAATGATGGTTCAGATTATCTAGGGCGAGAGGTCTTGAGATCCCGCTGGACAGCAAAGGAGCGCGGGTCACCTAGTCTGCAATGCGAAACGAGATTTTTAGCCACCTAGTGAGCTCGTCGGTTATCCTGAAGATTCAGTTCAAGTATGCCCTTTGCGTCCATTCCGGAAGCCCTCGCAGATTTCCGCGCAGGCCGCATGCTGGTGGTGACCGACGATGAGGATCGCGAGAACGAAGGCGATCTCACCATGGCCGCCGAAGCCATCACGCCTGAGGCAATCAACTTCATGGCCATGCACGGCCGCGGGCTAATTTGCCTCTCGCTCACGCCGGAAAAGTGCGACGCGCTGCATCTGCCACTGATGTCTGCGATGAATACGTCGCGCTTCGGCACGGCGTTCTGCGAAGCGATCGACGCGGCGGAAGGCGTGACCACCGGAATCTCAGCGGCGGATCGAGCGCACACCATTCGAGTCGCGATGGATCCGAAGTGCCGGCCGCAGGATCTGGCACGCCCGGGTCACGTTTTTCCATTACGCGCGCGCGAGGGTGGGGTGCTGGTTCGCGCGGGGCAAACCGAAGCGGCGGTGGACCTGGCGAGGCTTGCAGGATTCGGACCGGGCGGCGTGATCTGCGAAATCATGAACCCGGATGGGTCGATGGCTCGCGTGCCGGAACTGACCGATTTCTGTGCGCGACATGGACTCAAGATGATTTCGGTGGCGCAACTGATTCGCCATCGCCTGGAGACCGAACGCTTCATCGATCGGCGCGCGGAAGGCTGCGTCGATACCGAATTCGGGTCGTTCAAAACCATTACCTACGTCAGTGCTTTCGATGGCGAAGCGCATACGGCGCTGGTGCGTGGCGACGTCGCGAATCAACCGCAGGTTCTGGTGCGGATGCACGCGCGCTGTCTGTACGGCGACGTATTCGGATCGACGCGCTGCGATTGTGCGCGGACGATTCGGGCTTCCTTGGAAAGGATTGCGAAGGAAGGCACGGGCGTGCTGGTGTATCTGCACCAGACTGGGCTCGGGCTGCGGAAACATTATGCTCCAGGCGAGGGCCCGGTGCAGCCACAGCACGAATCTGGAATCGGCGCGCAGATTCTGGCGGATCTCGGACTCACCACGATTCGCCTGCTGACGAATCATCCGCGCAAAGTGCTGGGGCTGGACGCTTTTGGGATCGAGATCGTGGAACAAGTCCCGTTGTAAGCCGCAGATGGACGCAGATAAACGCAGATTAACGAAAAAGATTTCGTAACAAGAACCAGACGTTGGCCGGGCGCTCTGCCAGACGGCGCATGAAGTACGGATACCATTCGGTCCCGTACGGCACGTACACACGCAGCCGATACCCGAAATCGATGATCCGCTTCTGCAGGTCGCGCCGAATCCCGTACAGCATCTGAAACTCAAACTTGTCCGCCGCAATTTTGCGTTCGCGAACATAGCGAAACGCCTCGCCCACAATCCGCTCGTCGTGCGTCGCGATAGCAGGATACGCGCCGCGGTCCAGCAGCGTCTTCATTAGCACGACGTAGTTGCGATCCACCTCGCGTTTTTCGGCGAACGCGATCGTGTCCGGCTCGTTGTACGCGCCCTTGCACAGTCGCACCTGAATCCCCGCCGCGTTCATGCGATCGATGTCCGCCGCGCTGCGGTGCAGATATGCCTGAATCACCGCGCGCACGCACCCGAACTCGGCACGGATTTTCTCCGCGACCGCCAGCGTGCGGTCTGTATACGCGCTCGATTCCATGTCGATCTCGACACAACTCCCAACTTCCTTGGCCTTCGCGGCGAGCGCGCGAACGTTCGCCAGGCACACGTCGTCACCTAGGTCGAGACCGAACTGCGTGAGCTTGATCGAGACGGTGGACGGCAAGGAGCGCTCGGCGATTTGCCCCAGGGCTTCGAGGTAAGCGTCGCGCGACACTGCTGCCTCGGCGGGTTGCGTGACGTTTTCGCCTAGATGATCGAGCGTCGAAAAGACGCCGTCCTTCTGGAGCTGCGCACACACGTTCATCTCTTCGGCGAGCGTCTCGCCCGCGATGAATCGGCGGGTCACTGCTTTCGCGGCTGGGGAGGACTCCATCCACCTTCGCAGCCCTCTCTGCGTGGAGAGGAACAGGAAGAAGCGGCGCATCATGCGGGGCGATCTGCTCCGGGGGTTGGTGTTAAACCATGCGGGTCGCGAATGGCGACGTCGACGCGCGGTAACTCGGGCGCTTCATTCGCTCCGCCCGCGCCCAACTCACGCATGCGCTTGAGCGACGGCGCGAGTCGCGAATCCCAGGAACCCACGGAACGATTGTAAGCGTCGACGGCTTTCGCAAGGTGCCGGCCTGAGTCGGCGTAGAAGTCGGCGAACCCGCGGACGCGATCGTAAAACTCGCCGGCGATGCGCCGTAGTTCGCCCGCGTTCTGCGCGAGCCTCTCCTGCCGCCATCCGTACGCGATTCCTTTCAACACGCTCACCAGCGTAACCGGCGTCGCAAGCAGCACTTTTCGCGCGAGTGCCTGCTCCAACAATTCACCGTTGCGCGCCAGGGCAGCGCTCAGGAAATGGTCGCCCGCGAGGAATAGCACGACCATTTCGGGCGCGGGCTGAAACTGCGCCCAATATTCGCGCGTGCCGAGCTGCATGGCGTGCCGCAACACCTGCTGCGCGTGACGATCCAGCGCGACGTTGCGACCGGACTCGTCGGTCGCGGCTTCGGCGTCAAGATACGCCGCCAGCGGAACTTTCGCGTCGACCGCCAGCGTGCGTCCGCCGGGCAGGCGCACCAGCATGTCGGGCCGTTGTCCCGAGGCGCTTGCGGACTGCTCGAAGAAATCGCAATACGGGACCATACCGGCGAGTTCTGCGACGCGACGCAAGGTCAGCTCGCCCCAGCGGCCGCGCGCGTTGGGGGATCGAAGGGCATGCGAAAGCGCGACGGTTTCGCGGCTCAGCGCGCCGATCTGATGCTCCAGTCCACCCAGCATGTGCTGCCGCTGCGCTTCGAAATCACGCATCTGCGTTTCGATACGTTGCAGGGTATCGGTGATCGGACGGGTGTCCTCGGGTGGTGGTTGAGGGGGCGTGCGGCTGCGCAGCCACAGTCCGCCGAGCACTGCGCCGAGCGCCAATGCCAGAACAATTGCGACTAAGAATGTTCCAGCGTTCATGGTTACTTTAGTTTTGCATACATATGATTTGCATACTGGCCTAACCCCCGCTGCGTAATGTCGTCGTAGACACAGGGATTCTCATGCCGGCACAACTCCGCTACGCGATCCGCAGCCTCCTTCGCGCCCCCGGATTCTCCGCGGTCGTCATTTTGATTCTCGCGGTCGGCATCGGCGCGAACACCGTGATGTACACCGTGGTCGACCATGTGCTGCTGCGCCCGCTTCCCTTCCCCAATGCCGACCGTCTCTACGCTATTCAGGAATCCGCACGTGGCCTGTCGAACTTTTCGACGACAACCCCGGTGAACGCCATGCATTTTCGTGAGTGGCGCAAACGTTGGACCTCGGCCGAGCAGATCGCGATGCTGTCCAGCGCGATCTTCAACCTCACCTCGAGCGGCGATCCCGAGCGCGTGCTGGGCGCGCGCGTTTCCTCCAGCATGTTTCCGATGTTGGGCGTGCAACCCCAGCTCGGCCGCAATTTCCTCGAGGAGGAAGACCAACCGGGACACGACGCGGTCGTGATTCTATCGGACGCATTCTGGCAGCGCCGCTTCCACGGCGTTCGCGCGATTCTCGGTCAGAAGATTCTCCTGGACGGCGTGCCGCACGAACTGGTCGGCGTGCTGCCCCCCGGCGTTCAGATTCCGCGCCAGAGTCATCTCTATTCGCTCGCCGGCGCGCCCGATTTCGATCCCGACATCTGGAAGCCGTTCGCGATTCGCGACGAAGAAATGGCCCCGTTCGGCGATTTCAACTACGGCGGCCTGGCGCGACTCAAGCCCGGCGTGACCGCGGCGCAAGCGCTGGACGAACTGAATTCCATTCAGGCAGCAATCGATAGTACGTTCTCGGAGCGGACCAACCTGCGCGCGGTAATCGCACCCCTTCAACAACAAATGACGGGCCGATCGCGACAAGGTCTGCTCATGCTGCTGGCCGCCGTGGGTGCGGTGCTGCTGATCATCTGTGTAAACCTTGCGAATCTGCTGCTCGCCCGTTCCACCACGCGGCGACGCGAGCTTGCCATTCGCGCGGCACTAGGCGCCGGACGTGCGAGACTCCTCGGTCAAGCGCTGACCGAAAGTTTGCTGCTCGCGATTCCCGGCGGAGCCATCGGGGTCGCGATCGCGGGATGGTCGCTGGGTGCGGTTATCGCTGCCGCGCCCACTGCGTTGCCGCGCGCCGCGGAGATTCATATCGACCTGCGTATTCTGCTGTTCGCGCTCGGCGTGTCGATCCTGTGCGGCGTTCTCTTTGGCCTGCTGCCCGCGTGGCGTGGCGCGCGCACGGATCCACAAGAAGGACTGCGTGGATCGAGCCGCAGTGCGACCGATAGCCGTCAAGGCGCGCGAGTTCGTGCATTGTTGGTCAGCCTCGAAGTGGCACTCAGCACCGTGTGTCTGGTCGCCGCCGGTCTGCTGCTGAATAGTTTCGTGCGCCTGATGCAAGTCGATAAAGGCTTCGACGTGGAGCGTGTACTCACCGCGAACGTCAATCTTCCGGCGACGCGCTATCCCGATCTTCCGCGACGCTACGAATTCTTCCGCCAGGCGATCGAGCGCGTGAGTGCGCTTCCGGGCGTAACGGCGGTGGGCGTGACGAATCG